>NZ_JCBDGU010000056.1:0-488522 GCF_059834255.1 Vibrio sp. R11-SG3-ISO9
CGGAATCAAACGCATTGGCGCTTCCGAGTTGAGTAACGTCGTCAATTGATAATGAATAGACTCGAGCAGATCATCTCGATCCGAGCTGGTGTTGCTTTTCTTAACAAAGGTTTTCCAGAAACTCATGCGCGGCCTCCAGAAGCAAACAATGACTCTTCCGTGCCAAGGTCTGTTGAAAGCAATACTTCACCACACACGTTATCGAACTGATACTGGGGCTGAACGAGTACATTACACACGTAACGATCGTTCTCACCTTTCACCTGCTTCACTTCTACGCGGCTCTTACTAAGTGGAAATTTTGCAAGCGTTGCTTCATCGGCATTGAACAAGTTACTGGTGTATTTTTGCAGCCAGTTGTTCAGATACAATTCACACTCTTCTGCACTTTGAAAATTGCCGATCATGCCGCGGATTTGCACCTTCAAGAAATGAGCGATGCGGCAGATCATCAGTGTAGTTTGCACTTGGCCTGCGACAAGGTCGGCATCATCTCGAGCCTTATCCCAAATAGAACGATTACCTCTGAAGAAATACTTATCGGTGGTGGTGCTATGACACAAAGGAATAAATCCTTGGTCTGCGTAGAAGTTACCCATCTCGGTATATATGTTGAGTTCTGGCGTTGGAGTGAATGTTGCAGGCGTGCCCACGCCATTTTGCGGGACATTCACTAATGAGCCGATCAACTTGTCTTGCCAGCGCGACTTCATAAAACCAAACCAATTGATGCGATTAAATTCTCGCATCGCAATCGAGGCAAACAACATAGCTGCACTGCCCCACAAGCCCTTTTGCATCTGTGCTGATTCAGAAAAAACAATGCGACGAGAAGATGAAAAAGAGTGCGCTTCACGCAAGCGAACACGTGGCATCGCAAGAGCGATGAATCTGGCTTGGCTAATACTTCTTAAACGCTGCCAAGAGACAAAATCCGGTCCATCTAAGATCTTTTCTATTCGATTGGTATCAGATAGCCAGTCAGGGCCACTCTCGCCAAAAAAGTTATCTTCTGGAGACAGTACAAAAGGACACAAACAGAGCTCGCCTAGACAGGCTAATAGCTCTAATGTGTAGAGATCATCATAGTCGTCATCGACATCCATTGAGATAGCATGGTCGACGACTATCATGCCAAAAGGCTGACCGCCAGAAGTGTTTAACTCTCTGTTGGCGACCAAATTATATAAGCTGGTTCTCTTTAAAGAGACGGCGTTATTAAGCTCATGAGAAAGCTCTCCCCACGAGGTATCTAACAATTTAACTCGTATTTTTTGGTAGTTAACTGGAAGCATGACAAGGGTTTCTACGCCCTTCCATGTTGCCTCCAATTGACTAAAACTAGGATGATGAATGATGTGAGACAGCTGCTCTGAAATACGACGATCTATCTCCGCAATGAGGCGAGTGACACCGGCGAATAACAAACCAGTATCACTTAGCATCTCTGCATCAATATGGAATAGCAAAGAGAGCGCATCATGCAGATACGCACTGTCCTCACTATTCAATTCGCAAAACTCCGTTTGCAGCTTCTCATCAAACATCCATCAATCCATTCGTGCTTGCTGTTGTTCCAGATTAACCTGGGATCTTCGTTACCATACGGACAGAAGTGGTTAATTCCTCCATTTGCAACCACGGTCTTAGGTGAGCGACAGCAGAGTACGCACCCGGTCTACCTGGCTGTTCCACAACCTGAATCTGAGATTCACACAGTGGCGTTTTAGAACGTTCAGAGTTACCAACAGCACCAGAGTTCGTGTATTGATCAATCCACGTTTGCAGCTGCTTCTGAATATCCGTTGCTTCTAGGTTCGAGCCCAACATATCGCGGCCCATTACTTTTAGGTAATGTGCGATACGGCTACTTGCCATGATGTAAGGGATACGTGCAGAGATCGCTGCATTACTGGTTGCATCAGGATCGGTGTAAACTTTTGGCTTCTGAGTCGTTTGGCTACCAATAAACACACCGTAGTTGGTGTTTTTGTAGTGAACCAAAGGCAAGAATCCAAGATCGCTCAGCTCTTTCTCACGCTCATCAGTCAAGTTAACTTCGATCGGACATTGCTGCTGAATATCACCAGCATCAGACTTAAACGTCAGGTTAGGTAGGTTCTCAACCTTACCGCCATTGTCTAGGCCACGAACTGCTGTACACCAACCAAATTGCGTGTGAGCTTGAGTCATTTTCAAGCCAAACTCAAAAGCAGCGTTAGACCAAACTAACTCTGAATTATTGCTTGGTTTAGGGTTACCCTCTGCGTCTGTTGCTAGCTCTTCATAATTGAATGAGTTAGTTGCCAGACCTTTTTCGCCATATGGAAGACGAGCAAGCGTTTGAGGCATAGTTAATACCACGTAGCGAGCGTCATCACTTTCACGGAAAGCGTTCCAAGAAGCGTACGCTGGAGAGTCGAAACCAGCTGCCACTGGCTTACCTTCATCGAAGGTTTCAAACGAATCAAACTCAAACATTTCAGGGTTAGCTGCTGCAACAAAAGGAGCATGGCTTGCTGCCGCTGTTTCACCCATGTATCTCAGTAGCGCTACGTCTTCATCTTTATGACTGAAGCTGTAGTCACCAATTAGTGCACCATAAGGTTCTCCACCAGCCGTGCCGAACTCTTTCTGATAAAGCGCATCGAATAGCGGGCTACGATCAACTGCAGGCGCATCTTCAAACTGCTCAATAAGTTCATCTTTGGTAAAGTCGACCAGTTTGATCTTAAGCGACTGACCGGTTTCACTCTCTTTCACGAGTTTATTCAATCCGCGCCAAGAGCCTTCTAGCCTTTGGAACTCATCGTTTTGCATCACTTGTGAAAGCTGCTTAGACATCTGTTGGTCGATCTGAGCAATCGCGTTTTCTATCGTTTTAGAAACGTTTTTATCCCAGGTAACAGTGCCGCTTAGAGCCTGCTCTGCCAGTACGGAGAACAGTTCTTTGGTTGTATCAGCCGGGGTTTGGTTAGTCGCTGCAATCGCTCTGTCTAATAGACTCGCCGATGCCGCTTCTGCTTCTCCACCCGCTTGGCTTTCTAGTTCAGAACTCATTACTCATCTCCTTTGCTTTCTACGCCCAACTCACTAGAAAGTGCGTTAATCTGATCTGCACTTTGTAGTACCTCTTTCAATAGCTTCTCTAGATCACGAGAACGATCCGCTTTTGAAAGGAGTGTCTTTAGTTGCTGACGTGTTTCAGCAAGTTTTTTCAATGGTTCAACTTGCTCGATGAGCGCATCTGGCTCGAAGTCTTTCATTGAAGAGAAAGATAAAGCGGCTTCAAATTGGCTATCGTCATCTTGTAGCGTGTTGTCTACTTTCAACTTTAGCTCTGGGCCTACACGTTTAAGCACAGTGTCGAAGTTATCTTTATCGATCTGGTAAAACGTTCTCTCTTCTAAATCTTCACGATCTTCTTTATGCGCAGAAAAATCCCCAATAACACCGACAACAAACGGCAGTTCTTTGTTCTCTACTGCACCATTGGTTTCGACATCGTAAGTGATACTTACCCGGTTTTTGCTAACACGTTTGTGTTGTGAATTTAAAGCCACGTTACTTCTCCCTGTTAATCAAAATTAAGCCGCCTTAGACTCAAGTTTGCCTGTGGTACAATCGAACTTAACAGTATCGCCTTTCTCGATCTTACCGCCGTCACCTTCTTGGTAGTAAACCTTAGTCAGCGTGGTGTATGTCAGTGAGAAATCTTCTACTGGTAGCTGGCCATCAGAGCCGTGAATGTTGTAGCTAGCAATACGAGTTTTCTCTAGAGTTAATACAAGGTATGGATCTGCACCCGCACCATCACGAGATGGTTTAGTCAGCAGGATTTCAACCGTTTTACCTTCTGCACCTGGTGCGAATAGGAATGTCGTTAGGTGAGGAGACGCACCGTCTGATGTACGAGAAACATGGATTGCATCCAGTGAAACCATACCCTTGTCGGCGTTGTTTGCGTTACCAACATCAACAGCTACGCCACGGTTTGCACCCCAACTCATGTTATCGATAGCGAAGAAGCCTTTCTTACCACCGATATCACCAATTGTTGCTGCACCTTTAATCGTGTTTAAACCATCAATTCGCATGTAAATAGAAGCCATGATTATTCCCTTTTCTATGATTTGTCATTTTTGACTGTTAGTAACCGCTACCACTCAATATTGGAGAGCCCTGAATCAGAGCTTGGGGTAGAGGTCGATTCCTGCGCTTTCACTTCTTCCTGAACTGTCTCCTGCGGCATGACCACTTGAGGCTGTGGTACCGCTGTCGCTTTGAGTTCTGCTTTATGCTCAGCACTCTCAAGTCCAGCTAGATGTTCGATTCTTTGATGTACGGCGTTGTTATCGCCGACCAGTTCTTCGAGTAATTCTGGTAATGACATTCCTCCCCAACGTATCGCTCGTTTAAGTAGTAAATAAATTGGACTGTGTGGTTCATTCTCTAAAAAGTAGTCGGCAATCACCTGCAGATCTGCCAATGCTTGTTCACGAGTCGCTGCTGCACTGGCTGTTGCCATAGTCGCGATTGCAGGTGAGCTGAGAGCAGCGGGAGCTGCAACAGTAACTGGAGATACAGCGGGCGTGGTCGGTGACTCCGCGACAGCATCTACAACAGCGGAGTCAACTGCTGATGATACTTCCGCAGGCTCTGGTTCAGCCGGCGTTTCGACTACAGGGTCAAGTGGCCAATGAGCAAACTGTTCCCCAACAAGGTATCGAAGTGCTGAAATTAATCGCTCAATAGACTCTTTAACAAAACGGAAACTCAGAGCCTGAGCACCGACGTCACCACACTTACTTGAAATCAATGTTTCAAGCTGAGTTAGCGCCTCTAAAGACTCACCCAGTGCCAAGATACGAGCTTCAACCTCGCCTCTTTCACTCGCCAGAGCCGACACCGCTTCAGCTTTTAATGTTGCTAAAGTGCCGTCTTTTTCATTCTTGTAGAATCTGCCGTAATCGATATCACCCACTAGCGCTAACATTTGAAGCGGCATGTACAACAAACCACTTTCTGCGGTATCACCAATCAACTGTAGCAAAGGTTTGATTCTGTGCTCTGCCACTTCAACCGCTTGTTGCTGTTCAGTGTCACCTTTACGCTTCTTCTCTGGTAATACCGGGTTTAGCGTGTCCCAGTACTTTTCGACCACGCTTTCCATAGTTCTCAGCGAGCTCGACAAGTTCTGGAACGGCTCTGGCCCAAACAACTGAGCAACGGTGAACCACGAGAAGATTTCAAGGTCTTTCGAATTCTCTTTCAGACATTGATAGCAGGTGTCCGACAACTTTTGCCAGTTCGCGAAATTCGCATCCACTAGCTCTGCATCTTCTAGAGCATCGGGAATTTCCATTAGCTGACGAAATGACGACTGCGCCATATTGAATTCATTACGGTAGCCACGAAACAGCGAGCGATTATCTTTTAGATATTCACCACAAGGTGCTTCATCAGAAATCGGTGTCAGCAAATCTTCAAACATTCATTGATTCCTTACTACTTCGCATGCCAATTGGCTGCTGTACCCGTCACACCAGGCTTATGCTGAGACTTGGTGAAGTTCGCCCAGATAAAGCTTGCCAAAAACGAAATGGCCCAAGCTTGCGCGTTACTAGAGTCTTGATTAGCCGCTTTTTTGTAATCATAAGGACCACATTGAATCACGAGAGGTTTCTTACGATTCTTGTAGCTGTAGTGTTGAGCCGCCGGTAACGATTCACACTCCTTAGACGAAGGAAGTTTGAATTTCGCTGAGACCATCTTGGATAGGATGCTTGCAGCCAACAGTACGTCCTGCTCTCCACAGGCAATACTTCGACAGTGAGTAATAGCCGTTCTTAGCTTGTTCGCTACTTTTCCTGAAATATCAGCAGGAACGGTGATGACACAATTCGTATCGTCCCAAACAAACTTCTGCTTACCATCGATATAAGCAAGGCGTGAAAGGTTGTAGAAAGCGTGACCATAGGTTTTACCCCAAGCCATCTGACTCACGTTTAATTGAAGTTCGACAATATGAGGGATCGTTTTCTTAGGCGTAGGTACGTTGTTGACCTTAGTTGAAAAGTCGATTTCTACCTGTAAGAAAAACTTCACGTCTTTGTATTGGTCTAGGATCTCTTTTTCCCAGAGATCTTTCACAGCATCTGATTGCTTGTCTTTGATCGCCTGATATTCAGGTGTCGTGTAAATATAGTCTCGGAATGCGAACATCTGAGCGATAGTGCTAAAAACAATCGTTGCACGAGCGATGTCCTTTACTGCCAAAGGCTTTTTAACACCCTGCGTTTTATCTGTTGTAGGGTCATCCCAGTTAGTGATGCCACATTTCGCCGCGATACGCTCACGCGTTTTCAAAGGCCCACGGTTATAGGCAATCGCCTTACCTGACTCATTATTTACTTTACGAGTAAGATTAAGCATAAAAGCATGCAGCTTGGGGTTAGCCAGCTTCGCTTGCTCGACAAGTTCTTCTATCTGTTCGCGCTTATGGTCATTGTCCCAAAACGTTGTTTGAGAAATAACTCCCTCAAGAGTATGCGTTGGCATCGTTCCCTCCACTCACCATCTTCATAGTTAGTCCTTTCAACTACCCACCTATTTGAACCGTCGGAGCACCAAAAACAATGCTGCCCCCGTGACTTGTTGTGTCGCCCATTCGTGCAGCCGGAGTGCTATTGATTAGAACCGTCGCACTGCCTTTTACAATGCTGTCCGGTGGTCCTACACAAACCAGCGAGTCCCCCATTTTTGCCGCTGGTAATTTACATATCAGTACAGTGACTGCGCCCGGCCCTACAATTGGCCCTCCCACATGAGGAATTGGCGGAGTACCCGGTGTTTGCATTGGGCAAGTGTGCATGTCAGTTAATCTTGCGGCAGACGGCATCATTGGCCTCCTTCACTAATCATTCCAGAGCCACCATTGGCGATGTCGATGGCACTGCTGAACACCTTCTTGTAATAAGCCTTATACCCAGACCATTCAGGTAAAGCGGCGGCTGTGTTTACAGCGCCTGCCACAGCTTTGGCGTAAAGAAGATCGGCAGGCATTACGACAGGCAAATCTGCAGGTGCAATGCTGCCTTGACCACTCCAAAATACGGATTGACCTACCCATCTCGCTGAGCTTTCATTTGGCAGAGGCTCTAATGTCTTTTCAATGTGTCTTCGCGCCGCTTCGTTGGGCTCTTTCACCCACTTGCCACTCTCGTTAATGAGCTTCAGCTCTTGGTTAGTTAAATCAGCCTTTCTTAACAACGTCGCTTGTACCGACCACCAAACCGCCTCTCGCATTGGCAACGCGTGTGCGAGGTAGTTGGTGAGGTCAATATTCAAACCAGCTTCTTGCAACTTAGCGATCGCCTCTGTTGGTAACGTCTCTCCGTTTACCAATGCGCTTGCTTCTTCTGATAATTCAAAATGAGCAAGTATCTGAGCTGAATTCTTGTACGGGATCTTTTTCATTAGTTCACCATCACTATTGTGCCTTTCACGGCAGTTTGACCTGATGAACTGATCTCAGCGGTTGCTGCTCCAGAAACCTTGGCGGTAACGTCCCCTTTTAACTCTGCGTTAAGCCCTTGAATCTTGGCTCCAGTACTGCCTTTCGCGGCAAAGCTCGTAGATGCACTAAGTGACATCGATGTGCTGGCCTTAGCGCTTAAAGAGCCTTTTGATGAGATGCTAACTGAGGTGCCCGATTGGCTAAGGCTGCCGCCATCTAGCGAGACTTTTGAGCTACCACTGATAGCCACAGTGCCACTGGATAATTCGATTTTATCGCTGCTGATCACGATCTTGCTGCTGCCCACTTTAAGAGTCAGGGTGTCATCCGCAGTTAGAGTGATCGTCTTACCGTCTCCGGTAATAGATTCTTTTGCCTTAAGGGCATACGACTTATCTGTAGAAAGCTCGATACCTTCTTTAGCAGATAGAATATTTTTCTGTTCAATGGTTTGCGTGACGTTTTTAGTGACTGTCGACTTGTACTCTCCGCCCACGGTTTCGGTGTAATCATTAACAATGTCACGCGTCATATCTTTTGCGGCATTGACAGCAAACAGCTCATTGTCTTTCTTATCGTCGAGTTTGATTTCATTCGCCTTGCCAGCCAACTTCGTCATCAAGCCACTTTGAGTGGTGTTTGCGGTTGGATAAGGTGGCTTATGTTTGCTGTTGTAAACACTTGAAACGATCACTGGTTGATCAGGGTCGCCATTGATAAAACTCACCAGCACTTCTTGACCCGCGCGAGGCAAAAATTGAGCACCATATCCATTGCCTGCCATTGCTTGAGCAACACGCACCCAGCAACTGGTTTTATCGCCGCTCTCAGGATCCCAATGGAACTTAATTCTTACACGCCCTAAAGCGTCATTCGCTGGCTCACCATCTTTACTACCTGATACCAAAGCAGATTGCAGACCATGCAAAACAGGTTTGTCTTTTCCGGCTGGATAAAAGACTTGGTCTTCTGGAATGCAGGTTAATTCAGCCTTTAAGTCACCACTCTTTTCATCAAACTCATAGCGCAGCTCAGAGACTAGATAATTACCTTTCTGAGTAGTATCTGAATGACCCGCTAACTTTAGAAAGTGCCCTGCACAAACATCTGATGATTGGGTTTTGGCATAAGCTCTATCGTATGAAGAGTCCAATTGACCGCGCTGACTTTCAACCAAAGCACTGGCTAAGTCGGTGTAACTACCAGCAGGGCTTGCTGACGGGTAACGATACTCGGTAAGCTTTGAGTTGTTCGATAGCGTATATTTCGATTTCTTCGCTTTACTCGTTACCAGTTTGGTTTGGTTATAGTCGTAACCAGCAATTTCGAGTGAAGCACTGTGGAAACGCTTCTCTCGTTGCCAAGTATCAAGCACCTCATAATCGCCCGACGGTTGTGCCGCATAATCAACAGTGACGCTATCGTCTGAAGCAAATGGTTTAGAAGCTTGTTGCAAATAGAGGGTGTCTGCTTTGCTGTCTTTACCGAAGTAATAGTGCACACCTTCTTCCGCCAGCAATCGAGTGACGAAATCGAAATCAGATTCGTTGAATTGAATGCAGTATTCTCGCTTAGTCGACGGCATACTCTTGACGCTATAGTCGCCTTTGAAACCCAAGTCATCAAAGATGTTGGTAACGATCGTCTGTACACTCGCCTCTTGGAAAACACGACACTGACGAGAGTGTTTGAGCAAGAAAAACCAAGGCTGAACGGTCAGCTTGACGCCAAAATACGATGAATCGACACGTTGCGATTGCACCTGAGCCTTTACCACATAGCCTTTAAATGTTCGTACTTCTTTGCGACTTGTACCGGTTTCAGTGTAAAAATTGCAGTCGATCGGCTCACCAATCCAATCTTCGGCGCTAGAGCTGGTCGACAATACCGTGACCTGAAACTCATATTCGTCGCTAACGGCTTCAGAGACTGATAACTCAGAAGCGACAAACTCTTTACTCTTTGAGTTTTTGACCACCAATAAACTGCCTTGAGGTTCAATCAGTTCGTTCATTGAACCTCCTCAATTTTCAGTGTGTAGTGCGATCCTTGCATATTCGATCCTTACTTCATGTCCGCGTTTACCAGTTCGGCAAACCGCAGCAATTGAATCGGAGGGAAGATAGACATGTTCCTTGCTACTTCCATGTTGATCGATATTGAGTAGCTGCTTAATTCAGCAATAGGTAGAGATCCCGGCTCTACGCCCTCAAAAAGCACCTTCTCAGCTTGGTTCGCTGCGAGTTGTCCTACTCGATAGTATTTATTCGATACCGAGATCAATGCGTTCGATTTTGTCACCATTGAATCGTAAGCAGATGCGACAGGCAGACCATGAGCAACAGCAGCCGCTGTGAACTCATCACGATTCGCTAGGTTGTAAGAGCTTGAACCGACGTACACTACATCGGCTCCTTGCTCGACAAGTTTCTGCATCTTAGCGTCAAACTGATCAGGCAACGGTTTACCATTTTCATCAAGCTCGTAAGTCTCAACCAAGGTTTCAAATTCCATCTTCTGTTCTAAGCTCTGTAGCTTTTGGGTATTCAAGTTGGAGTTGAGCTCTGCTGTGGAGTACACCACGCCTATCTTGTTCACAGGGAAGTATTCGCGCATAACACGGATCTGTACTTCTTCATCAATTCGATTTCGAATCCCAGTGACTAGCGTACGGCCTGACGTTTGTGGGGAGTCAATAATGCCCGCACCTACAGGGTCAGCCACAATCATAAATAGAGCCGGTATGTCACCTAACTTAGTCTTGTTTCCAAACTCTTCTCGGGTTCCAATAATTGCCTTACTGACACTGGTTCCCCACGTCACAACCAAGTCTGGAGAGAGGGTTTTCGCCTCTTCAAGAAACTCTGCCAACTTCGTTTTATCCCGGTCTGCGTTCCTTAAGGTAACTTCGATCGGTAAGTTATTGGTTTTAATATAGTCAAAGAATCCTTGGCACGCCTCCTCGCAACCACGCCAAACTGTCATATAAACAGATTTCGGCTCTTTAGCGCGTGCTGAACTGGAGACAATAAGGGCGATGAGCAGTGTGATTATCTTATTCATAATGACGACCCTACTGCGCTGTGCGCTCTGGCATTCTAAGAATCATAAACATGGCAATACCTGCTAGGAAAATACCACCACCTACTATGGTCATCGCTTCACCAAAGCTGTAACTGATCAACAGTGAGGCCACCAAAATTGGTCCAATAACACTACCAATTCGCTCTGATGTACGAAGTAAGCCAAGTACTTCAGTACGTCCAACTTCAGGTGTCGCTTCTGATGCTTCAAGTGCACAAGCGATAAGTGGCGCTTTCAAGATTGAATGCGCAATACCCATGAGTGTTACGGCCAGTAAGATCTTAAATATTGAATCATCACCGTACATCGAGATGAGTATTGCTCCAGATAGCAAGGTGCCCAAAACTACCAGCTGTTTTGTTTTCTGAGTGCGGTCCGCAATGCCTGAAGCTATAGGGCTCAACGGAATGATCACCAATGAGTAGATCATCATGACGCGACCAATTTCCGATTGGCTAGCGTCGAGAGACACGAGATAAAGAGGAACCAAGAAATATAGGAAGCCCGTTAGCACAATCTTAGCTGGGATAGCACAGAACAAGATCACTGCCATGAAGCGCAAGTTTTTAGCCAACAGTAAAACACTACCCTTAGCTGCTGCCTTACCTTTAGCGTTATCGCCAGAAACATCGCCAATAAACATGCGCCATGCTAAGAAGCCTGCAAATGCGGCCAATAATGCCGAGAGTAAGAACACCGGCTGATAACCGATACGGTCAGCAATGATTGCGCCTAAAGCTGTGCCACACATCGTTGCCGTCATTAATACACCGACAAAAATCGACATGCCTTTTGCTCGATTTTCAGGAGTGATAACAGCTGCAATATAACTCTGACAGCTGATGGTGATAATCGCGTAACCAAAGGCCGTCACACCACGAGCGATCACGATATCCATGCTGTCTTGCGCAAAGGCACATCCGAAATAACCACCAATCGCTGGAATCAAACCTAGTAAGAAGAGCTGCTTCTGTCCCCAACGATCAACCCACTTGGCAGCAAATGGAGTACACGCTGCAATCACGAACATGAAGACGGAAATTGGCAGACCAAGCATCACATCTTTTGAAATCCAGCTAGTCGGCTTATAAAACTCATTCACGAATAGCGGCATGAAAGATTTTGAAAGCTCTTCTGCAAACGAGAAAACAAAGAGCGGGATTCGGGCATCAACAATGTTGCCTTTGTGAAAGCCGAGTTTACTCTCTAAGCTAAATCGCTCTGAGATACTTGATAACTTGGAAGTGACCGTATTTGATTCAGCATGACCGTCGACATCAGATTTCGACGAAATAAATCGAGAAAACAGAGCTTTAAAGCGAGACTGGAGATCTTTAGAGTCTTCGTTTAGACGCTGAGAGAACAGACCAATTACACCGTGGGAACTGGTTCTCTCATTAACGGAAAAGTCCCCTTTGACCTGACGCTTTAGTATTGACTCAGACTCTTCTAATGGCCCTGATACATAAAACATCACCACGACCATCACTACTTCGAAGCAAACCAGCAATACTGCGATCAGTACAATCGCGATGTCGAAAAAGATATCCGTCAGTTGAGACTGAACAAAAGTTGAGCTCAAGCCCACGTATACGCGACCTGACACCTCTTCCGCACCTTGAATTGCGAGCTGAAAGACATCGCTTTGAGCGTTGTCGGAACTAAACAAAGAAGGTAGCAAGTTTGGCAACTCTTTGAAGACGACAATCAATCGCTCCAAAAAAGTAGCGGACAAATATTGATTCGAGACTTTTTCAAACGCCACCGCGTAAGTTGGATCAAGCGCTTCGACCGCACCTGAACGATAAAGCACATCCTCATTCTGCGTAATCGCAACAAAGGTTAACTCTGGGTAGGTTGTAAGCGTATTGTCTAGATATGCGTCCATCCCTTTTATTTGTTCAAAAGGAATACCGACATCGATCGCGAGTTCAACATCGTCTTGAATGTTCTGCGCAATAGCATTCGCTTTCTTAAGAAGTTCAGGCTTGATTGAAAAGTTGAACTCAACCAAGGTGTAAGCCGCACTTAGAAAAGAGGCAAGAAATGCACTGACAATAGTAATCCAGATTAGGCGCTTGTTGATTAGGCCCGCCATAGTTTGAACTCTACTCATTTAATTACCTCGGTGTCTTGTTTCTCCTGCTTCTTTGAAAGCTCTTTTAATCTTTCTAATTCAGCAGACACCTCTGCTTTCATCTTCTCACTCTGTTTAATCTGATCGGCAAATGTCTGGCTCATAGTGCCTGGTGGCGCTTTATCTAAAAGCTGTTTATCGCCCTTGGAATATTTCTGGATAAGATCAATAACACCCGCAACATCACCGAAGCCTAGCCTTACCACTAAAAAAACAATCAGAGCTGTTGTCAGGAAAATGACGACCGTTGCTTCTAAGAGGTGCAATTTAACTAGAGCGTAAACACCAAACAGCGCAGATTTGTCGTACTCGATGACTATGCTGCCCGAAAGGTTTCCAAAACTATCGAAAGTCTGAAGCCCGCTGTATAGCTGAGCATCGTTGTTGTACGACCAACGTACTTCATTTGAAGTTAGTGCTCTGCGCAGCACTTCAGGAGGGACATGTGTACCTTGAGTATTTGAAGAGTGAATCAAAAGTTCACCGTTATGGTCCACCAGCGAAATAGCCGTTACATCTGGCTCACGAGTTCGAGCGTGATTAAACTGGTCTTTAAGATTATCTGCCGATTCAAATGGTATCCCCATGCGATCGACACGTTCCATTGAGGTTTTTAATGAAGAAGAGATAACGTCAAGCTTCGATGAAACAACATTCGACATCACACTGTCGAACTTCATGTAATTCATCAAATACAGAAGCCCTAATACAGACATTAGGATTATCCATACTGTAATCACTAACCTTAAATGGACTTCAAAAAATGCTCTCATCTTCCAAACCTCTGATGAAGAAGTACTGCCAATCACGAATTAAGTAAATACTCTATTGCTTTAATTTCGGGCAACTCATAATCAAAACAAGTTATTTCTTATAAAACATACATAATTTAATATTTAACCTAACAATGGAATAACAATAAAACAACCTCTTAATTACTAGGTGTAAAACGAATATTGGTCAAACTAAGTGACGGATAAAATTGATTTTGTGGCAATAGGTTCTAAATTTTAATTGAATCCAATCGCAAAAATTGACTTTCTAAAAAAGCTTGATTGAAGTTAACGGCAAAACTAAGTTAAAAGCCGCACTCTCAATGTTAAGGATAACAATATGCCCAACTCTCTTTTTTCTGTGAGTCAGAAAGGGAAAGAAAGCTCCCCGAAAATCATGGCAGAGCCCGACTCAAAAATAACAATTCGTCCATGGAAAGTACTACTTATTGATGATGAGCCAGATGTTATTGCTGTATCGAAAATGGCGCTAACAGGCTTGAAATTCCAAGATAGTCCTATAGAAATCCTCTCTGCGTCTTCGGCACAGCAAGCAAAAGAAATATTGGATCATCACTCAGATATCGCGCTAGCTTTGGTCGATGTGGTGATGGAAACAGACAGTGCAGGCCTTGATTTAATCCATTGGATTCGCGAAGTAAAGAACAACAAACAGATACGATTAGTTCTGAGAACGGGACAACCTGGACAAGCTCCTGAAGAAAAAGTCATCAGTGGCTATGAAATTAATGACTACAAAAATAAAACTGAGCTAAATGCGACGCGTCTCAAAACTTCTGTTTTGACGGCACTTCGTGCTTATCGAGACATCCGAATTATCTCCTCCAACCAGAAGAGGTTGGAGCAGTTACTGTCCTCAACTGAGACCATTTTGGCTCATTCAGAGGTGAAAGATTTCCTTTGTGCAGCACATTCTGAGTTAAAACGCTTCCTAAAACATGACCAATTGCAGCTGGCTATCAATATTGAAAGCCATATGCCTTACGCACAACCAGTTAAAAAACAGTATTTAATCACCGATGAGAACGAGCTATTCGAAGGTGAGTCGATTAATGCCGTTGAAGACTTCATTGTAGATTTGCCGACGACAAAACCAGATAAGCCCATTATTGATGTAAACAACAAAAGGCTTCTTCATTGCTTAAAAATCAATGAATTCGAACATATTACTATTGGTTTTGACTTCCAAAAGCCGATATCCAGAGGCGTAAGCAGCCTGCTACCTCATTTTACTTCTAACTTTGTTTTGGTCTTCAAGAACCTATTGTCTAACCATGAGATTCAGGAAGTTCAACAACAGTTGATGTTGATGCTCAGCGAAGCGATAGAGACTCGCTCTAAAGAGACCGGTGCTCATGTATTGAGAGTGGCTTTGATCTGCGAATTCATAGCAACACAACTCGGTTTGGGTAAGAAGCACGTTCAAATCATCAAGCACGCAGCGCCAATGCATGACCTCGGAAAAATAGGCGTTCCAGAGAGCATCCTACATAAGCCTGCAGCCTTGTCTGACGAGGAATGGGACATTATGAAAACCCACCCAACTATTGGCTATAACCTATTGAGCAAGCTCAACTATGGGATTCCTCAGATGGGTGCAATGGTCTCACTTTCACACCATGAGAAATGGAACGGGTCCGGCTACCCTAACCAGTTAGAAGGGGAAGATATCCCTCTTGAGGGACGTATTATGGCCATTGCAGATGTTATTGACGCGCTTGGCTCTGCACGGTCTTACAAAAAAGCATGGCGAGACCAAGATATTATTGATCTCATCGAAGACCAAAAAGGGATTCATTTCGACCCTAAAATCGCTGATGTTGCGATTCAGCACTTTGCTGAAATCATGGAAATTCGCAAACACTATCCTGATGCAGACTAAAGAGCTGAACCACCAATATGTTAACTAAGAAATTGAATGCCCTTCTCGACCACCCAAGCATCGACCTTGGGGATGTCGACTCGTTGGCTAAAGAAAGCCTTAATCTGCTCAATTCTGCTTTTCACCTTTCGGATGCGAGCCTGTGGCTAACAACGGACCAAAATGACGTCAGCTGCGTTTATGTAGAACGCAAAGAAGATACAAAAGTCACTGAAAATCAATTTATTAAGTCAGAAGATTACCGCGTATTTTTGGAGCAAATTCATAGCAAAAGTCACTTAGCCTACACCCATACCAACGCAATGAAGGGCCAATGGCTTAAGATTCCTGACTTTGTCTATTTCCAATCGTATCTAGTGCCTGTAAAGCTGAATCAAGAAGTGATTGGATTTATACTACTCAGGCAAGCACCGCACCGAGTTAAGCTAGACCAATCCAGTATTCAATTCGCCATTAGCATTGCGTTCGCCATTGGGAGAACAATAAAGTCGGCGGAGATGAATCACCATTTTAACTCGCACACACAACAAGGCTTAGAACTTCAACAGAGTGTTCAAAGCCAAAATGAAAACATCAAACAGCTACTGAAAAACTTAGAGCAATCGCAGAAATATCAAGTAGAAATGGAGAAAATGGAAGCGCTTGGTCACCTTGTTAATGGCGTGGCTCATGAGGTCAATACACCGCTTGGAGTTGCGATTACTGCTTTGTCGGTAATGGAGGAACACATTGACCAACTTGAGAATGCATACAACAACCAGTTGCTTGACGAAAACACCTTTGTTGACTTCCTTGAAGGCATACGCCCTGCTCATAAGATGACGAGCTCCAACTTAGAGCGCGCAGCTCAGTTAGTCCAACAATTCAAACAGACATCTGTTCATGAGCACCATGGTGACGTGGATGATATAAACGTTTTAAACGTAACGAATGAATTAATTGAGAGCATTGAACCTATATATGCTTCTTATAATGTAGAGTTCATACTCGAAATATCAGAAAACTTAAACATACGTTTAAATACAGGGATTCTTGAACAAATTCTTACAAATTTAATAAACAATAGCTGTATTCACGGTTTTGAATTAAGTAAAGAGGACAAAAATCTAATTTATATAAAAGCCATAGAATCCGATAAAGATATAGTCCTATCTTATCAAGATAATGGTGTGGGAATTGAAGATAATGTTGCTAGTAAAGTATTTACTCCATTTTATACAACGAATCGATTAAATGGCGGAACAGGATTGGGCCTTTCCATTATATATAACCTAATCACTCACAAACTTGGCGGGGATATTAGAGTAGTAGAACAAGAGTCCTCTGTTGGCGCTCACTTTCAAATACGGTTACCAGATACATCCTCTAAATAACCTTTCTAATCAGCACGCCATATTAGTTATTTCAGCAACGTTTAGTGCTTAACGCTAATATAGTCACTTACATTAAGAATGTTATCTTGCAGAAGAGAGCTAACCGCTCTAGCAGTGTTACCAAGCGTAGATTAGTGCCAATAACGAAAAAGGCCTACTCATCAGTTCAACCTTTACTGATTGCGTAGGCCTTGCCTAACAGCTTTTATCTAACTTAAAGCATTCGCTTCATCGCCGAGTATTCACCTTTAGTACGAATGATCACCATAACGGTATTGTCATTTCGGTTTCTAAAGAACCAACCGTGATGTCCAGTGAACGCTGCAACCAGTTCTCCTTCATCGTTCGGTACACCTCTACCTTTTTCATAACTGATCGCGTTGCCATTTCCATCGCCATGAGTATCAAAGTTAACCGGACCACCCTTGGCTGACCAAGCAAAGGTCGCTGTTTGTCCTTCTGTCATCACTAGCTTAACTTCTGCACCTTCGCCCGGTTTTAGTACCAACATCATTTTGTCTTTCCAAGCTGTGCTTGCTTGTTCTTGAGAATCAGTATTTGCTTGCTGTTGAGAGTCCGTACGTGGCTTCGGTTCAGCTTTTGTATCAGGAGTTGCTACGATTACCGCTTGATCGCGCACCCTATCCGCTTCCGCTTCTTGAGCAAGTTGAGTCTTGATTTCTCCCATCTCGGTCAATCCGAGCATTCTGCCAGCACCTGTGGGGTCAATGGCATACTCTGCAGGTAAGATAACCGTAACTAAAGTCACAACCGCCACAACAAGAGCGATAGCAGTAGAACGAACGAGCTGCTTAGTTGTGGGTAACTCGGCTCTGTTTGGCATGTCTGAATTGTACATAAATAATTCCTTTTCTATTTATTGAGCGACAAAGTAGCCCGTTACTTGATACCCGATAAGCATAAAACCGAGACTCATCATTACTACGTTTACCGAATAGGCTTGACGATAGAAACTCGCATGTCTTCGCCAAAAGCCCATCACGATCAAAATGGTGCCAAGGGCCATGAGCTGCCCTATTTCGACACCTATGTTGAACGCTAATAGATTGGGAATTAACCCGTCTGGTGAAATGTCATAATCAATGATCTTGGACGATAAGCCAAAGCCATGACAAAAACCAAACAGTAAGGTCGCGAGCTTGGTATTCGGTTGAACACCAAACCAGCGCTGAAATGCACCTAGGTTATCCATCGCTTTGTAGACCACCGAGAAGCCGATAATGGCATCGATGATGTAGCTGTTGATGCCGATATTGAAGTAGACACCCAATAGCATGGTCGATGAATGCCCTAAGGCAAACAGACTGACGTAAAGCGCGATGTGTTTCATCTTATAGAGGAAGAAAATCACACCAAACAGGAACAAAATATGGTCATATCCCGTGACCATGTGTTTCGCTCCTAAGTACATGAAAGAGACAATATGTGTCCCAGTAATTTCTTGAATATAGCCTTTATCACCCTCTGCAACGGCGTGTGCCAAGGCATCACTGCTTAGTAACGTGCAGAAAAGTAGAATGAAAAAGACCGCCCCATTTTTTATGTGAGTGCCAACGCTATCGTTGAGCCACTTCACCGCATGGGAAGAGGATTGCTTCATACAAACTCCGATATAAATTGAACTGTGTTAGCTGCGTATCAACGCAGCTCGAAATCAGGCGAATATCGAAATTATAGGAGGGCGATCTAAAATGAAGGGGCTGTAATTGGGGTCACCAGAAATTCGAGGTTCTCTAACGATGCTCAAAAGTTGAGAGCTTGTGATCATCAACTCTGGCTTCAAATGACCTTTATCATGATGGTGATTACTCGCATCATGATGTGAAACAAAACCAAGTCCTTCTGCCATCTGACTAGACTCATCGATAGCATGATGCTCCACGGCATGATGGTGAGCTACACTGTATTGCTTATCATCATGGTGATGATGTCCTACAGGGCTATAAGACAAAAGACTATGGGAACGAAACTCACCAATAACAGAAGCGGTCGATCCCAGCGCGACGATGACGAGCATCGACCAACTGATTAACCGTTTGTACAGTTTCGACAACATGCTGTGGCTTCCATTAGAGTTAGAACATTTGAGAGTGGCAACTGTTATATTATAACAAGAATAAAATATCAACGCTCCTCAAGTCTCTGCACAGCAAATAACGCGATTTATACAAAAAGCGAGTTAATGAAATCAACTCGCTGTAGAAACTTTCATGCCCTTATCCAGATCCGAGCATTTATGTTTGTGTTGATGAAGTACTGTTCGTCTGACACGAGCGCATTTTATAGTCATGTAGCCCGCAACAAAGCAAACCAATACACAATCCCCAAAAGGCACTGCCGATCCCCATTAGGTTGATACCAGAGGCAGTAAACAAAAAGGTAAACAGTGCGGGTTCTCGATAGCTTTCATCCGCCATTGATACTGACAAACAATTTAGTAAGGTCGGCATCACGGCCAAGCCAGCTATCGCAATAACTATCGCCGTAGGGACTGCACTAAACAAGGACACCATTGACATACCGAGGACCGCAGCCAAAAGATAAAATACGCCCATTGATATCCCTGCCATATAGCGTGTTTTGGGGTTCTCGTCCGCATTTGGCCCCATACAAATCGCACCCGTAATTGCCGCAAGATTGAACGCAAAGCCTCCCAAAGGCGCTAGCAGAAGACCCGTCACCCCTGTAGTGGTAATCACCTTGGAGGAATCCACTTGATAACCATTGGCTTTTAAGACCGCAAACCCCGGTAAATTCTGCGATGCCATAGTGACAATAAACAGTGGGATTCCAACACTTATTAATGAGAAGAATTCGAAATCTGGCACCATAACCACAGGGACCGTCAAACCAATGAAAACCTCACTCAAATCAAGCTTACCCATGACGATACACATTCCCAGAGCAACCGCAAAAATCGTCGGAATCAGTAGGTTTCCTAGCCAAGCTCTTGCCAAAATAAACATGGTAAGCATCACCAAAACAATCTCAACCTCTGTCATGAGAGAGGAAAACAAACCCAAACCAAATTGCAGCAGAATACCGGCGAGCATAGCGGAAGCGATCGACGTTGGTATGTGTTTAAGGATCTTCTCGAATAAGCCAGCTAGCCCAACCAAAGTGATCAACAGTGAGCTAAAAAGAAATACTGCGACGGCTTGGTTCATGGTCAACCCTTCAAGGGAAGTGATCAGCAACGCAGCTCCAGGTGTCGACCAAGCCGTTACGATCGGCTTCTTATAGTAAAACGAGAGCAAAATCGTTGTAGCCCCCATTCCAATACCTAATGCCCAGAACCAAGATGCGACTTGCTCGTCCGTTGCGCCGGCACTCATCGCAGCTTGATAGATAATCGCAGCAGCGCTCGCATAACCGATAAAAACGGCAATAAAACCGGTTGTAACGTGGGAAAATTTTAGCTTAGTCATGTTAATCGTTCTCCATGTGCGTTATAACGTCCATAGATTCAATCTAGCACTTGTGCGCTATAGCGCACAACTTATTTATCGAAAAAATTTGTTGAGAAAATATGCAATCAGAAATCAAGGTGGGTGACAATCTAAGGCGCCTTCGCAAAGAGAAGGGTTGGAGCCTAGATAAAACAGCGCAAGCGACAGGAGTTAGCAAGGCCATGCTCGGTCAAATTGAGCGTGGAGAGTCCAGTCCAACCGTAGCAAAACTTTGGCAAATAGCGTCGGGTTTCGAAGTTTCATTTTCCAGCTTTATTACAGCGGGCTCGAACAATGAACTCACGAGTCTATTTCGAGATGCTAACGAGCTAAGGCGTGAAGAGTACAATGTCGGCTTTTTTGTCAGTTTATTGTTCCCGTTCGAGCCAGCTTTAGGCTTTGAGATCTTCGAACTGACTTTGGCACCTGAGTACCAACATAAGTCTGACCCACATAACTTGGGAGTTACCGAACATATCTTGTGTATTTCAGGAGAGATGGCTGTCTTTTTTGATGGAGAGTGGCATTTGTTGCAAGCAGGTCAAGCTGTGCGTTTTAATGCTAATCAAATACATGGCTACAAAAACATCGGAAAAGACAACGCTGTATTTCATAACGTTATCCATTACCCTGATAGCAAGCAATAGCATCACTCTACCCCACAATCGTTCTCCTTATGTTCTCCAATGGAAAGCGAGTTAAGCGCTCGCTTGCCTGATCCTTGTCTGAATTCTATCTCATCGAAACAGCCGTTGATTTCGGTTCTTTTGACTATTGCCTCTACACATCAGAACACTAATTTAGTAATAATAGAGCTAATACTCCGCCAGTAAGAGCGGATTGAAGGAACATAATTATAAAACGTTAGGGAATAAACGAACCATGACACAAGAAATGAAACATGCCCTTGTCGTAGAAGGTGGGGCGATGAGAGGCATCTTTGCTGCTGGTGTATTGGACGGCTTTTTAGACCACAATTACAACCCTTTTGATTTCTGTATCGGCGTATCTGCAGGCTCGACCAACATCGCCTCTTGGCTTTCAAATCAACGCGGTCGAACCTACACAATCATATCTGATTACTCTTGCCGACCAGAGTTCATCGACTTCAAGAGATTTGCTAAAGGTGGACACTTATTAGAGCTCGATTGGCTCTGGGATCATATCGCGCAAAACTACCCTTATGACATGCAAGCATTTAGTGAGCAGCCACTACCTTTTCACGTCGTTACTACAGATGTTGATAACGGCACGGCTGTTTATACCCGCGGAGACGAAGAAAATCTTGAAGAGTTGCTAAAAGCATCTTGCTCGGTACCTATGGCTTACCGCACTCCCCTGACCATTGATGGCCGTAGAATGATTGACGGCGGGGTTGTTGATTCGATTCCGGTTATCGAGGCCTACAACCGTGGTGCCAAAAAGATCACCGTGATCCTCTCTCAAAAACAAGGTTATGAAAAGCGACCTCCAAGATCGCCTTGGCTAGTTCGAAAACTATTGAAGAAAACGCCTCAACTCGCTGAAGCAATGATCACTCGTGCCGATCAATATAATCAAACTCTAGCATTCATTAACAACCCACCACACGACTGTACCATTGAGGTGATCGCCCCCGACGACACCTTTGAAGTTGGCAGGTTAACAACCGACAAAGACAAACTAGAAGCAGGTTACCAGATGGGTCTGAAAGCGGCGGAAAAAGCCCTTCAAAGCGGCTAAAAAAAGAGCCCAAACAAAGGATTGGGCTCTATTCAATAATCACGAAACCATTACTATCGTGGCTATATTCCGTTTAGTTTCCCCAGATCTGGCTAACAAACTCTGGATGGTCAATAAACGGGTTACGATTTCCTTGGAAATCATGTACCGCTTGGTTTCGGTCGATTTCTTTTTGGCTTACCGGATCTTCAGAATGCCAACGCTTAAGCATAGTAAGTAGCCAAGGTTCAAACACGGTGGTATTAGTTCCATCTAGAACAGCATCTGAGCTTGTAGAGTTACCTTCCCAGCTCGCGATTTCATTTTCATAGCGTGTTGCCATGTAGAAATATGCTCTTGCGAAATCACCTTTGAACTCATCAATAGGCTCAAACACAGTACCCACATAACCAAGAGAGCTCGCTGCACTACCCAGTTTAGAACCATTGCTTGATGTGTATGTTGCACTGCTCACCTCACCAAATGGCCAGTTACTGCGTTTCGAATTAACGTAACCGTCAGTGGCAAATAGGTGATGGCCATCAGAGTTCATAGGCTCAACTTTTCCACCAAACCAGCTTTTCGGAAAAGAGTGCTCGCGGTTGTAACAATCACCTTCCTTGCTGTATTGGCCGCATTGATCAGTCACCTTAGTGAATTGGACTGAATCTGAACCTGAAGGCTTTTCTGAGTACATATCGAGAATCGACCCATCTGTTTCATAGTATGCGTCTAGGTCAGCTTCAGCCACCAATGTCCAAATAGCGGTGTAACCCTGACTACTATGGTTGCCAATAATTTGATACAAGGCCGTTTTTAAAGCAAAGCCCGTTTTGCCTTCTGCGTCTTTGTAATATTCGCCTAATACTGGTGGTTCAGTTGGTGGTGTCGTTGAGCCACCAACCGTAAATTCTGTACTCTGACTTGATTGGAAATCACCGCCAGATGCTACAACGGTTCCATTAACCGACAAACTGTACGAACCGTTGCCGACATTACAGCACATTCCATCGCCATAAGAGTCTTTAACTTCTAGAGTGTAGCTACCGTTTGCTAAACACATTTCCACTTCATTTGTGGTGTTACTTTGATAGTCTGAACCAGAATAAAGAGTTTGAGAAACTGAATTTTTAAGAGACCAACTGGTTTCAGAGCCATAGTTGTCCGTCACTAATGTAAACGTGGCACTGCTATCATTGCAGCTTTGTGTAGGTGGAGTCACCGTAGGCTGAAAATTATCTAGATACACAACTTCCGATCCGTCAAAACCTGCATCATCATAAAATCGCACGCCCACAACAATATCTTTGGTGCTCGTAGCACTGTACGAATGTGTCAATGCTTGCCACTGATTCGTTAAACCATTGTTCGAGTAACCTAAATAGCCATCAACAAAAAGGCGAGCTTTCACATTACCTTCAGTGTGGTAAACATCGACAGAGAAATCATAAGTTTTCCCTTGTTCAACACTGATCGTTTGCAGAAAATCGGTATTACTTTGAGTACCAGTATTCACTGCCACTTGCGCCGAAAAACTGCCATTACTAACAGGGTCGGTAGAGGGGGAAACCGAAATCCCGGAATCAATTACACTCCATCCAGATGGAACGTTTCCTTCCCAGTTTTCGAAACTGCCATTTTGCATTTGAGCATGCGCACTTGCTGAACAAAGTAATGCAACGCCACTTAGTGTTATTATTCTATTTATCATATAACCTTCTGTTTAATTGGATAAAAATCAACTTAGCTTAGAAAGTAATCAAAATGTGAATAGAGATATGAATCACACTTATAAATGTATGTATCATCACTTTTATTAATAAGTGTGATGTAAAACAACAACACATTGGGTTGATGAATAATTATGCATGCTAGATTCTTGAGAAATAGAGCACATTGCGGAGTTTGAAAGTGTGCTTGGCGAAGAAGCAAGTTATGCGGTGCTAGGTAACTGGGAGCAAGCTGAAAGCAACTTTTAGACAACAAAGCATCTAATAATAGTTGTTTGCGGTGTAGGGATTTAGGTTTAGCCTATCCGACATACAAAACGAAAAAGCGAGCACTAGGCTCGCTTTTTAATTTGTGATGCTATTTAGTAGATTACAGAAGCTCTACCGACTGCTTAGCGATTACAAATTCTTCATTGGTTGGGATAACCATAGCGACTGCGTCCAAAAGCTCAGACTTAGCGATAACGCCTGCAGCGCCAAAACGTGCATCTTCGTTACCCTTCTCGTCTTCAACAAAACCTAGAAGTTTTAGGTTTGCTAGGATTTCACGACGGATTGGTAGAGAGTTCTCACCGATACCACCTGTGAAGATAACTGCATCTAGGCTGCTTAGTGGAATCATGTAAGAGCCGATGTATTTTGCAACACGGTAAGTGAAGACTTCAAATGCTAGCTTCGCACCTTCGTGACCGTTCTCCATCGCTTCTAGGATGCCACGTGCATCAGAAGTTAGGCCAGATACGCCAAGGAAACCAGACTTCTTGTTTAGTGTTTCAAATACTTTTTCAGTCGTCCAACCTTTTTTGATTAGGAACTCAATAACACCTGGGTCTAGGTCACCAGAACGTGTACCCATCATTAGGCCCGCTAGTGGCGTGAAGCCCATAGATGTATCAACTGATTTGCCGTTTTCGATTGCACATACTGACGCACCGTTGCCTAGGTGAACAGAGATGAAGCTCGCTTCTTCAACTGGCTTGTTCAGCATTTTTGCAGCTTCACGGCTCACGAAGTAGTGGCTTGTGCCGTGGAAGCCGTAACGACGGATACCGTACTCTTTGTAAAGCTCACCAGAGATTGCACCTGTAAATGCTTTTTGAGGCATTGTTTGGTGGAACGCTGTGTCAAATACAGCGAACTGAGGAAGATGCGGGAAAGCTTGCATAGAAGCTTCAATACCTTTTGCACCTGCTGGGTTGTGCAGTGGCGCTAGGTCAGACAGGCTTTCGATTTCAGCCAGTACTTCATCGTTGATACGAACCGTAGACGTAAATTTCTCGCCACCGTGAACAATGCGGTGACCAACAGCAACAAGATCGCTAGAGAAACCAAGTGTTTCCATCAGCGCAACGATACGAGTGATTGCATGTTGATGGTGGTTGTCAGGAGCAGTAATCGCTTCTTCAACTTTCTCACCATTGTATTTCCAACTAATTACTGCTTCTGGAAGGCCAAAACACTCGCCTAAGCCACTAACAACTGCATCACCTGTTACTGAATCGATAACAGCGAATTTAAGAGAAGAACTACCTGAGTTAATAACCAGAACAAACGAATTAGACATTGGATATGGATCCTGTTTCAGTACGAATTTGATGAAGCTTTTACTTCAATTTTAGTTAAGCCCATTATTCAATAATTTTTGAATCTTTCAACTTTTGTTTTGAGTATTTAACTAAATTAACACAAATTAGTTGATCCTAGTCATCAGTTGATTTCTTTTACGCCTGAAAATTAAAAAATAGTTGAATTCAACCAGATGTATATATCTATAAATTATAGACTTTGCGCTCAAAAAATTTTTGTCTCTTATTGATATTTTCAATCTAAATCGGCCATTAATCCACCATATGGATGTACAATATATGTACTCGATGTAACACATGGTCTACAATTAAATTACAGAACAAAAAACTGTATAAGTAAAATAACGCTACAAGGAACGTTACTCTTGTCTATTTTTGCTGCTGCATTGGTCTCCCTAGGCATCATAATTCTAGGTGTCGGATTAGTCTTTGCGCATAAGATCTGTCACATCACAGAAAAAAGAGGCTGGAAACTGTTGTCTGGCCTGATTGTCGGTTTTGTTATCGGCTACAGCCTATTTCTAGACGCTCTTTTGGTACTCGATGATATTGATTCGCTGGTCGTTGGCGTTTCTCTTATCCTGTTCTTCGGCAGTATCTTTGTGGTTACGGTCTTACGATTTAGCCTAGCTTCGATTACAGAGCTTAATCAAAAGGCAATAGAGGAGCACTACAACGCTCGTCATGACCTTCTTACTGGTTTACCGAATAGAAGCTACTGCCTACAAGAAATGTCCAGTCGCATTGAACAAGGCGAGCCTTTTACGGTTTTAATGTTCGATGTCGTAAACTTCAAACAGGTTAATGATGCACTTGGCCATCACTGTGGCGATCAGCTACTTTTCCAACTAGGGCAACGAATATGTAAACTGACTAGGTCTGATGAACTGCTCACCCGCTTGGGGGGCGACGAGTTTGTGATCATTACTAATCGTAAGTCCCAATTCGAACTTAACCAGCTTGTAAGCTACATTGAACTTGCCTTAAAAGAGCTGTTTATCGTCGAGCAGTTTGAGGTATCAACCAGCGTAGTGTTTGGCTCTAGCCGTTACCCGAGCGATGCGAAAGATACGACACAACTGCTGAACTTTGCTGACATCAGTATGTATCAAGCAAAGAGCCAAGGTTTAAGCCTAGTCTCTTATCAGCCTGCAATGATAGAAGGCGCGAAACACAACCTCTCTATCGCAAGCCAGATACAGCACGCGTTAGACGACGGTCAGTTCAAGCTCTACTACCAACCGATTGTATGTCCGCACTCAGAACGCGTTGTCGAGTTTGAAGCGCTGATTCGATGGCAGACAGAAACCGGCGAGTTTATCTCCCCTGCTCAATTTATTCCTATCGCTGAGCAAAGTAACAAGATCACTGACATTACGCTTTGGGTTATCAAACAAGTATTTGACGATCTCGAACGCTTTCACGCCCAAAACATACTGGTACCGATCCACGTTAACTTGTCTGCAAAAGACATTATTGGCGGTAAAGTATTTAAACTACTTGCTCAGGCATCCGCCGCCAATCCAAGCATCACCAAAAACATCGTAATAGAAATTACAGAAACTGCAGCCATTCGAGATATCCCAAACAGCCAATCGCGTTTAGAGCGAATCAAACAACTCGGTTATCGCATTAGTTTGGATGATTTTGGGACGGGCTATTCTTCACTGGCTCGCTTAAGTGAACTACCGATTGATCAAATCAAGATCGACCGTAGCTTTATTCAAGATATTACCGATAACGCCAAGAACAGAACCATCGTCGAAACTTCGATCGATTTAGCACATGGATTAAAATTTGATGTTGTTGTCGAAGGGATAGAAAACAAAGAGACACTTGAAGCATTGATGGCAATGAAGTGTGACTTGATTCAAGGCTACCTCTATAGCGCACCAAAGCCGTTACCAAGCATTATTACCTGGACGCAGCAATTCCATTCAAGCGATAAGCTCCCTCTTGTTTACTAGCGAGATGCGAGATGCGAGATGCGAGATGCGAGATGCGAGATGCGAGATGCGAGATGCGAGATGCGAGATGCGAGATGCGAGATGCGAGATGCGAGATGCGAGATGCGAGATGCGAGATGCGAGATGCGAGATTATTTTTCGGCTTTGAAAGTTAAAAGCAAATAATAAACTCAGTATTCGCTGTTAAATCGACAAAGTGATAGGTACAAAAAAGCCGAGCTAGATGCTCGGCTTCTTCTTATCTATACGAGGTAATCTCTAAGATTAACCTTCGCCACGGTCATTGCGACGACCACGGCCGCCATTGCCGTTACCATGGCCGCGTTCGCCACGGTAGTTACCACGGTGATCGCCACCACGGTTACGGTCGAAACGACGCTCGCCATCACGGCCGCCTTCGCGGTTGCCGTCACGGTTACCACGGTAGCCGCCACGTCCGCCTTCACGGTTGCCACGGTAACCACCGCGACCGCCATCACGACCACCACGGCCGCCGTTACCACGACGTGGTTCACGGAAATCGTTGAAGTCTACAACCACTGCGCCCGCTTCTTTTTGACGGATGCGTAGTTTGTTTAGCTTACCAGCAGTTTCAGAGTTCATCGCTTTTGGAAGCTGAACGTAAGTTGCTGCTTGGTCTAGTTTGATAGCACCGATAGAACCTTTAGTTAGGCCTAGTTCGTTTGCTAGTGCACCAACGATGTCTTTAACTTGAACGCCTTGCTCGCGACCAACTTGCAGTTGGTATGTATCCCAATCTTGGCTGTTGAAGTCACGACCACCACGGCCACCGTCACGATCGCGGTTTTCACGACGCTCTTTACGACGGTTCTTATCGCGCTCGATTGCAGCGATCATTGGGTCTTCGCCAATGTAGAACAGTGGACGCTTACCTTGTTGACGCTTAAGAAGCATTGCAGCAAGAGTCGTTGGGTCGATCTCTAGGTTTTCTTGTAGCTTAGCAACTAGCTCAGCGAAGTTTTCTAGAGACTTGTGCTCTTTCTCAGCTTCAAGTTCTGCACCTAGCTTAGCTAGACGAGCTTCAGCAACTTTGTCACGTAAAGGAAGTTGGATTTCTTCCATTGATGACTTAGTTACGCGCTCGATAGTGCGAAGCATACGGATTTGGTTAGTGCGAACTAGAAGGATCGCTTTACCTTTACGTCCAGCACGGCCAGTACGACCAATACGGTGGATGTAAGATTCAACATCGAATGGGATGTCGTAGTTGAATACGTGAGTGATACGTGGAACGTCTAGACCACGTGCAACAACGTCAGTTGCGACTAGGATATCGATAACACCTTCTTTGATGTGATCAACAGTACGCTCACGTAGAGACTGAGGAATGTCACCGTGCAGTGCAGCAGCTTTGAAGCCACGTGCAGATAGCCAATCAGCTAGACGCTCAGTGTCTTGACGTGTACGTACGAATACGATTGATGCGTCAGTCTCTTCAGTTTCAAGAAGACGAGACATTGCTTCGTCTTTCTCTACACCTTTAACAACCCAGAAGTTCTGCGCTACTTTGTCAACTGTGTGGTTAGTACCAGCAACGTCAACTTTCGCTGGGTTACGTAGGTAACGATCAACGATAGTCTTAACCATTGGAGGCATAGTTGCAGAGAATAGTACACGTTGTGCAGATTCTGGAGCTTGCTCAAGGATCCAAGTAACGTCATCTACGAAGCCCATTTTTAGCATTTCATCTGCTTCATCAAGAACAAATGTGTGTGCTTCATCTAGGTGTAGACGGTCACGAGTTAATAAGTCTTTAACACGACCCGGAGTACCAACAACAATGTGAGCACCGCGGCTTAGAGCACGCATTTGGTCAACGATTGAAGCACCACCGTAGATTTCGATAACCTTTAGGCCTTTGATGTCACGACCAAGGTTTTTGATTTCCGCAGCAACTTGAATCGCTAGCTCACGAGTAGGAGCCATGATGATTGCTTGTGGTTTGTGTTGGTTTAGGTTGATTTTGTTAAGTAGAGGCAGAGAGAATGCTGCTGTTTTACCAGTACCTGTCTGTGCTTTACCTAGTGCGTCTTTACCTTCAAGAAGAAGAGGAATTGCTGCCGCTTGGATTGGAGTTGGAGATACGAAACCCATGCTATCAAGAGCTGAAAGGATGTTTTCGTTAAGTGCTAATTCATTAAATTGAATTACAGATTCGGACATTGGGATCCCACTATATTAAGTAAACAAAAGGTCCCGGGAGCTCTACCAATTCCAATACTGATCCTATCAGATACTGATTCCGTTCAGTTGCGAAGCAGTAATAAAACGCATCAAGCCATTAGGGACGTCTAAGGGAGGCGGATTATTCCTTAAATGCATAAAAAAAGCCAGAAAAAATTGAAATACATCACATATTTTTCTGATTTACTGAATTTTTGGCTATCTTGTCATCAAAATTTGACGTTAACCCATTCAAATGAGGGTCTATCGTGCAAAGTCACCCACATTCGTTGTCACCATTTAATTTGCGCTGTCACGTGCTTTAAGTAGTAATCAGGCCTCGCAATGATTATAGTGTGCTCAATTGTTCTCGTAAGATAAAAGTAAGATGTTTCAAGATAACCCTCTACTCGCTCAGCTTAAGCAACAAATCCAAGAAACACTTCCTAAAAAGGAAGGCACAATCAAAGCAACAGAAAAAGGCTTTGGTTTTCTAGAAGTAGATAGCAAGACTAGCTACTTTATCCCGCCACCGTATATGAAGAAGTGTGTTCACGGTGACAAAGTAGTCGCGATCATCCGTACTGAGAAAGAACGTGAAGTCGCTGAACCAGAAGAGCTAGTAGAACAAGGTCTTACTCGATTTATCGCTCGCGTTAAGCTTTTCAAAGGCCGCCTAAACGTTGTACCTGATCACCCTCAGCTTAAAAAGTTGCAACTAAAAGCTAAGGCGAAGAAAGGCCTAAACCCTGAAACGCTAAAAGAAGGCGACTGGGTTGTTGCCCACATCGTTCAGCACCCATTAAAAGGTGATAACGGCTTCCTTGCGCAGATCTCTGAAAAAATCACCGATGCGGACGACAAAATCGCACCTTGGTGGGTAACGCTTGCTCAGAACGATCTACCGAACAGTGAGCCTGAAGGCATCGATAACTGGCAGATCAATGACGATGCGGATTTAGAGCGTATCGACATGACGCACGTACCTTTCGTAACTATCGATGGTGAAAGCACCAAAGATATGGATGATGCTCTGTACGCGAAGAAAAAAGAGAACGGCGATTTCGAACTGACGATTGCTATTGCTGACCCAACAGCTTACATCTCACCAGATGATGAGATGGACAAAGTAGCACGCGATCGTGGCTTCACGATTTACCTACCGGGCCGCAACATTCCAATGCTGCCACGTGATTTAGCAGACAACCTATGTTCACTGATCGAGAACGAAGAGCGCCCTGCGCTTTGCTGTACAGTGACTGTCTCTAAAGACGGTGTGATTGGCGACGATATCAAGTTCTTCGCGGCAAACATTAAGTCTCATGCTCGCCTAGCATACGACAACGTATCCGATTGGTTAGAAACCGGTGCATCTGAGAAGTGGCAACCGAGCGAAGAGATCGCAACCATTGTTGCTGACCTACATGAGTTTGCTAAAGCTCGCTCAGCGTGGCGTGAAGCGAATGCTGTTGTATTCCCAGATCGCCCTGACTACCGCTTTGAACTAAGCGAAGACAACGACGTAGTAGCCATTCACGCAGACATGCGTCGTAGTGCGAACAAGTTGGTTGAAGAAGCTATGATCAGCGCGAATATCTGTGCTGGCCGTGTGCTAAAAGAGAGCTTCAACCAAGGTGTGTTTAACTGCCACGCAGGCTTTAAGACAGACAAACTTGCAGACGTGCTTGAGCTAGTAAACCCACAGGCAGAAACACCGTACACAGAAGAGCAAATCGCTTCTCTTGAAGGTTTTGCAGCTCTGCGCCGTTGGTTAGGTTCACTTGAGAGCAACTACTACGACAACCGTATTCGTAAGTTCCAAGCGTACAGTGAAATCAGCAATGAGCCGGCACCGCACTATGCGATGGGTCTAGATATTTACGCGACTTGGACATCTCCAATCCGTAAGTACGGCGACATGATTAACCACCGTATGTTGAAAGCTCACATCCTAGGTAAAGCACCAATTCAAACACCTGACGAAACGGTCGGTGAAGAACTGGCACTACATCGCCGTCACCACGGTATGGCAGAACGTAACGTTGGTGATTGGCTATATGCTCGTACACTTGCCAATGCACCAGCAGAAGAGACTCGTTTCCAAGCAGAGATCTTCGACATCAACCGTGCAGGTATGCGTGTACGTCTACTAGAGAACGGTGCTGCTGCATTTATCCCTGGCTCTCTCATTCTTGATAATAAAGAAAGAATTGAGTGCAATGGTGATATGGGCACTGTATCTATCGATAAAGAAATGGTATACAGACTGGGAGACGTATTAGAAGTCGTTCTCTCTGAGGTTAACCAAGAAAACCGCAGCTTAGTCGCTAAGCCAACTCAAGTCTTTGCAGATCAACCAAGCAAAGAGGAAGAAGCAAGCGAACAAGCGAGCTAACCCTTATTGAACAACTCTTCTAAAGGCGCTAATAATTAGCGCCTTTTTTATTGCCGTCTCATAAAAAATAACAACAAAACAAGCTATTATTTCTAAATAGCACTAAGTGACTTTATGCATATTGTACTTAGTGAGGAAGCATTTAGAGCAATCAGAACGTCAAAGAAGTGTGTATGCCATCAATCAACGTCACCCAGTTTAGAAACTTTACCCCCAGGAAACGAGAGCGATACCCCGCCTCAAGAAATGGCATTTTTATCGTTCGCCAAGGCAGTATCTCTTTTGCATTACCCAATGGCTCTCAAGCCTCTCTCCACGCTGGTGAATTTGCGCTCTATAGCTCCGGCGAAGTTCAAGAAATATCAGTTAACACTGAACACGGCGAATTCAACGCCATCTGCCTAGACTTCGATCTCTCAATTTTTCAAAAATTTATCAATCAATTTGGTGACCTAGAATCTGTACGCCCTCCAGAGCGATACATCAAGTTTGATGCTGAGGATATTCACCTAAACCAACTCAAGGAAATGCTGCTAACGTTGGCCAGCGAGCCGACTCAAAATGACTACGCAGTCACTCAATTGAGTTTAGCCTTGCTCTCTCTGATGGTTGAGGCGCACCCTTCCCTTTTGGCTGTGATTGGGAGAGCTTCAAAGCTAACCGTGACCCAGAAGGTGATTAATTACATCGAGCAGAACATTGAAGACAATATTTCTCTCGATACGTTAGCCAGTTACATGGGGATGTCGCCGGCCACGTTAAAACGACGCCTAGCTGCCGAAGATTTGTCCTTCTCGAATCTACTCAAGATCAAGCGAATCGCTCATGCTGCAACGCAACTGAGAACCTCTAACAAGTCGATTACTCAGATAGCCTACGAATCCGGTTTTAAGAGTGCCGCACACTTTAGTACCGCATTCAAAACCTATCATGGAAAAACACCGAAAGATTTTCGTTCTCTGATCGCTCAAAGTCACGCGACAAGATAGAGGTATTGGGATTTAAACAAGGTAAGGCGATTCAGGAAGGACGCATTAATGAATGCTTAGACCCAAAAGTAAGTTTTTGGGTCTTTTTCTATTTCGTGGAGAATTAATTCCAAATCCTTTGAACGAGATAGATAAGGATAAGGCCCCCAGAGAACCGAATCGCCTTGCGCTCCTTCATCTAAGGGTACTTCCACCAGCCAGGTAGAATCGCTGGAGTTAAACACGACGCGTGCTACGTCATCTGTGTAGTCGCTATGGGATGAGTCTAGTAGATAGTGAGCTTTCGAAAAAACAACACCGCCCTCGCACTCTTCAAAGAGCGATTTTCCTAGCTCAACGGGCAAACTTTGATTGCGTGAAGTACATAGCTTTTCAGCACCATGTAGAAGTCGACTAAGCTCTATTTGTACTACCGACATCCACTTCCCTCCTTGACACCAATTCGTCTGGCGAACAATCCTAACTAGAGCTTAGAACTGAACTCTTCGTTTAGCGAACAAGACTTTATGAAATGTGAGCAGGCATTTATGAAATGTGAACCAAACTGCCATAATTCAACCGCATGGAGTTTCACAAAAATGTCATATTAGCTACATATGATAGGCGGCAAATATAATCTAATAGGAGTTGTATATGTTACGAGTCGCTCTTGCCTCTCTTTTATCACTAGCTTTATCTTCTCAAACCGTTCTGGCGCAAGAAACCACAATTTCAGGCTCGACCTCTGTCGCTCGTGTTATGGATGTGTTGGCTGAAGAGTACAATAAAACTCACGCTGACAATTACATCGCTGTTCAAGGCATCGGCTCAACGGCCGGTATCACTATGGTGAACAAAGGCGTTACAGATCTTGGGATGAGCTCTCGTCGTTTGACCGACCAAGAGCAAACGGATGACCTAACCGTTAAACCTATTGCATACGATGGTTTAGCTGTTGTCGTAAACCGCTCAAACGGGCTGACTAACATCACTCGTGAGCAGTTGTTCAATATCTACAAGGGTAAAGTCACGAACTGGAAAGAGATTGGTGGCGCAGATCAACCTATCGCTGTGGTTACACGTGAAGCGTCTTCTGGCTCTCGTTACAGTTTTGAAAGCCTAATGGGCCTGACTAGAATCATCAACGACCGCATGGTTTCAGATATCAACCCAAACAACTTGGTTGTAAACAGCAACAGCATGGTTAAAACCATCGTCAATCACAACCCACACGCGATTGGATTTGTGTCGGTGGGTTCGATCGACCGCTCAATCAAAGCAATCTCGTTTAATGGCGTGGAGCCAAGCTCTAAAAACATCGCAAATCACAGTTACGAATTGGCTCGTCCATTCCTGATCCTTTACAAGAAAGAATCGGTTTCTGATGAGAGCAAAGACTTCGTTAAGTTCGTAAGCTCAAAACAGGGCCAAGATCTTATCGAAGAGTACGGATACACTCGTGTGAAATAAGTTTACGTCCAAACGAAAAAGAGAGAGCTAAGGCTCTCTCTTTTTTTATTCTTAAACAACTATTCTGGTTTAGAAGTGCAGTTGAATAACTGAAACAACCACAGCACCTGGGCGGCGTACGCCTTCGATCTCAACTCGAATTTCACGTTCAATCTCAAGACCTTTACGGATAGGAGTCACTTTCGTAAGAGTACTCTTAGCACGCACATTGTTGCCTGATTTAACAGGGTATGGGAAACGCACTTGGTTTAAACCAATGTTCACCACCATTTTTGCCGTCGGGAATTGCGACTTATCAGGATCAACACTATCTGTTAGACGTGGTAGTAGAGACAGAGTCAAAAAGCCGTGCGCAATGGTTGTTTTGAATGGTGAGTCAGATTCTGCTTTTTCAGGGTTTGTGTGAATCCACTGCATATCTTCCGTTACTTCACCAAACTGGTTAATACGATCTTGGCCTACGTGAATCCAATCACCAGTATGGATCACTTCACCGATCTGTGCAGACAGCTCATCGTAAACCGCTTGTGCTTCAGGTTTCAGCTCGATCGGCTTCTCAACCGGTGCTACTGGCTGGATCGGTGCATCTTCATTTACAGCAGGTTTGTGATGGTCGCGTACCCATGCAAAGAAGTGGCTATTTTGCGTGCGGTTCAGAAAGTCGCCCCAGTACTCTCTTAGAGTTGGAGACATCCATTGCATAAACTCTGAGTGTTGTGGCGACACACTATCACTACGGTGTTTAAATAAATCAATGACCTTCATAAGAACCTCAATGCACAAAATAACGTAACTTAACCCGCTAATTTTGAAACACTTCACAATATTGTGCAAACATTTTCGAGCATACACACGTTCACTGAAAGGTGTTATCTCAATAAATATCAAACACTTATTTAAAAAACACTATTTTATTAGAAGATCGAGTTTAGAGTATAGACTCAGCAATATATTTAGAAAATTAGCATATCGGATAGCATTTATATTCCGTTTGGATATAAAAAAAGGCCTAGCGAATGCTAAGCCTTTTGTTTCATGTGGTTAATTTTAGATAGCTTTATTCATCATCGAGAGGAATAAGTTTGGTATTTCCGCCATGTGCTTTCTCACGTTTACGCTGAACGAACGCATAGAAGCCAGGGATTAGGAAAGTACCTGCTAACAACACACATAGCAGACCACCAATCAATGAAATACCCAATGAGTTTTGACTCACGTGACCAGCACCCGCAGCGAAGATAAGCGGGAAAATACCCAAGATAAACGACCAAGAGGTCATGTTTACCGCTCGGAAACGTAGAGTACCACCCTTCACAGCTGCATCATCGATAGGCACGTCTTTCTCTTCGCGCTCTACTTTCGCGAATTCCACAATCAAGATTGCGTTCTTCGCCGCCAGCGCTATGAGCAGAACCAGACCTATCTGCGCATACAAGTTAAGTGGTGTGCCAGTTAGGTTAAGTGCTAAGAAGGATCCTAGCGTTGCCACTGGCACCACCAATATAATCGCAACCGGAATCGTCCAACTCTCGTACTGCGCAACCATGAACAAGTAAATGAAGATCAGAGCCAGTGCGAACGCGAAGATAGCTTGGTTACCCGCTAGTACTTCTTGATACGCCATGCCTGTCCACTCGTACTGGTAGCCCTGTGGAAGCACTTCTGCAGCAACACGTTCCATTGCGGCAATCGCATCACCACTTGAGTAACCCGGAGCCGGTTGACCTTGAATCACAGCACTGCGGTACATGTTGTAACGCCATGCAACGTCTGGCTCAAAGATCTGCTCATGCGTTACCAATGTGCTTAGTGGAATCATCTCACCTGATGAAGAACGAACGTGGAAGCGTTGCAGATCTTCCATGCTGCTGCGGTGATCACTGTCGGCTTGCATGGTTACACGGAAGTTCTTACCAAACATGGTGAAGTCATTCACGTACAAAGAACCTAGGTTACCTTGCAGTGTTTGGAAGATTTCAGACAGAGGAATACCTAGCTGCTGCGCTTTTTCGCGGTCGATGTCGACGTAGTAATGCGGTACGTTAGCACGGAAGGTACTGAAGGTACGTGCGATCTCAGGCTGCTGATTGGCTTTCTGAATAACATCGTCCATTACCATCGCAAGATCGCTTCGGCTACGACCCAAGGTGTCTTCTAGTACAAACTCAAAGCCAGACGCTGCGCCCATACCCGGAACCGCCGGAGGTCCCATCGCAAACACTACCGCTTGTGGCAGTTCCATCGCAGCACGACCGTTGATTCGCTGAGAGATCGCTTGTGCTGAGTGCTCTCCATCAAGTGCATTACGCATATCCCAATCGTGCAGTTTGATAAACAGTGAAGCACCATTTGATGCAGATGCACCCGTCATGAAGGCATAGCCGTTTACTAGCGTCACACCATCAACACCTGGTTCTTGCTCAACCATTTCCAGCAAGTGTTCAGTCACCTCTTCTGTACGAGACAAAGAAGCTGCATCAGGTAATTGCACGTTGACCAGCAAGATACCCTTATCTTCCTGAGGAACGAACGCTGTTGATGTTGTCTTCGAGAAGTAAGTTACCGCTGCCAATGCCACCACGAAGAAGGTAAATAGCAGCACACCTTTCTTAACAAGGAAGCCTGCCACTTGACCGTACTTCTTAGTTACACTTTCTAAACCACGGTTGAATGCTTGGTACCAGCGCGCAGTGTTACCACCGCCCTGTTTGAGAACCAGAGAACACAATGCAGGAGATAGCGTTAGTGCGTTGATAGATGAAATCACAACCGCGATACAAATAGTCAGCGCGAACTGGCGATACATAATACCGGTTATACCCGGAAGCATGGCTACAGGGATAAATACCGCAAGCAGTACTAGGGTAGAGGTGATGATTGGTCCGGTTACCTCTTTCATCGCAATCAGTGTTGCTTTACGAGGAGAGATAGTTGGATCTTTGGCCATGGTGGTATCAACGTTCTCGATAACCAGAATCGCATCATCCACCACGATACCAATCGCGAGGATCAAACCAAACAGGGTTACCGTGTTGATGGTAAAGCCAGTCATCTGCATTACGGCAAAGGTACCAATCAAGGATACCGGAATAGCCACAACAGGGATCAAGGTGGCACGCGCACTACCCAAGAACAGGTAAGTTACTGCGATTACCAACAAGATAGCTTCAATAAGCGTTTTAACTACACCTTTGATCGATTCAGCAACGAATACTGTGGTGTCGTAACTCGCCTCGTAGGCAACACCATCAGGGAAGTTATGGCTAAGATTTTCTAGCATCGCCATAACCGCTTTACCACTTTCAAGTGCGTTCGCATCCGACTGTAGTGACAACGTCACGATAGAAGCATCTTGACCACGGTATTTACCGTTACCATCGTAGAACTTCTTACCGAGCTCGATGCGAGCAACATCTTTCAGGTAAACCGTCGAACCATCTTGGCTAGCGCGCAAAACAACATTCTCAAACTCGTCTGCAGTCTCTAAGCGGCCTTTGGTCACCAAGTTAAACTGAACTTCTTGAGGATTGTTGTATGGCGCGGCACCGATACGACCCGCCGCCACCTGTACGTTTTGCTCAGCCAACGCAGCATAGACATCGGTTGTCGTCAGGTTTAGGTTGGCCATCTTTTCTGGGTCTAACCAAACACGCATTGCGTATTCACCGCCACCCAATACGTTTACTTCACTGATACCGCTAACACGCGCTAGCTGGTCTTTGATGTTGAGGTTAACGTAGTTGATCAGGAACTGGTCATCGTACTTACCGTTTGGTGAGTAGAAGTTGAGTACCATCAGCAGGTCTGGAGAACGCTTTTTCACCGTAACGCCGACCATTCTTACTTCTTGCGGCAGCTTCGACTCAATTTGAGCGACACGGTTTTGGACGTTTACCTGAGCCATATCTGGGTCAGTACCGACATCAAAGGTCACGTTTAGGTTGTAAGAACCATCATTCGCACTCTTCGATGACATGTAGATCATGTCTTCTACACCGTTAACCGAGGTTTCTATGGGGTCGGCTATCGCCTGTTCCACAACCTCAGCACTTGCACCTGTATAAAATGCAGAAACACTCACCGACGGTGGGCTAATTTTTGGGTACTCTGCAACGGGCAGAATGGCCAAAGAAATCGCCCCCGCCAATGTCAGAATAATCGAGATAACAAGGGCAAACTTAGGCCTTTGAATAAAGAAACGACTTAGCATACTTGTGCCCCTTACTCTGCTTTCTCAGAAGCTGAAGGCTGAATACGCACTGACATTCCATTTCTTACGCGCTGTAGGCCTTGTGTGATGATCGCATCGTCTTTTTCAAGACCAGAATGAACAATCACACCGCCTTCAACCTGACGACCCATTTCGATATTACGACGCTCTGCAACCGGAGCACCTTCCCCTTCCACCAGAACCATCACAAAATCACCTTCAAGGTCAGTTTGAACAGCACGGCGTGGGATAGTCACAACATCGATCTCTTGCTTATCACGAAGGTTTACACGTACGTGTTGGCCTGGAAGAAGCTGTTGGTTCGGGTTATCCGCGATAGCACGCATCGCGATCGTACCTGTGTTTAGGTTGATACGGTTGCCTAAGAAATCCAACTTACCTAGGTGCTCAAACGCTTCACCGTTCTCTAAAACAATTTGTACTTCAACGCGGTCTTTATCGCTGCTGCCATCGCCTTCAATGCGATCCATACCTAGCGCTAAGCGTTCACGTTCACTAATGCTAAATGCGGCATGAACTGGGTCTAGGCTTACCAAAGTGGTTAATACACCAGAAGATGGAGAAACAAGATCACCGGTGCTCACTTTGCTATCGCTAATACGGCCTGCAAACGGCGCTTCGATGCGAGTGTGAGAAAGTTGAACGTTAGCTGAGTTTAGCTGAGCTTGGTTCGCTTCAAGTTGTGCCTGAGCGCCTAACAGGGCAGCTGTAAGAGCATCGAATTCCGATTGAGAGATACTGCCTTTAGGAAGTAGGTTTTTACCACGATTGAAATCTAATTCGGCCTTTTTAAGGTTGGCATTCGCTTGCGCTACCGACGCTTTTGCACTCGCCACTTGTGCTTCAAAAGAAGAGGGCTCGATGGTGTAAAGCAACTGACCTTTCTCAACCATTTGTCCTTCTTTGAAATGACGGTTTTGAAGGTAGCCCGATACCTGAGCCGTAATCGCTGTATCTTCTACAGCTTCAATACGACCAATATAAGACTTGCTTTGTTGGTGAGGAATAACATTAACATCCTGTACTGCTACGAGAGGTAAAGGCGCTTGTTGGGCGTTTTGGGCATCTTGCCCACAGCCGACAAGGATCATAGAGCTGGCCAGAGCGGTCAGGAGTAGCTTTTTACGCATTGGTATACCGTCGCTAGTTAAAAATAGAACAGTATAAAAATCTACGTAACACAATTGCGACGATTGTCCGAGGAATATCAATTATTACCAGTCAAAATGTTTCAACTTGTAAATAGCAACCTGATGCACATAAATAGCTTACAATTGCGCTACATTTTTCCGGAAAATCTTAGGCTTAGGCTTTTAGTCTGACAGGATATTGTCTAACATGATGATTCTTCATATCTAAAATTTGTCTTATACATCGTTAAGGTAATGTACATGATTTCAAAATGGGCTAAGCGTTTTTACCAAATGGCAGAGTTGGTCGGCTCATGGAGCAAGGACCCTTCAACTCAAGTAGGTGCCGTAATTACCAAACATAACCGCATTGTCTCTGTCGGCTTTAATGGATACCCACATGGCGTATCAGATAGTGCCGACACTGATGAGCGCGAGATGAAATATCTGAAGACACTGCACGCAGAAGAGAACGCAATTCTGTTCGCTAAGCGAGATCTGGATGGTTGTGAAATCTGGGTAACTCACTTCCCGTGTCCAAACTGCGCTGCAAAGATCATTCAAACGGGTATCTCTGCGGTTCACTGTCCAGCGCAAAGCGAAGACTTTTTGTCACGTTGGGGCGACAAGATCAAAGTCAGCCAAGACATGTTTGAGCAAGCTGGCGTGCAGGTTGATTGGTTACCAGTCGAAGAACTCTCTTAACCAATAACCCAAAAACTTATTCGTTTATATAGCGAATGCATTAATACAAAAAAGCCGATAACAGTTCGCTGTTATCGGCTTTTTTATTGTTTATTGTTCAATGAACAGAGAGCAGAAATTACTCCTTCTCTGGAAACGCTTGAGCATAGCTTTCCATAAAGTCGCGACGAATCTCCTGCTCTAGATGAGAAGCTTGTTCAGTCGGACAAAAAATCATGAAGTGCACCACTTGCTCACCGGTTGCCCCACTCGTTACATGAATGTGCGGCTCTGAACCGGGAAGATCTACCCCAGCATGACGCTCGATCACAGCGTTGTAACGGCGAGCGACTTCAATAAAGTCCTCACTGTGCGCTTCAATCTGTTTGATCAACCCTGGAATCAGCGGGTACAAGTTAACGAAGTCTTTCACCACAATAGAAAAGTCGTGGTAAACATAGCGCTTCATAAAATTGAGGTTCTTTACCGGGTAAGTAAAAAACATACTGTTAGGCAGCGTGGCTGTTTTACCGGTGTAGTGATATTGCCCGTGGTACAGGTCGATTTCCTGAATCACTGTCGCCATCATATTGTGCTCAATCACCTCACCGCTGATCTTCCCGACTTCAATCCAATCACCAATACGAAAAGAGCGTGAACTTGCTCTTTGGATAGAGCCTGTAAAACAGAGGATGATCTCTTTCGATGCCACAACGATCGCCACCGCAATCGCAGTTAACGACAGCGCGAACTCACTAATTTCCGACTGCCAAAGTATGAATAGCGTGATCACTATGAAGGCAAAGGTGCCATTCTTAGTACGAGACATCCAGTTACGCTGATCTTCAGAGAGAAAGGCAACATCGCCTCTGATTTGAGACAGTGTGATTCGGCGAATAATTAAAACAACAGCGATGATTAGCGCACTGAACAAGCCTTTGTGCGCCAATAAGAAATCAATCACTTGCCACATTTTTTCCATTACAACTTCCTTTGGAATGATGATGACTTAACCTAACAAAAGCGCCCATTTACTGAGCGCTTTTATTAGGGCGTGTTGACCTTTCGTGATTAATTTTTGTTCGAGGCAAAAGCGTTTTAATCGCGGCGAGGGAGAAGTAGCCTAGTCATTCTAAGCAAATCTCCCTCAACAAAGAGTAAAACGCTTTTTGCGGGGGCGCCCAGCTCGAACCCTTCGGGCAGCGTTTGCTGGTCATTTCTACTGCGTTATCGGCTTCTCATGTAGGCTAGCTACACATCAAAGCCTCTGCCTTGTATAAATACCCAGCAACTCGCTGCAAAAACCAGCTCGAAAGATCAACACGCCCTGGTTAAAAACGGCTTTGTTTAGGCTATCATTTTATTTTTGCAGAAGTAATAAACTCGCCAAAAGTTTCACACCAAATCACAACCGTATCGTACTGAGTGAGATCTGTCCCTTGAGGCAGAGTCAACATAAAGCGGTCAAAGGTTTTTACGTCGCCCACCTTCAGCATTGTTGACTTAAGCTCATTAAAAGCAACCTCAGTTTCAACATAGCTCGGCGACAGATAGAGTTTATAGTCTGGCCCCGGAGCGAGCTCACCCTCAAAGGCTATGGCATCCTCAGTAATGGAGACAATCCCCTCTCCCCAATGAAGAAAATCACTGTCTTGGCGATCTTTAGTAAACTCGCCACTCAACACCGCTTTCTCTGTTACCGCTTGCACTGAATTGACCGAAGGTGACTCAGGTTCAATCAAAATAGGTAATGCATATACCCCTAGCCCAAAACCAAAAGCACCCACAGCAAGGTGGGTGCAGAGTAGAATTAATTTTCTCATCGCTTACTCCCTTATACTTATGGAAAGTATTAATGAATACTCTCTAAAATACAAAGGGATAAAGCATTAATTCCTATCTTATTTTTGATAATGCGTAGCAGTATTTTGAGATAGCTCTACGATCACTTTCACAGCCAGTTCCATACCCTGAACAGTAATGAACTCATGAATACCGTGGAAGTTGTAACCGCCGGTGAAAATATTCGGGCATGGTAACCCCATAAATGAGAGTCTCGCACCATCCGTACCGCCACGAATTGGTTTGATCATCGGCTCAACGTCGCAAGTGATCATCGCCTGTTTTGCCAATTCGATAATGTGCTGATGCGGCTCAACCATCTCTTTCATGTTGAAATAGCTATCAGTAAGCACAAGCTCTACACTGCCTTTCTCTAAACGACTATTTAGCTCATCAACTTTTTGTTGCATGAAGGCTTTACGCTCCTCTACGCCCTCGCGCTCAAAGTCACGAATGATGTAGCCTAGCTCCGAGCGCGCGACGCCCATCTCCGCTGATTTAAGGTGATAGAAACCTTCATAACCTTCGGTGCATTCAGGTGTCTCTTCCGCTGGCATCATCAGTTGAAACTGTGCTGCGATGTTCATCGCATTCACCATCTTGCCTTTCGCAGTGCCCGGGTGAACATTGACGCCATGGCAGATAACATCAGCACTTGATGCGTTAAAGTTCTCAAATTCCAGCTCACCTACAGGGCCACCATCAATGGTGTAAGCCCACTCGGCACCAAACTTTTCAACGTTGAACAGATCAGCGCCACGCCCAATCTCTTCATCAGGCGTGAAGCCGATACAAATATCACCGTGTTTCAATTCAGGGTTAGCTTTTAGGTAAGCGATAGCCGTGATGATCTCAGCAATACCTGCTTTATTGTCCGCACCAAGCAAGGTCGTTCCGTCAGTTGTAATCAAGTCATGACCGAGCAGTGCGTTGAGATCTGAGTACTGCTCTGGATCTAAACACTCGCCACTGCTACCTAGTTGTACTACGCCACCTTGATAGTCACGTATTAATTGTGGCGCGACATTGGCACCCGATGCGTCAGGTGCGGTATCCATATGGGCAACGAAACCGATCGCTGGCACCGGATAATCAACATTCGACGGTAGCTTGGCCATCAGATAACCATTGCTATCTAGGCTGACATCGCTCAGCCCTAGTGCAATCAACTCTTCCTTTAACGCCTCTGCAAAAGTCATTTGACCGCTAGAGCTAGGGCACTGGGTATTCGAAGGGTTAGATTGAGTATCAAAGGTCACATACTTAAGAAAACGTTCAACTAACTGTTCCATAACTTGTTCTCACCATGGATTTAACTAACTGATTCATCAACATAATTATGATTCGAATAGACTAAGATTTGAGAAAGGTAGTCTTGAAGATGTTGATGTGTGAACGCTCATCTTACGCCCCTAAAGGATGAGCAATTTGCTCTAAATCATTTTTCTGCGAAATGATCAGAGCTTCCTATACTTGAAATTAGAGGGTTTCGTCAGTTACTTATTGCAAGAGGATGATAAACCGTCGTTTTGTTCGCATTCTACGCCCTCCGCTCTCAGCCTAAAAAAAGAACAAAATGGATGATGATCACAGTTTATCCTTCGAGCAAACTATGTCATACGTTACATGAGGGTTCGATTATGACTATCAATAAGTACTTTGTTTTTGCTCCTCAAGCGACTGAGGAACAAGTTAAAACGGCATCGACAGACAAAGAATCTCAAAGACTGGAAGCTTTAAGACAGGTTCAACAACAAGGTGGCATGAGCGCAGAGGACTAAAATCGGTCCAAACCAATCATTCACTTAGAGCCGTATCACGCCCTGACTTCTCCACGCAGGGCGTTAGCTTCCGAACCTCCCGAACCTCCCGAACCTCCTACCTTGACCTAAGCATCCTTTTCTCTGGATTCAATACCATACACTTGTATCCACGCTACACTTCATTCAAGCGTTCTATACATCGTTAAAAACCGTACCCGAACGTGTTTTTTTATGTTACTAATTTGTATTCCAACTCACGCCACTCGCGATTTATTTTTCGTCAAAACTCTCATCTGCGATGGACGTATAACAATAGGAATCCAGTAACCAATGGAATATTCAAAGTTAGGAAGCAGCCAAATTCCAGTATCTCGCATCTGTCTTGGAAGCATGACATGGGGCCTGCAAAATACTCAACAGCAAGCCGACCAACAGATCGAGTACGCACTTAGCCAAGGGATTAACTTCATCGATACCGCTGAAATGTACGCGGTTCCACCTTCTCCTGAGACTTACGGCAAAACTGAAGAGATTATTGGCGACTGGTTATCACGCAACCCTCAACGCCGTGGCGAACTGATCATCGCAACCAAGATTGCCGGTGCGGGCCTACCTTGGGTTCGTGGTGGCGGCCCTATTACTGGTGAAGCGGTAATTGCCGCTGTCGATGCGTCATTGAAGCGACTCAACACAGATTATATCGACCTCTACCAACTGCATTGGCCAAATCGTACAACACCGCATTTCGGTAAGCATTTTCCAGGTCACATTTCGTTTAGTGATATTGATCGCCAAGAACACGAAAACCAAATGCTGGAGATCCTTCAGGCACTAGCAAGCTGCATTAAAGCAGGCAAGATTCGTCACTGCGGTCTGTCTGACGACACAACTTGGGGGATTAATACCTATCTCAAGTTGAGTGAAAAACACGACCTACCACGCATGGTGTCGATTCAAAACGAGTTCAGTCTACTGCACGCCAAAGATTGGCCATATTTGATTGAAAACTGTGTTCATGAAGACGTCGCTTACCTGCCATGGTCACCGTTGGCGGCTGGTATGTTGAGCGGTAAGTATATTGATGGCGCACGCCCTGCGGGAAGCCGTTGGACCTATATGCAGCGTAAAGGTATTTTCCGTGACACTGAAATCGCTAACTCGGCAGTGAAAGAGTACGTGGAAGTGGCGAAAATCCATGGCTTTACTCCAAGCCAACTTGCTCTAGCATGGTGTAACCAAGTTGATGGTGTTACATCGACGATTATCGGTGCAACGAATCTAGACCAGCTGAAAGAGAATGTGGCGGCGTTCAGTAAGCCTCTGTCGGAAGAAGTGTTAGCTGATATCAACACCGTATTTAGACGCTACCCAGTACCATACTAATTCGCGGTCACGCCACCTTATGTGGTGATAACAAGACTAAACTGAAACATAAAGCGCATCGAAAGGTGCGCTTTTGTTTTTAATCTCGCGAGCATTTCACTCTCCCACTTTGTGTTCACTAACCTTTGCTCTATAATGCGCGGGCTTATATCTAGGATAAAAACATGATTTCAAAAAACCAATTAAAACTCCTTCGCGCCTTAGGTCAAAAGAAGCAACGTAAAGCACACGGCTTGTTCCTTGTTCAAGGAGAAAAGAATGTGCTTGAGCTAATCGACAGCGATCTAGTGGTGAAGAACGTTTTTGCAACGGCCGAGTTTCTGACACAAAACCACGCGGCACTGAGAGCGTTCGATTGTGTTGAAGCTTCCCTAGATGAGCTAACTAAAGCCAGTACATTGGTGAGTAACAATGCCGCTATTGCGGTTGTTGAGATTCCATCATTCGAACTGCCAAAAGCAAACGGGTTGATGATCGCACTTGATGGTGTCTCTGACCCGGGCAACCTTGGCACCATAATTCGTGTTGCTGACTGGTATGGCATTAAACACATTGTGGCGAGCAGCGATTGTGCTGACCCTTACAACCCGAAAACCATCAGTGCTACGATGGGAAGCTTTGGTCGTGTGCAAGTAAGCCAAACCGATTTACCGAGCTACTTGGAACAAGCGAACCTACCTGTATACGGCGCATTTCTTGAAGGTGAGAGTGTACACCGCACTGAGTTTTCAGCTAACGGCATTCTATTGATGGGCAGCGAATCTCACGGCATTCGTGAAAAAGCGGCTCAATTCGTGACAGACAAGATCACGATTCCAGCCTTTGGCGGTGCGGAGTCTCTTAATGTGGCGATGGCGACTGGGATCATTCTCGACAACATGCGCCGTCAGCACAGCTAGTAGCAAGAACGTGAGTTAAACGAATTAAAGAGCAAGATTCCCTATCTTGCTCGTTCCTCGCAGTAGGGAATGACGCGAGTGAGACTTAAAAATATCAAGGAATATATGATTAGTTTAATTATCAGCCGTCATCCTCAAGAAGGAGGGACGACTGAGTTGGGGATCTTTTTCGGTGAGAGTACCTGAATTACTTCTCTAACATACCTAGCTTATCTGGCACACCATTCCACTTCTCAGCTTCATCCATTGCAGGTTTCACTTCAGTTTGAACAGGCCACAGCTCTGCTAATTCCGCATTCAGCTCAATGTAGATTTGCTGATCTTCTGGTACTTCGTCCTCTTGGAAGATCGCTTGGGCATCACATTCCGGCACACATAGGCCACAGTCAATACACTCAATCGGATTGATTACCATGAAGTTTGGACCTTCATGAAATGCGTCTGCGGGACATACCGCCACACAGTCAGTGTATTTACATTGGATACAGTTATCGCCGACGACAAATGCCATGATGCTCTGCTCTTAAGTTAGTCAAAATTGAGGAATGGGGATAATACTCATCCCAAGACAAAATTCAATATCATCGCGGGGGAATATCATCTCTAATTCGCTTCTGCTTTCAATTTATTATGACAGAGAATTCAATTTCTCGTAAAATGCGCGCCATTGTGAGCGAAGCACTCTCTCAACAACTATGATGAGATCCGCAGTGCCAAGCTAAGACACCTATAAAACGAGACATCTATACATGATACGTTTAACCGAAATTAAACTTCCACTCGACCACGAAGAGCACGAAATCCAAGACGCAATTGAAGCGAAACTGGGTATCACTGCTGATCAGGTTATCTCTTTTAATATCTTTAAACGTGGCTACGATGCTCGTAAGAAAACAAAGATCCTTCTTATCTACACTCTCGATGTCGCTGTAGAAAACGAAGAAGCCCTACTCGAAGAGTTCGTGAGCGACCCTCACGTGAAAGTAACGCCAGACATGGCTTACAAGTTTGTTGCACAAGCACCTGAAAACCTAACTGAGCGCCCTGTCGTTATCGGTTTTGGTCCATGTGGCCTATTCTCAGCGCTTATCCTAGCGCAAAGCGGCTTCAAGCCTATCGTTGTTGAGCGTGGTAAAGAAGTTCGTGAACGTACTAAAGATACCTTCGGTTTCTGGCGTAAACGTACTCTGAACACAGAATCAAACGTACAGTTTGGTGAAGGCGGCGCGGGTACATTCTCTGACGGTAAGCTATACAGCCAAGTAAAAGATCCAAAACACTACGGTCGTAAAGTTATCGAAGAGTTTGTTGCGGCAGGCGCACCTGAAGAAATCCTATACGTAAGTAAGCCGCACATCGGTACCTTTAAACTGGTTACCATGATCGAAAAAATGCGTGCGAAAATCATCGAGCTTGGTGGCGAAATTCGCTTCAGCACTCGTGTTGACGACATCCACATGGAAGATGGTCAAATCACAGGCCTGACCCTATCTAACGGCGAAGAGATCAAATCTCGCCACGTTATCCTAGCGGTAGGACACAGTGCTCGTGATACATTCGAAATGCTGCACGAACGCGGTGTTTACATGGAAGCGAAGCCATTCTCTGTTGGTTTCCGTATTGAACACAAACAATCAATGATTGATGAAGCGCGTTTCGGTCCAAATGCTGGCAACCCAATCCTTGGTGCTGCGGACTACAAACTGGTTCACCACTGTAAGAATGGCCGTACCGTTTACAGCTTCTGTATGTGTCCTGGCGGTACTGTTGTTGCTGCGACTTCTGAAGAAGGCCGCGTGGTAACTAACGGCATGAGCCAATACTCGCGTGCCGAGCGTAATGCGAACAGTGCAATCGTTGTTGGCATTGACCCTGAACGCGATTACCCAGGTGACCCACTGGCAGGTATCCGCTTCCAACGCGAATTGGAAACAGGCGCATACGTGCTAGGTGGTGAAAACTACGATGCACCAGCGCAGAAGATTGGTGACTTCTTGAAAGGTCGCGATCCAAGCGAGCTAGGTGATGTCCAACCATCATTCACACCGGGTATCCACCTAACCGATATCTCTAAAGCGCTACCTGACTTCGCTATCGAAGCAATTCGTGAAGCTATCCCAGCGTTCGATAAGAAGATCAAAGGCTTTGCTAGTGCAGATGGCCTACTAACAGGTGTTGAGACTCGTACGTCTTCTCCTGTTTGCATCAAGCGTGGTAAAGATTACCAAAGCATCAACCTAAAAGGCTTCTACCCTGCGGGTGAAGGTGCCGGTTACGCAGGTGGTATCTTGTCAGCGGGTATTGACGGTATCAAGGCTGCAGAAGCGCTAGCGCTATCAATGACGGGTCAAGCAGCAGAGTAACGACCTGACACCGAAACTTGATTTTAAAAGGGCTCTTAGAGCCCTTTTTTATTCGTTTTATTTGTCAGACTGAGCGGACTCGACTTGTTCAGGGTTCCACTTCCCTTCATGAATCACTGAATTCACGTCACGTCGTGGCAGCCATCCCAAGGTTTCTAGCTCAGGCTTATCCTTAAAGTGCTCGACCTGACCAAGGCAAAGGTAAGCAACGATATCGATCTCTTCTGGGATCTCCAGAGCCTCTCTCAACGCAGAGTCATGAATAATACTCACCCATCCTAACCCTAGGTTTTCTGCCCTTGCAGCCAACCATAGGTTTTGAACCGCACATACAGTACTGTACAAGTCCATCTCTTGCTTGATTGTTCTACCGAGAACTACCGGACCAGTTCGGTTTCTGTCGCAAGTCACGCAGATACCAATTGGCGACTCAACAATACCCTCTAGCTTCAATCTTTTATAGAGCGCTTGCCTTTCATCGCTAAACATCTCTGCCGACTCTGCATGAGCTTGATCAAAGCCACGCTTTATCTTCTGTTTGGTTTCCGCGTCTCGCACCACGATAAAATCCCATGGCTGCATGAAACCGACACTGGGTGCATGATGCGCTGCAGTGAGCACTCGCATTAGCACCTCTTCAGATATCGGGTCCGGCAGGAATTGGCCTCGAACATCTCGGCGTGAAAAAATAGTCTTATAAACGGCGTCGCGTTCGTTGGTCGTGATTTCCATACTTCCCTATCACTTAGTTGAGCGGTTTGAATGAGCGATTGAAAAGGCATTATCCAACTAAAGCCACCATAAAACTAGCGGTAGTCAGGCAACATGGTAGAATGCCCCGCATCATCATAGACTTTGTCTTAATGACTGTTCCAACCCACCGCTAATACAGCCAACCTAACTGAGACCCTTATGCCATTTTCCAAACTTGGATTAAGCTCCCCAATTGTTAAAGCCGTTAATGCACTCGGCTACGATAAACCGACATCTATCCAAGAAAAAGCAATTCCTATTGTTCTTTCTGGTCGTAACCTTATCGCCGCAGCGCAAACCGGTACTGGTAAAACCGCGAGCTTCGTGTTGCCGATTTTGGAGATGTTGAGCAAAGGGACGACTCAGCGTAAAAAACGCATTCGTGCTGTGATTTTAGCGCCAACTCGTGAGCTAGCCGTTCAGGTTGATCGCAACATCAAAAAGTATGCGAAGCACCTTAACCTAACCTCATTGGCAATGTACGGTGGAGTTGAGTACAAGCATCAGAAAGAGCGCCTCATTGAAGGTGTCGATATTTTGGTTGCGACTCCAGGTCGTTTGATCGATATGTACGGTCAAAAAGCGGTGTACTTTGAAGAAGTAGAAGTACTGGTTCTTGATGAAGCTGACCGCATGCTAGACATGGGCTTCATTGAAGACATCAACAAGATCATCGCACGTCTTCCTCAAGACGTACAAAACTTGCTGTTCTCGGCTACTCTATCGAACCCAGTTAGAGATCTTGCTAAGAGTGCTATTCAAGAAGCGGAAGAGATCTCAATTGCTAAGCATGCCGCATCAAAAGCCAATATTGAACAGTGGTTAGTCACTGTTGATAAAGACCGCAAATCAGCACTCCTAAGCCATATGATCCAAGAAGGAAACTGGGAACAAGCTCTGATCTTCATCGAAACCAAACACGGTGCAGCCAAGTTAGTTTCTCAGTTGGAGAAGCGCGGTATCCACGCTGAGTCTTTCCATAGTGGTCGCAGCCAAGCGATTCGCGAGAAAGTCCTAGCTGACTTCAAAAAAGGGAAAGTAAAGTTCCTTGTTGCGACAGGTGTAGCTGCTCGTGGTATCGATATCGACAACCTGACTCGCGTAGTCAACTACGACCTGCCATTCCCAGCGGATGACTATGTACACCGTATTGGTCGTACTGGCCGTGCAGATGCTTCAGGTGAAGCGATCTCATTCTTATCAAAAGATGATTTCAAGAACCTATGCATCATTGAAAAGCGCCTCGGTCATTTGATTGAGCGCCGCGTGATTGAAGGTTTTGAGCCGCGTAAGCCTGTGCCGATTTCTGTGTTGAACTTTGTGCCTAAACACAAAAGAGAGCAACAGAAGTAACGCATTCATCAACGAAGCGAAGTCATCTGGCTTCGCTTCTGTTTTTCCTTCTAGCGTTGATTTAAGGAAACACTATGATCACTCCAATAGCAGTTAGGCTAACCCGAGGCCAAGACCTCAAACTGTCGATTCAAGAGTTGGTTAACCAGCACCAAATATCAGCAGGTACCATCGCATCTTGTGTAGGTTGTGTCTCAACCATCAACCTTCGACTCGCCAACGCTGACCAAACTCTACAAATTGACGCGCCATTTGAGATAGTTTCGGTAATGGGAACTCTAACGCCCAACCACCAGCACATTCATATCTCAGTAGCGGACGAGCAAGGAAAGGTTATCGGCGGGCATCTGCTAGAAGGCACACTCATCGCTACCACGGCTGAACTTATCTTACACACTTACCCAGAGCTCGCGTTTACCCGTGAACATGATGAGTCGACTGGCTATACCGAACTTGTCATCAATTAAAATCGTCGCTAAACCATTTTCATCAGGAACCATTATGCCGTCTTCTTCTGCCCACTCAGTTATCGTACTCGACTTCGAAACCACTGGCCTGTCTCCTAACATGGGCGACCGCGCTATCGAAATTGGTGCAGTAAAGCTAGTTGATGGCGTCGTCGTTGATACCTTTCAGCAGTTAATGAACCCAGGTTTTCGAGTCAGCAGTTTTATTGAGGGCTACACGGGCATTACTAATAACATGTTAAGGCTTGCCCCTAGCTGCGAAGAGGTTATGACAGAATTCGCAAACTTTATCCAAGGTAGCCATTTGGTGGCACACAATGCCTCTTTTGATAAGCGTTTTTTGGATGCTGAACTTGAGCAAGTGGGTAGGAATTATGATGGGCAATTCGCGTGCTCAATGTTGATTGCGCGCCGTTTAATCCAAGATGCGCCAACACATAAGCTAGGCGATCTAGTACGATACAAGCAGATCGAAAACGACGGTACCTTTCACAGAGCCTTAGCGGATTCAGAGATGACAGCCAAATTGTGGTTGGTGATGTTAGACGAGCTAGCGTCTGGACACGGTATTACCAACCCCGATTTCGCTTTAATGCAGAAGATCTCAAAAACCAGCAAAACCGCTGTATCAAAACTATTGGCAAACCAAGTGAGCTAGCCCTTTATTTATGCCTTTGACTATTCAGTCATGGGCACGAAGCTACTTCTGTAAGTCGATTAGAGTAGACTTTAATATACCCAGTTCATCCATAAAATATTGCCACTGATTCTCACTACTTGATTGTGCAATGAGCATTAAATACTTCGCTGAAATGGCACTATTCTTCTGCAATTTGTCGGGTAATGTGTCTGGGTAATAAGATTCATTATTCAGCAACAATTGCATGGTTGTTACCTGAACGAATGGTAAATCGACCTTTTTCTTTACTAGGTCTGATACCGCTTGATAAGTATTCTTCTGATATTGGTGCCAATCAGGATTCGTATTTACCCACTCGCTAGCCCAATTCTTAATGATGGTATCTTGCTCCGAGCTTATATCTCCGAGCCAGCGCTCCACTCTTTTTCTTACTCGTTCGGAATAGAACTCGCGAGCTTCTTTATCATCCAACGATAGACGCTCATCATAATATTCTTGTTGTTTCGCTCTAAAATTTTCTAAGAATTCTTGGTCTTGTTCTGGTGACAACTGCAAGCTCAGTGCATATATATCTGGCGAAAACTCAGTCACGATAGTTCGAATATGCGTTCTAATTTCATCACCCTGCTGCTGAATAAAATCAGCGGTGATCGATTGCCGCTTTTGCTGCTGAATGTTATTGATTTGCTGAATGTATAATGGAAGTTGAGTGGACTTATGCCACTGCTGTAGGTCTTGTAGCCGATTCTCTAATTCCGATTCTTGGACTGAATTTAAAGGCACTAGGTCTTCAATATACGAAATAATGAACCAATCAATATTGTTGTATGCAAATTTGGTGGCACACCCAAATGTGGCAAGGCTTGCCAATATAACCGCTAAATATCGATGAAATTTCATACAACTCACTCTGTCTGCAACGTTTACTCACAGATAGTTTAGATTGTTGTGCTTCATTTGGCGGGATTTATAAAGAAATTGAGAGATGAACTTGCCAAGTTCTCTATTTGGGTAAATGCTTAAAATAAAATTAATTGTTGGCAGTGATGAATTTCGTAATTTATTGACCAATAGATAAGCAACTAAACATACAGAAAGGTATGATATTTGCATAAAATATCGAAGGTTAGTATTTGGGAGGCAATCTATGGCCGCTATTCCTCATTATTCGAGCGAAATAGAATATGAGCTTTGCTATTTTGAAGATGGAAAAATAACCACAGTAAGGATATTAGCGAACAATCGTCAGGAAGCTATGAATTGGTATCTTGGTGAAGGTAAGCATATCAATGATCTCTATTCTATTCGCCCAGATGAATAGAGCTGTGTGGATAGTCTTAACGGCACTTTGAAATCAGAGTGCCGTTAAGGCGTCACAAGAACTTGGTCGTTCGAATTACTTCAGAATTCGAGCTCGGAACTGTCTTCCCTTCATCTTACCAGATTCAATCTTACGTAACGCTTTCTTCGCCACCGATTTTTCGACTGCGACATAGGCACGCATTGGGAAAAGGTTAATCTTACCCACGGACTTACCTTCAATACCACCTTGGCCTGTCAATGCACCTAAGATGTCACCTGCACGTAACTTCGCTTTTTTGCCACCATCGATCTGAATCGTTACCATATTTGAGTAGTATGGCTTCGCAACTGGTTTAGCTGGCAACTCAGATGGCTCAATCGGCATATCCATGTACTCATCAATTTGAGCAACGCGATACATCTCTTTCTCACTGAAGAAGCTACAAGCAACACCCTTGCTACCTGCACGTCCAGTACGACCAATGCGATGTACGTGAACTTCAGGGTCGCGCGACAACTCAAAGTTAAATACTGCGTCTAGGTTGTCTACATCCAGACCACGAGCCGCGACATCTGTTGCCACCAGAATCGAAATGCTCTTGTTTGAGAATTGAACCAACGCCTGGTCACGTTCACGCTGCTCCATATCACCATGCAGTTCAATTACGCTGAAACCGCGATGTGCGAGTTCATCTGTTACGTTCTGAACTTCTTTCTTAGTGTTACAGAATACAACCGCAGATTCAGGCTGGTGATGAAGTAACAGCAGCTCTAGTGCATCGTCACGTGCTTCTGTGCCTTCAAGCTTATAGAAGTGCTGCTGGATGCTTGAGTGATCGTGTGTCGACTCTACTTTCACCATCTCAGGGTTATTCATAATACGATCAGCAATCGACTTGATCTGTTTCGGGAACGTCGCACTAAACAACAATGTTTGACGCTGTTTCGGCGCAGCATCAATCACAGCATCAATTGCATCTTGGAAGCCCATCTCTAGCATGCGGTCAGCTTCATCCAAAACCAATGTGTTCAGTTCAGATAGATCGATACGACCACGATCAAGGTGATCAAGAATACGACCAGGTGTACCCACAAGAATGTGAGCACCATGCTCAAGAGAACCAATTTGTGGCCCCATTGGCATACCGCCACAAAGCGTCAGCACTTTGATGTTATGGATACCACGAGCCAGTGTACGAATCTCTTTCGCCACTTGGTCAGCCAATTCACGTGTTGGACATAGCACCAGTGATTGAACACGGAAGCGCTTAACACGAAGGTTTTGTAGCACACCCAAACCAAAGGCGGCGGTTTTGCCTGAACCCGTTTTACCTTGGCCGATGACATCTTTACCACCAAGAATAGAAGGCAAGCTCAGTGCTTGGATCGGTGTCATTTCGGTATAACCCAATGAATCCAGAGTTTGAATAAGTTCTGGTTTTAGGGCAATTGAAGAGAATTTTGCAGTGGTCACAGGACAATTCCAGCTAATGAAAAACAGAGTGCATTATGAGTGTTTCTAGAAAATATTCCACTCAATAGTAGCCGTTGTTAATTTACTCACTAATAAAGAGAGTGAATATATCTCAAATTTAAGACACACTGACCGCCCCAATGTGATATCGTACATCATTCTCAAATTTTGAAATAGAATATTACTTCAAAGGTCTTAGGTAATGAAAAACAATACGCTCAATAAAGGCTTTACACTATTAGAACTAATTATAATTATTGTCATTATTGGAGCTATTGCCGTTGTAGCTGCACCAAGGTTCCTTTCTATCGCCGATGATGCAAGATCAGCATCTAGTTCTACCCTACTAGAAAACTTTCAAACTGCCGTGAACATTTACCAAGCCGCTTGTTTGGCGCGTGGGGGAGATGTAGAAGAAGGGCGTGATGAAAACGCAACTGACTTCAATATCGAAGGTATTTACTCCAATTATACCGGAAGCTGCTACCCGGTTTGGAATTCAGCGTCGGGTATCCAAAGAACGATCAATAACAATCGTTCTTGCTATTGGCTACTACAAGATCTGACTAACTCTGATCATTATGAAGATAACCGCTACGGTAATTCTCCTAAAGAAGGGGGAAGTACGAGCAGAACCCCAAGTTTTTCAAACTTCCAATTAGCTAAACAAAACGGTTACAAATTTCTTATTAATCAACCAACTGGTGAATTTTCCTACTGCCATTTTTACAGCATTGAGGGTGATCTTAGTCAAGCACCATTCCTACTTTATAACGCAGTTGATGGAGAAATGGTCACTGGCATTACCGATCTATCAAACGGTATTGACTATGACGAAGAGCTTAAAAAGTATACGGTAGCTACCAAACCATAACAGAAAGGCCAGCAAACGCTGGCCTTATTTCTATGTTCTGAACTTAGCTATATTAAAGTCTATGGTACACCATGACCTTTCGATGCTACCCAAACTCGATACCACTGCTCACGCGTCAACTCGATGCTCAATGCGTCAATCGCTGTTTGCACTCGCTCAATCTTTCCTGAGCCGATAATCGGCAAGGGTTTTGATGGCAGACGACGAACCCATGCATAAATCACTTGGTCGATACTTGCAGCACCAACCTCTTTGCGAATCGCTTCAAGTTCATTACGTACTCGAACAGCTTGCTCGCTCTTACCCGTAAACAGTTCACCACCAGCAAGACAAGACCAAGCCATTGGACGAATACGGTTCATCTGCAGTTGATCCAGAGTTCCATCATGAGCCACTTCAAAGTTAAGTGGATTGATCTCTACTTGGTTGGTAACCAAGGGCTTACCTAAGCGCGATTGCAAAAGCTCCAGTTGACGAGGAGTGAAATTAGACACACCAAAGTGCTTCACTTTACCGATCTTATACAGTTCGTTGAACGCTTCTGCCACTTCATCCGCATCCATTAGTACATCTGGGCGGTGAATAAGTAGAACGTCAATCTCATCAACGCCGAGACGCTCCAAAGAGTTATTCACTGATTGGTAAATATGCTGAGCACTAGTGTCGTAATGGTTGATCTTGCGGTCAGGAGTATGGTCTCCACACAAGTTAATGTCGCACTTAGTGACGATCTGAATCTGCTCGCGCACGCTCGGGTCCAAAGCCAGCGCTTCACCGAATAACTTCTCACATTGGTAACCACCATAAATGTCTGCGTGGTCAACCGTTGTTATACCGAGGTCTATGTGCTTTTTGAGAAAAGTGAGGCGTTGTTGCGGAGTCATGCCCCATTCAGCCATACGCCAATATCCTTGAACCAGCTCAGAAAAGTCTGGGCCTTGTGGCGCGATTGTTACTTTTGCAACCATGGGTTATCTCCTATATCAGTAATAACCGTATCCTATGCTTATTTAATTATAGCCTCAAATTAATAAAGCCTTCGCCGATACGCCCCACTACAAAAATGTGAACTTGTTACAAAAACATCGTCATAAAAGACAAAGACTGTTTATTGGTTAACCATGTCTCTCGTGAGTTCGATGATGATCTCTTGATCTTGATGGCGCATCATCACCAAAGCTGCTTCATTGTCTGGCCAATGCCAAACCAAGGATTTATTGCTGTCCAAGGTAGAGCTCGATGAAGACGTCGTGTTAAGAAAAGTTACCAATGCTTGGTCAACACTTTGTGGGCTATTTCCTTGCTCATCGGCCAGCTCAAGTTCCTTCAACACATCGAAGGTAACGCCATTGATGGTTGCAGACTTAAGTTGTAAGCCATCTTTACGCAAGTAGAGCTGGGCCTTAGTATCATTCAACTTGGAATTGGGTAAAGAGAGTCTGGTTAAAGATACTTTTCCTTCAATTAACTCGAGTTCAACAAACACTTTTAGATCATAGTAGTTTGTCTCATCACTGCACAACAAAGTCCCCTCTTCTTCGCCACAATCAAACAGCTCAGCATCATGCATTAGGCTGGCAGTATCAGGAGCACTTAAATCACTATTAAACACAGTACGAAACCACCAAGACTCACTGGCACGTGTTGCATGACTGAATAGAAGAGCAAAAGAGAGGCAAAGAGTTGAAGAGAATTTCATCGAGCAATCCTTATCTGAGATGCCCCAATTATACGTTCGCACGGGTTAAATAAGTACGACTCTCTGAGTGGAAAGCAAAAAAAAGCGAGCATACATGCCCGCTACAGAAATTCACTTTGCTTAAATAACGTAATCCATCACGTTGAGAACCATTACACAAATAGAATATCATTCCATATATTGCATTTCAACACGCATTTATCGGCTTAACATACATAAAATGAACCCATAATCGCCTTATATTGAGTAAATAAATAACCATTTAGGAATAGACGTCACTGTGCAGAGCAACTCGTTCAAGTATGATTTGCACCATTGTGGCCTAGGAATAACCTTCTAGATATCAATGACTTTAATGAATCATCTCCATCTGTAATGAATTAAATCAACAGATCGCGACGTCGACAAATACATTATTAAAGGCCAGTGACATTGATAAATAGCCACACAAACAGGATATCAATTAAGGGAATGACATGAACCCAACTCAATACCTCAACCAACTCAACAAAGAGTACCTCGCTATTCACCAAGAGAAAGAAGCTTTCTTTTGGGAGACCTATATGGGGATCAGCGACGATCATGATGGGTCGACGCAAGCTCAAACGGCATGGACTCAATTTCTTAGTAATGCAGACAAAATTGCTGAAGTTGAAGCACAGTTGAATAACGTGAATCTAATTCAAGATAACGAAGAGAGAGTCGCGACAACAACAGGCCTACAAGGTTGGTTAGCCACTTTCAAAGCTCATGCCATAGAGGGTGATGAGGCACAAAAACTCAAAGCAGAACTGATTGCATTCGAAGCTGAACTGTTTGAGAAAAAACAGAATCACACCATGACCTACACCAACGAAGAAGGTGAGCAAGTCGAAGGCTCGCTTCCTGTGCTGGGTTCTGCGATTCGAAACAGCGGCAGTGAGGCTGTGCGTCGTTCTGCTCACCAATCACTGCTTGATCTTGAACAGTGGCTCCTCGGCAACGGCTTCATTGAGCTCATCAAACAGAGAAATGCTTTCGCACGCGCACTAGGTTACAAAAACTACTTTGATTATTCAGTGGTGAAAACTGAGCAGATGACTTCGGAAGAGCTATTTTCGATCTTAGATGACTTTGAAGTGCGCACCCGAGACAGCCATTTAAAGAGTCTGGCTAACCTAGCGAAAGAGAAAGGCGAGTCAGCATTACTAGGTCACAACTTCACCTACTCTTTTGCTGGCGATGTGATGAACGAACTCGATCCTTACGTGCCGTTTTCAAAATCTCTGCGCCGTTGGGTAGAGTCATTTGGTCGTCTGAATATTGAGTACTCACAAGCCACATTGAAACTCGACCTGCTAGACCGTAAAGGCAAATACCCGAATGGTTTCTGTCACGGTCCAACACCATCATTTTACGACCAAAGCCAATGGGTACCTGCACAAGTCAATTTCACGAGTAACGCAAAGCCAGATCAAATTGGCAGTGGCTTTGACGGAATCAATACCCTCTTCCATGAAGGTGGTCATGCCGCGCACTTTGCTAACGTGAAGATGAACGCACCTTGCTTCTCGCAAGAGTTTTCACCAACGTCGATGGCTTATGCAGAAACACAATCTATGTTCTGTGATAGCTTGCTTGATGATGCTGATTGGTTAAAACAGTACGCATTAAATGAAAAAGGCGAGGCCGTACCTGATTCACTAATCAAAGCGATGATCGACAGCAAACAACCGTTCAAGGCGTATCAAGAGCGTTGTATTCTGGTTGTTCCGTACTTCGAGCGTGCCTTATATCAGCTTAATGATAACGAGCTAACGCCAGAAAACATTACTCAGCTTGCTCGTCGTACTGAGTTGGAAATCTTAGGGTTAGAATCAAGCCCACGTCCATTGATGGCAATTCCACATCTACTTTCTGATGAAGCCGCTTGTGCTTACCAAGGTTACCTGCTGGCACATATGGCGGTATACCAAACACGAGCGTACTTTACGAACAAGTTTGGTTACTTAACCGATAACCCAGAAATTGGGCCTCTATTGGCGGAACATTACTGGCATGCTGGTAATAGTGTTAACCACAACACCACCATTGAGCGTCTAACTGGGGAAGGTTTTAATGCTAAGTATTTAGCTGATGCCTGTAACCTGACGGTTGAGCAAGCTTGGGAGATTGAGCAAGAGAAGATAGCGGCATTCGCAACAAGAGAAAGAGCACATGCAAGTAGCTTGAATGCGAAGATCAGCATTGTTGATGGCGCCTTTGAGATCGCCAACAACCAACAATCAGATGAAGCTATGCTTACTGCATTTGAAGGTTATATCGCAGAGAAATACCACGCTTAGTGATCCAATCAATCTACGCTAGACCGCGCAAGCAACAGCCGCTCTCATCATTGTGATTTGAGCGGCTTTTTAGTAACTCAAGTAAACCAAGCACTACCTTAACGGGTGACAGCTAAAAGGCTTTGGTCTTGCTAAGCTCACTTAACATCCTAACTAGACCGATGTGGTAGTTTCAGTACCATGATAAACAATGTCGACAGAATCGATGCTTCGTAATGATTTACGATGAATACCAAAAACTTTCCCTGATAACACAATGTAGTAGTGATGGGTTTTGAGAAGCTTCAAAGCCTCTTCCAACGTATCAACATACACTTTGTTTTGTAAGTCTTGAGGGCGCGTTCCAGGCTCTCGACCTACCTTACGAGCCAGTTCATATTTACCTTCACGGTTTGGCTTGCACGTAAACAGTGTAGGGTTACCATAAATCACTCCCTGCGCTGTTATCTCTTTAATCATTTATAAATCTCAGAAAAAATGACACAAAAAGGCCACCTCAAGACGAAGTGGCCGAAAAATTAAACAGTGGATATATCATTAAGACACATAATCAGAGGGAGACCGGGCATGCCCCCTCAATACATGACTATTAGAAGTAGTAGTAAGCCGCTGCAAACACGTGAGTCTCTTCATCGTATTGTGTGTTACCACTGAAACGAGCGCCTTCTAGGTCTTGTTTGATATCGATACCCATGTCAGCGCTTGCAGAGATGCGGTACATTGCAGCAACGTTGATGTAAGAAGAGTCGATGTCAGATGCGTTGTCTTCTTCGTTGGTGTTGAACGCGTAACCTGCAGCAATAGTTAGGTCTTCAGATAGCGTGTAACCACCAGAGAAGTAGAAGCCTGTGTTCTTCATTTCATCGTTTTGGTCGATCCAAGAGTTCAGACCTAGAGTCATTGAGCCTAGCTTCATGTTGCCTGATAGAGAGTAAACCTCGTAGTCTTTCTCATCATCACGAGTTTCGTAACCCGCGTATACGCTGAATACTTCTTGCTCAAGACCGATGTAACCATTCACACCTTTGTCTGCGTCGTTGTGGTCATCGTCAGTTTCGAAGTAAGAGATACCATAAGCAAAGCCGTTAGTTGCACCTTGGAACTTAACTACGTTAAACGCATCTGATGCATCACCTGCAGAAGCACCGAACTCGTAAGTTGTGTCGCCAGCGCCGTCAACTTTATCTAGAGCTGTATCATTCTCCCAACCGAAAGACGCGATGCCGTAACCGGTATCAAAACCGATCCAAGCTTTATCAACGTGCGTTGCAGGGCCAGTATCGATGCCATTAACCCAATCAGAAGTTGCTGCGTCAGCATCTGCAACGTTGTTGTCTGTCGTATACTGAAGCATTAGGTCTGTTTCTACGTAAGCAACAACGCGGTTATTTCGGTAATTAAGAGCCAGTGTTAGACCTGTCGCCCAATCATCGTAAAATGCTTTTGAACCTGTATCGTAGTAACCACCAACACCGAAAGAACCAGACACAGAGAACTGATCTTTGTGCATTGGATTAAACGCGAACATTTCTTCGTTTTGGCTATTTTGGCTGCTTGTGTTTACAGCGAACGCAGAGCTAGAGATGCTTGCAATCGCAAGTGCAATTAGAGTTTTTTTCATGGTGACCACTACCTATATGTTGTGTTTGTTAAGTCTTTTATCAGCAAGACTTTTGGTGTGGCGCCATTCTTATTAAATTTCGTTTCATGAGGTACCGTAGATTTACGGCATTTCATAATTTCCCTGAATTTTATTTGAACTCTATATATACAACTCAGGTTATATTTGAATTCTAAAACTCAAGGTGAAAGCGATGTCCGTGCTGTTATCCATGTTACGGATGTTTTCAGTCATCAACGCTTCAATCATGACGGGGTGCAAGCGGTAGCGATAACCAAGCACCACTTCGTTAGAAGGTTCTGAAAAGTCAGGATCGTTGGTCGCCCAACCATGATAGTTCAATGACTCAAGAACAACACTGTGGCGTAAATTGAACATGTATTCGTATCAGACAGCCCAACTAAAGCTGAAGTTTTCAAGCTCAGTTACGTATTTGTCGCCGTTACGATGGACTAAACCCAAGGTTGAAAAAACTCGGTGCTGCGGGGTCATAAAGCTGTAGTTGGCCTGTACTCCTTGTTCGAAGCTTGAACGTGCGAATTCGCCATCTTTTACCTTGTTGTAGAACAGTGAACCACCCACAGACAGTGAACTTGGGCCTTGTGCATACAGCAGCAACTCGTTGTACCAAGTCACGGCATTGGTCAGGTCGTCTCCTTCAAAGTCCGATATCGAGATACCCGCCTTATGAAAGTCCATGGTGAACTGGTCGTTATCGACTTGGTCGCGACCATTTTGCCCAATGCCAAATAGGTCATGAAACCCCATCACAAAGCTGTCTAGACCATTATCTACTGCCGTTACTTTGCGATATTCCAACTCTGTTTTCCATACAGGAGATGCCTGCCATTGCAACGCTAGATGAGTCTGGTTTTGATAATAATCCAAAGCATAGTCACTGGTGTGAGCCCAAATACTTGCTTGTGTGTAGGAGGACTTAAACTCAAACGTCCCAGCCCTATTTGGCTCGGCACTCCTAAGTTGCGTCGACAACACATTAGAGTGAATGGGCGACTGAGCGTAGACAAACATCGGAGAGGAAACTGCATCAAAAGATAAGAACAACGTGGGAGAAAGAGCAGTTAATAAAGTAATGGGGTTTAGAGGCTTCATGACGATTACTGACTATAATAAAAACCGATGAATTGTCGTAAATTTCACCAATAGTTTATGCAGTACATCTACTGCTTTGCAGTCATCCAGTTTTCTTATCTATCATTACATGTTATAAATTTGCAATTGAACAGTGTACATAATCACTAATTTTTACCCATCTAATCGTTACAGTAACACCCGGTAGACACATGGACACAATCAAAAAGAGCTTCGAACAACTTGTCATGGAGCAGTCATCAGCCCTGATCAACTGCGACCCTACTAACTTCAATCAAGCCTGGTCTGAAGCGGGGTTTGATGTTCTCGATTGGTTTGATATCGACAGGTTAACGCTTTTCCCAAACTCAATGGTCTGTCTTGAAGAGGGGAAGACTTGTTCGGTATCCAAAAAACATATCCCTCAAATCAATAAGATTCTATTTGTTGGTGGGAATCATCTTGATTACCTAAAGCTACTGAAAACTTCAAAGACGTACCTGACTTTCAACGAGTATGAAATGCAAAACAGCGATAATTTTGTGTTGCAGCAGCTCTACCGAGAAGGGGGAAGATGGCACTGCATTATCCCGCTACAACTGTTTGGCCAACGCTGGGGAGCACTGTCGTTCAGTAACTTTCACGATCCATCAAGACAGCTTGCGAAAGAGGATATTCAACGCCTTAAGTTGATATGTGAAATTTGGCTCTGTTACTGGCAACACTCAACGCTAGCGCGCTCACTGAAACAGAGCGAAACCTGCCTTCAAGACGACAGTGATAAGCTGTTGCTGTTATCAAAGAAGCAGTCTCGAGTACTGGCGTTGATCGCTCAAGGCAATAGCGCAAGAGAATGCGCAGAAAAACTTCACCTGAGCCCAAGAACCATTGAGTCACATAAGTACCGAATGCTCGGGCTACTTGGGCTAGATAACCATATTGAGTTGACTCAGTTCGCACTGAGAAACGGACTTGGGATTGCTGAAAACTCCAACGCTATTCGTTAAAGCCTTCAACCTCGGCGAGAGCAAACTTAATCTCATCAGAAGAAAAACCTTTACGAGTGAGCATGGCATAGGCCTTTGCTCGCTCTTTATGATCACTCACATCATAAGATTTCTTTTGCAGTTGCTCTAAACAGCTTGAATAGAAATCTAATTGCTCCTCATTGATCAACCTGTCGACAAGTTCAGCGATGCCGCTGGTATCTATTTGTCGCTGTTTTAGCTCTTGCTTGATCGCTGTGAGACCTTTGCCTTTTCGAGCGTATTTCAAGACCTCCTTTTCCAAATCCGCCTTTTCTGCCTTTATCTGAATGTTGGTTTTCAGGTTTGAGCTACTCGGGTGTTGATCGATAGCGATCTTAACTTGTTGATAGCTAAATCCACGCTTCTGTAAGGTAGAAACCAACTTCTCACGACTCATATTGAAGTCATTGTAGTAGTTATTAATTCGATCATTGAGGAGCGATTGCTCGTCTATATTCTTGTCACTTTTAACCTTATGGATCGCATCATAGATATCGGAGTCTTTCAGACCTTTCTTCTTAAGCTTTTCAACAATATACGCGGAACCGAACTCGCCAAAAAACGACTGTTCAACAAACTGCTCAGCGAAATCTTGGTTTGATTTTAGATACCCAAAGTCACGCAACCGTTGAAGCACTTCGTCGATCCACTCTTGGTTGTCCGTTTTAACCTTCAACTTTGAGACAAGCTCATGTTCTGTCATGTCTCGCTGAGTCAGATGCCACATTGCAGAATTCATAACACTCTCAATGCGTGTCGCTTTTCTGATTCGAGGTTTTTGCTCTGGGTTATCCATGTCACTATTCTTCACTAATTCAGTCTGTGGCTATCATACCGAATTATTTGGCTTAACAGTCATTTATCGCTTAGCACTTATACCCTAAAAAATAGACGCCTACTTAGGCGTCTATTAATCAGTCCATTTTGTAACCACTCTATTTAGCTTTGCTCGTGATTGTAAATGTGCACATCGCGTTGAGGGAATGGAATAGTAATGCCTTCCTCGTCGAATCGTTTCTTCACGGTTTCTGTCACATCCCAATACACATCCCAGTAATCGTCGGTTTTCACCCAAGGCCTCACCACAAAATCCACCGAAGAAGTATTGAGTGTGTGCAGCTTGATCATATGCTCTGGCTTTTTCAGCACTTTAGGATGATTAACGATGATGTCATTCAATACCGATTTCGCTTTGTCGATATCATCGGAATAGCCAATACCGAAGACCATATCTACACGACGCACGCGCTCCGCTGTAATGTTGTTAATCACATCGCCCCAAATTTTGTTATTTGGAATCACTAAACGCTGGTTATCAATGGTCTGCACCGTGGTCGACACCAAACTCATGTCTTTTACTGTGCCTTGTACTCCCGCCACTTTAACCATATCGCCAACGTCGTAAGGGCGGTAGATGAGAATCATCAAACCTGAAGCGAAATTAGAGAGCGTATCTTGCAACGCGAAACCGATGATCACACCTGCTACACCAAAACCAGTGAGCAGTGGCGCAAGCTCGATTCCAATCTGAGATAGCGCAATCAGCAAGCCGATGAAGACAACGGCCTTAGATGCGATAGAGACAAAGAAATCCTGCATCAAGACACTAAAGTCCATCTTGGAATGAGAGACGCTCTTTCTCACTGTTTTTCGAGCTAACTTGGCAAGTAAACTCGTCGCGTAAAGAATCCCCAAGAACAGCGCAAGCTTCACCACAAACGATGGAGTATTCTCAAACGCCCATGAACCAAAGTTTCTTACCCAACCCTCTAACAGATCGCGAGCGACGTTCCACTCCAAAACGTCCGCATTAATATCGCCTGTGGTTGCCAATAACACTCGCTTGAATGATGTAACGTCAACCCCATAAGGCTCCATAAGTGAGATGGTTTCTTCTAAGCTAGCAACCATAACACTGGTGCGTTCACTAAAACGCTCTAGCTCGCTGTTAATGGTCGCCTTTTCTTCCTCTCCGACAAAAGCGAGACGTTTCTCTAAATCTTGACGTTGTGTATCTGTGTACAAAATAGCGTTGGTTAGATATTCAGACCGGACAACGAGCGCCTTTTTTAGTTTCTCTTTCGACGCTGCAACATCGATTCCACGATCGCTCGACCAAGTCAGCGTTTTAGCTAATTGACGATAATAGTCGTCCATCATGCCAATGCGTTTCTGTACACGTAGCTCAATACTCTTTTTGGCTTCGCCCTCTGTGGTCCGATTCTCCTTACTCAGAGTTACGATTTTAACTTCATTCATTTCGAGCAGTTGCTCAAGCATCGTCACTTGCTGCCCTAGGACTTTGTCCACCAGCTGTTTGTTATCGGAAGAGAGCTGAGTGAAAAGTTCATCACGTAGTGCTTGATTCTTACGCCTCAAAATATCTTCTAGAAAAGGCTTTTCAGCCTCATGAGCAGATTGCAGCTCTGCTAACTCCACCATTAACTGATCTTGAGTTTCTGATATTTTCTCTATGCTTTCTGCAAAACTCACAGACGTTACCAGTGCCAACATCAACAGTAGAAATCGCCAAAAATTCATCATCCTTAACCTCTAATAAAGTCCGAAAACCACTTTAAAGAGTAGTAAAAAGAATATGGATAACAATTATTTAAATGAAATTAATTCAGCTCTCACTCAGAATTACTAGAGAGTTCAAAAATTTGAGAGTTTCAATCTGTGCGGATGACCTGTAGAGTAGCGCCCAACAAGAAAACGCAACTCTATGACAAGCTATAATAGAAGTCGCTAAACAGTAAAAGAACGAGTAATAAAGATGAACAACGAACTTGAAATTATTGATTCTTTAGAAGAGCTAGAGAAATTTCTGATCGACGTAGAATCTGGCGGTCTAGGCCTAGAAGGTGTTGAAGGCGTAGGTATGGCAACCAACAACTCCGACGGTCGTCACTTCGTAGCGGTATTCAACAGCAGCCACCAGGTTCTTCTTGCTCGCTGGATCACTGATGAAGTATACGAAACGGGTAAAGACCTAGTGCGCAACGGCCCACGTCGTACTCACTAAATTAGCCTCACTCGCTAAGTTAGCCGTACTCACGAAATAAATCGTTTAAAGCCAGCCAAAGGGTTGGCTTTTTTGTATCACTTTCCCGTTAAGTCCGTTCTTCATTAACGATTGTTTTGTCCTAAATATCAGCCTCCCCATTCAACTTGTTACATTTGTTGTTGGCTTTAACGCGATTATGACTTGTCGACCAATCATTTATTCACTACCCTAGTTCACTCAATTTTATAATGTGCAGGATTCTACACTGTCTGTTTTACCTAACTATCACCAAACCCAGCAGCGCTCAATTTGGGCTTTAATGCTAACCGGGTTAGTCATCATGACTTGCTTGGCGTTTGGTATATCTCAAGGTAAATCACTCTCGAAGCCTGTACTTTCTATGGCTAATTCAGCTCAAGTTGCATCGTCTGTTGAATCAACCTCAGAGATGCAGTCGCTGTTCAACAATGTATTTGGACCTGAGGCTTCTCAGCCTTTAACTTCTCCTGATAAGAGTAGTTGTAGCCTTTCCAAAAACTTACCATCTTTTTCAGCGCCACTGACTGGCTGGGTTCTCCCTCTCACTTTCTTACTTGTTATTGCACTCGTTAGCGCGCCAAGATCATCTCGAATCCCAGCGAATCATGATCGAGCAGCAAGAACAGTAAAGCACCGCATTCATCTAGAGCACTGTATATTTAGAGAGTAGATAAAGGGCTTCTCACCCTTTTTATTTACTTTTTGGAGATACATTTGTGTACAACACACGAACCAATAGCGTTGCTGCGCGTTTAGCAACCATCACTCGCACATGCGTAAAATTTCTGGCTACGTTGTTAATACTGTTGCCAATGCTAGCTTCTGCTCAAAGCACAGGCTGGATCAGCGCGCCTGAGCATCCACCCGTAAAAATGCGGATGATGTCGACAGGTGAACAATCTAATGACGGCAAAATCATTCAAACCGTCCTCGATGTCGAGCTGTCTGGAGACTGGAAAACCTATTGGCGCAGCCCTGGTGAGGGTGGTATTCCGCCAAGTTGGGACTGGTCAGAATCCAACAACATTGAATCTGTCGAATGGCATTGGCCGATTCCGAAATATTACGAACAATTAGGCGTGATGACGCTCGGGTATAAAAAGCACGTCAGCTTCCCTGTAACACTGACGCTAAAAGATCCAAATCTACCCGCGCTGTTTCGAGCCAATCTGACGTTCCCATCGTGCACGACTATTTGTGTACTTCACGACTATGCGATCGAGTTGCCAATAGATGGCCAATCATTAGCACTTGATGAACAGGCCATGTTCTTGTTTAACCAAGGCATGAGCCGTGCACCTAAATCTGCTTATCACGTATCTAACGAACAACTTTTCTGGGACAAAGCCAATCAGCAGCTAGTTGTTCAACTCGACAACGATCAAGCTTGGGATAAGCCACAAGTCTTGATTGACGGTGAGTCTGTCATTGATGATTTCTTCGCTCAACCTGCTTTGCACATAACAGACAACACTCTAACCGCAGTGTTTGATGTTTCTAACTGGCTAGGCGAAGTCGACCTGACTGAACGCGTAGTTAACGTAACCGTTTCAGATACTAACTTTGCTGAAGAACTGTCTGCTAGTGTCGGCACCCAGCCGATTGTGTATGAGAACACTACCCAAGGCTTCTGGGTCATGGTTGGATTCGCGCTGGTTGGAGGCTTGATTCTTAATATTATGCCTTGTGTTCTGCCCGTACTTGGCATGAAACTCAACAGCATTATACAAAATCAAGGTGCGTCAAATAAGCACATCCGACTGTCCTTTATCGCATCGGCGTCAGGCGTCATCACTTCATTCGCGATTCTGGCCACTGGAATGACGTTACTTAAGCTCGGCGGCAACGCCGTTGGTTGGGGTATTCAATTTCAGAGTGTATGGTTCATCGCCTTAATGTTGATTATCACGTTGCTGTTCTCACTCAACTTACTTGGCCTATTCGAATTCAGACTGCCGTCGCGCATGAACACTTGGATGGCAACTCAAGGGGATAACTCGCACTCGGGTCATTTCGTGCAAGGCATGTTTGCGACCTTGTTAGCAACACCTTGTAGTGCGCCGTTTTTAGGAACTGCCGTCGCTTATGCCCTTGGAGCAAGCTACGTTGAACTGTGGGCTATCTTCTTGGCTTTAGGTCTGGGTATGAGTTCCCCATGGCTACTGTTCGCGCTTTTCCCAAGCCTAACCAGACTGCTACCAAAACCAGGCAATTGGATGAATCACGTCAAGCTTCTGTTTGGCTTAATGATGTTCATTACCAGTCTTTGGTTGGCAAGCCTGCTTAAGCCATTTATCGGGCTGTTTTCGACCATTGTGCTCTGCGCGACTATTTTCATCGCTGTATTGATCTGGGTGGGAGTGAAGCTCGGGCGCAAAGTAATGGTGCCTTTATTAGCAATCACGACAGTATTGTCTGGTGTCGGTTTGATTGCAGGAAGCATGACGGCTGAACACTGGAGAACGCCAATTGTTGACGATCTTCCTTGGCAACCACTTGATGCTAAGCAGATTCCAGCTTTAGTCGCTCAAGGGAAAACCGTGTTTGTTGATGTCACAGCAGATTGGTGTATCACTTGTAAGGCCAATAAAGTCGGCGTGATCTTACAAGACCCTGTCTACTCTCACCTACAGCAACCAGACATGGTATTGATGAAAGGTGACTGGACCACACCAAGTGAAAGCGTGACAGGATACTTACAAAGCAATGGCCGTTACGGCGTTCCATTCAATATTGTATATGGGCCGAAGGTTCCAACAGGCATACCACTGCCAGTTATTTTGGATGGCGATACCGTGGTTCAAGCAATTAACACTGCGAGGTAATCATCATGACTAAATCAAACCAATCCGAGCAGGATGATCAAACCGAGAATAAGGAGCAGAAGAGTCTAGGTCAGCGCATCAAGCGTTGGTCCAAAGAGCTGCTTTCTATCCTATTGATCGTCGGGGTGATTTCAGCGGCAATGGACTTCTATCGCTCACAGTCCATGCCTCAAGGTAACGCTATCCCTATGGTCGGTACTTCGATTCAAGGAGAAGAGATCGACTTGATAGAGTTGAGTAACCAAGGCGAGCCCGTGATCGTCTATTTTTGGGCGACCTGGTGTGGCGCTTGTAAATTTGTCAGTCCGAGTGTCGATTGGTTAGCCAAATCTCACAATGTCGTCTCTGTCTCTCTCTCTTCTGGCCCCGATGAGCGAGTGTCCCGTTACTTGCAAGCTAAGGACTACAACTTCGATGTACTCAACGACACCAGTGGACAAATTGGCCGTGACTGGGCGATCAGCGTTACACCGACCATCGCTATCATTAAAGATGGAGAGATCAAAAGTATTACAACGGGTGTTACCACACCGCTAGGTATTTGGTTGCGTGCTGCTTTGGCATAAACCAACCGAACTAATAATAATGCCACTCTTGCTAAAAAGAGTGGCCTCAAGAAAGAGAATCAATAATGAAGAAACAACTACTGGCTGGCATGATTTTAAGTGCTCTATTTTCGACGACTGCACTAGCAGCGCTTAGCCCTCAACAAGAGCAGCAACTGGAAGAGATCAATACCTTTTTAAAAGAGAACCCTGAAACCATTTCAGGTCTGCATACTAGCCTTCAACAATACTTAGCGGGTAAAGAGCAAGCAGAAAAGGCGCAAGCTGATAGTCAAGAATGGCTCTACAATAATCCGGCTCACCCGATTATGGGTAACCCAGATAGTAAGAACATCATCATTAACTTCACTGACTACAACTGTCCTTTCTGTAAACGATTAGAGAAAGCTCTTGGACAACTGGTAGAAGAAGAGAAAGATCTCAAAGTCATCAACGTTTACGTGTCGTTCAAGCAACAGAAGCTCGATAAGATCGAAACCAACTCTGCTCTGTATGCAATGAACGTTTGGCAACAAAAGCCAGAAGCGTACACCGAAGTTCATGACCTGCTCGTAGCAAAAAGCGGACTGCATACTACTCGTTCTTTAGAAGCAGTAGCGAAACGCACGGGTACAGAAGAGCTGCTAAAATCGACACCAGAGCTTGATTCGGTTCTCACCACTAACCATCAGACATTTTCAGCGCTGGGCTTAACTGGCACACCGACAATGATCATCAATGGCCAGTTCCTTCCGGGATACATGCCTTATGACAAACTTAAAGACGTCGTAGACCAAGCATTTTAATCAAGCATAAAAAATGGAAGCGAGTCACGCTTCCATTTTTCGTCATCTCAATGAAATTAAAGTGGTTTCAAAGTGTCATCATTAGTCCACATAAGTTTCACTTACAGCGACTAACTTAAAGGCGTTGAAACAAAGAGTTCAACACCCACGCCTACTCTATGGCACTGTCCTTTAACCGAGCTCTGCTCGGTTTTTTTTGTCTTCTGTTTGATGCGCTCTTTGTATCTAACAAAGTAAACGAGCAACCAAAGCACCTGGCTCCCTCAGAGCATCAACGTTATAGCTCAATACATGCCCTTTCGAAGGCGACAAATAACGACGACATTCGTTACCAAACGCATCGTATTGGATCGCTAACAAGTCACCAGCAACAACCTGCTGCAACATAGAGACTTGAGGCAATACAAAACCACCAATATCCGCTCGAATAGAGACAACACTGTCACCTGCAACCCAATCGATATCAGGTAAGACTGCAGCTTCAAGGTTTTCACTTAACATGTCGTAGTAGCTAAGTATATTGAACACACCATCCACAGCACGTTGAATCATCTCTGGCTGCGTGACTTTACCCATACCCACTTCAACGGTAACGCTTGGAATGCCACTACGGTTCCAAACCGTTTCCAAAATACCCGGATCACCCGGATCATTCAGAACACAATCAGGTTTCATTAAGCGTGCCATTTCAACACATTGCTCAATGCGATAGTCAGCAAATACATACAGAGGGTAAACTGCACCACGGGTTTGGGTGTGAAGATCAACAGCAAACGTCGCATTATGCTTGAGTAGATGCTCCCACAATGACGCGACAAATCGCTCTGCTGCCAAACCATGTGCATCTCCAGGAAATAGGCGATTTAAGTTGGCAGGGCACGACCCCGGATCCGATGATACAAAGTCACGGCTATGATTCAGCAGACCCGGCAAGTTGACGGTTGGGACGATTGTTACCGTTCCTTTCAACTCTTTTCCAACCAGTTCTCGAATGATCTGTTGTGCCGCGAGCACGCCATTCAATTCATCACCGTGAATACCTGCGGTTATCATCAACTTCGGACCGTCTTGGCTCCCTTTGAAAACAGACACTGGCATGTTTTTAGGTTGACCAAGGCCATCACTGGTCACTTGGAACCAAAACTGATGTTCGCCCACTGAGAGATCATCAACATTAAGAGAGGTAATTACCTGTCTTCCTTGTAACACATCTCCTAAATACTCTGTTTTCATTCAGTTTCCCCACAAGTGCGCCTAATTTGATCCGTTTGCCACAGTTTGAATCATAACCTAATCGATCCTTAGAACAACCTTTAATTCTATGAATGAATTGAAGCATAACAATAAGTTACCTATAGAGTTCCCTCTTACCCTAGGTGTGAATAGTTAGTCAAAAAGCACAAATAAAACCGACCAGATATGCAAACCAAAAAATAAAAATGAAACAAAAGTGCAATGAAATTAATAACTAAGGAAAAGTTCCCTATTCACGAAAATGTAATTTCCTAGAAATGAAAGCTTAATTTGGCTGCTCTAAATTAACCCCATCTCGAAAAGAACGAGCACAGCGCTCACGGAATTTACAATACAAGGTAAGTGATTATGAAAAAGGCAGTTCTAGCTTCTGCAGTGGTAGCAGCACTAGTTTCAGGTTCATCTCTAGCAGCAACAGTTTACAGCTCTGACGGCACCGAGCTTAAAATCGGCGGTCGTGCGGAATTCCGTGGCGATTTCATCGGTTCAGGCGGTGCTGAAGTTGAAGGGTCTATGGAAGACAAAACTCGCTTCCGTCTAAACCTGAAAGGTGAAACTCAATTAACTGATACAGCAACTGCGTTTGGCTTCTACGAAGCAGAACAAGGGTCTGGTGACAGTACGTTCAAAAACCGCTACATGTACGCTGGTGTTGATTTTGATGGCCAAGCTATCTCTTTCGGTCGTCAAGACATGGCTTCTGTTATTGTTTCTGATTTCACGGATATCACTGAGTTCTCTGGTGTTCAGCAAGTTATCGATTCAGCTTCTGACAAAGAAGACGGTGTATTCGCATACCGTGGTGGCTTCGATGCACTTCAACTAGAAGCAACTTACAAAACAAACAGTACAAAAGATTCTGATGGCTACGGCATTTCAGGTGTTTACTCTCTGCCAATCGGTCTAGATCTTGGTCTGACTTACGCAGCTGAAGACCTAGGTGCAGGCGCAGGTAGCGCAAACCAAGTTCTAGCTGGTGTTGCTTACTCGCTAGATAGCCTATACCTTGCAGCGACTTACTCTATGGGTGACCTAGATGATAAAGCGACGGGTACAGACGAAGAGTCGTTCACAGCTATGGAATTTGCAGCTCAGTACAAGTTCACTAAGCAAATCTCTGCAGCAGCGGTATACACTTACCAAGAGAACGAACTAGCGAACGGCACAAAAGTTGACGCTACAGACGGTATCGAACTTGCGGGTTACTACAAGTTCAACAGCAACTTCCGTACTTACCTATCGTACTACCTTAATGGCTTAGACGAAGTGAAGACTGCTGGTGTTGTAACTGAAGGTGAAGATACACTTCGCCTAGGTGTACGCTACGACTTCTAATCTCGTCTTCTAGATAGACTTTCTAAAAGCTGGGCAATTGCTCAGCTTTTTTGTTTCTTCAATTATTTTGACCAAGTTCATCAACGCTTTTTTCTGGTTTCATTGGCCTAAATCCGTATCATACGTAAACCACATCAATGAATTAGAAACATTATGTCTCAACATCACCCGATTCAAGGCGCAAGCTGGATGCTTACCGCTGGCCTTGCATTCGCGATCATCAACAGTTTAACCCAAATCGCCAGTATTCATTTTGGGCTCGCTTCTACTACTGTTGCTGTTATTCAATACGCCATTGCATTCTTTGCGATTCTTCCTTATTTGCAGACTCTGGGTATTCGTAGAGCCTTGCAAACCAACAATCTTAAAATGCACATCGCACGCGTATTTTTATCGGTTATTGGTATTCAGTTGTGGATATGGGCACTCGCCTATCCCGTGCCGATTTGGCAAGGTATTGCTCTACTGATGACCTCTCCACTATTTGCGACTGTTGGTTCAGGGTTGTTCTTAAAAGAGACTGTCGGTACTGCGCGCTGGGGAGCAACCATTGCAGGTTTTGCTGGTGCGATGATCATTTTAGAACCATGGGCAGAAGACTTTAGCTGGGCAACACTTTTACCTGTTGGCGCTGCTTTTTTCTGGGCATGCTACTCACTGATGGTGAAAAAGCTCTCTTCTGATGACAGTCCTTCAACCATGGTGGTGTACCTACTGCTACTCATCACGCCATTTAACATCCTGTTGGCAGCACCTGAATGGCAAATGCCAAGTGGTTTTAACATCTGGGCAATTCTGATTGTTATTGGTGTACTTACTGCACTGGCACAGTGGGCCATTGTAAAAGCGTATTCGGTTGCCGATGCCTCATTTGTTCAACCATTCGATCACGCGAAATTACCACTGAATGTGTTGGCGGGCTGGATTGTATTTAGCTGGGTACCACCTGGTCGTCTCTGGCTTGGTGCCGCGATCATCATCGCTTCAGTTGCTTTCATCACCCATTGGGAAACCAAGAAAGAGCGATAAGATTGTTGCGCTCATGCAAAATGCTGTAAGTGCTAAAAGATAGGGAAATACAGATAAATTTAAATTTCTTTGAAAGAAAAATTTGAGCTTATCGTTCTATATTTACAAGAGATTTAAAACGAGGATGTCACTATGAGCAAACCAATTAAAATTACCTTGTATCGCTGGGGCGGAAGCTGGGGACCATTCAAGGTCAATATCCCTTGTGGTGAGTGTACCCTAACCAAAGATATTCTACAGGACACGTTTGATAACGAGTTGTCTGATGTGGATGTCGAGCTAGAGGTGAAAGATTGGTTGTCTCACTGGTGGGAACCATTGAGATATGGCGCTTGGCATGCTCCAATCCTTGTCGTTGAAGGTAAAGTTGTTAGCCAAGGTGAAGCCCTAAACCGTGGCGTATTGGTACAGTCCGTCATCAAAGAGTGGACAGAGCGCGACACGCTAAAAGGCAACATTGTTTATGGTAAAGCGACCTGCCCTTTCTGTGTAAAAGCGAAGAAGATGCTTGATGAAGCGGGTATCGAATACCAGTACCACGACGTTGTAAAAGACAGTGCTGCACTGTACCGAATGATCCCTGAAGTGAAGGCGCACATTGGACAGAAAACACCCGTTACCGTGCCTCAAATCTGGCTAGACGGTCAATACATTGGTGGTGCTGACAACCTAGAGGCTTGGATGAAAGAGAAGGGTTTAGATGCCATCCCAAACAACGTGGTTGATCTTTCTAACCAATCCACTGGCTAAGATAGAGTTGCAAAGATCATCGCTCAGAATTTTGTGTCCATCCACAAAGAGACGTATCAACAGTAATCGCATTTGAACCGCTGTTCTGTTGAATACGAAAAAGGCCTTAAGCTTTTCGCTTAAGGCCTTTTAAAATCCTTTTAGATCAATGACTAGTTTGCCATTTTCTTCATCATTCGCTTAACGAATGAGATTTTCTTCTGTTTTGGTTTGCCATGTAGCGCTTCGTGCATCATGTTTTTCGCCACAATATGACCCACGTAAACATTGCCTAATTCGTAACTCATAATAATCACCACAGATGTAATAAATTTTCTTTATGTGGTAATTTTACACCTAAAAACCCCAAAAACAAGATTTAAATCACACTTTTTAGTAATTAATTTACATCACTAGTTAGATAGGCTCATTTATAGCTACAAAAAAGCTCTACCGAAGTAGAGCTTCATTTTTAAACTATTTGCGCTGCAACTTTTATCTTATAGCGTGGCTTGGTCTTATAACGTACTTACTCTTATAAAACAGACCAGTACAGACAATGCTGATTAGCTACGCTTAGGTTGACGATATGTTTTGCCTGCCGTTTGGTAGGTTTCTTTTTGCTTAACACCAAACATTGAGTCAAAGAACCACGCTGCGAATTTGATCAAGTCATCGCCTTCGTTCATTACATGCTCAACAAACTCTTGCTCTTCACCCTGCTCATTCTCTTGCTGAGTAACATGGTAAATACGCTTTTCGTTTTCTACTTCAGCAAGCGCAAATTGACCACTCAATGACGCTGCTGCTTCTGCGACTTCAGTCTCTTCGCTGCTCTTTAGCAGTTCTAGAGCTTGAGGAAGCGTCTCAAGATCACAGATAGCCTTTACCAATGTTTCGAATTCTTTATGCTGCATGATTTATTTACCTATTAAATGAACCCGCACATTGTAAGAAACGGCGTCGTTAAACTCAATCATTACGATGCATACTGCTTCGAACGGCTACTCTCTTCGACACCACGCTTATTTGAAGTAAACAGTACCAGCCCCATCACACTGCCTGATACCAGATAGAACCAACCAAGTTGCACATGAGTCGTAACCCAAGTTTCAACTAGGTATCCGCCTAACAAGCCAGCCAAACACATCTGAATTGAGCCAGAGAGTGCAGATACCGCACCCGCTTGTTTCTTATGAGGTTCAAGAAGCATACTGATCGATAGTGGAAAAGAGATACCTTGTGCGATAGCCAACCAAGTAAATGCCCATACCAGATTAAAGATCGTCAGTTCACTCATTAATAACCAAGTACCAGCCGCAAAAATGATCGTTATCGCCGCCGCCATTAGTTGAGTCGTTGAAAAACGTTTATTGAAGATATTCAACAGCACGCTACCCATCATCAGCCCAGCGGAAGGTACTATCATTAGTGAGCCGTAATCCGCGGCACTCAGCCCGAGTTTCTCTTGCATCAAAAACGGGAACAAAGACAATGTCACCAAACTGGCAAGATAACTCACCCAGTTATAGCTCGCACTACCAACCACTTGGCGATTTAACAGCAAACTGCCGTAATTCTTAATCACGCTTTTCCATTCAAAGCGGCTCTTACCGTAAGGTAGGGTCTCTGGCAGGACAAAGTATCCCAAGGTATAAATCGCCGACAAGTAAATCAGAACAAACAAGAACACCGATTCCCAACCTAAATGGAATGCAATCCAACCACCAAAAACCGGCGCAATGATAGGAATAATCGATGCCGTTAGTGAGATGTAAGAGAGCGCTTTGGTAAGTTGCCCGCCATCGTAGCTGTCTCTAAGTACGCTTCGTCCTAGTACCGAAGCACTACCTGCTCCCAAGCCCTGTAATAGACGACCAAACTCTAATGCGCCAACGCTATCTGAGAAGGTAAAACAGATCACTGTGCCAATCAGATAAACGCCCTGACCAAGCAAAAATATTGGTCGGCGACCGACCGCATCAGACATAGGACCGTAAAAGAGCTGAGATGCACCAAAACCCACTAGAAAGAGTGTGACAAGAAGTTGAACATCGACCTGAGAAATACCCAGATCCGATGAAATCAGTGGCAGTGATGGTAGATAAATACTCACCCCAACCTGCCCAGTCGCAATGATCATCATCGCAAGGAGCAGTGGCGTCTTTTTAAAGTCAGATGCGTTCAATATCGTTCCTTTTGGCTTAAATTTATTCATATAATGAGTCTACATTCAAAGCTAAGCGATGATAATTAGCCAATTTGGAATTAGATTAAGTCTTACTGGGAACGAATATGGATTGGATACTGAACGTTAAGAGTTACATCAAAGTGGTTGAAGAAGGCAGTTTTAACGGTGCGGCACGTTCGCTGAATACCACCAGCTCAGCCATCAGTAAGCGCGTTAATTGGTTAGAAGATCGCATTGGAACACAACTCCTGAAGCGCACTACTCGTTCTATCAGTCAGACTGAAGCTGGAGCCCTTTTTTATACTCGCTCAAAAGCGCAGTTAGAAAACTGGCAATCGATCGTAGATGAAACACGCTCAGTAAATCAGACACCTGCAGGCTTACTGAAAATCGGCGCTACCATTGCGGTAGGTTCCAAGTTTCTAGTGCAATATCTTGATGACTTTTTGGAAAAATACCCAGATATCAAGGTTCAACTGATCACCACGACTCCCGGCCAAGTACCTGAGCTCAGACTAGATTTGGTCATTAGCCGAGAATTAGAGCAGCTCAACTCACTTGCTTTTAAAAAGTCGCCACTGTTTGAGCACAAAGCGGGCTTTTATGCAGCGCCGAACTACCTAGAAAAGCACGGCACTCCACAAGATATTACAGAACTCGCTCAACATAATTCGTTGGTATGGGGAGAACGCCCTGACCGTGAAGTGAAGTTGGCCACAGGCAAACGGATTACCCTTCGCGGAAACTTTGCCACCACTAACCCAGAAGCTCTCTTTCATGCAGCAAAGCGTGGTATTGGCATTCTGTTAACTAACGGCACCATCATCAAAGAGGAACTCAAACAGGGTAACTTGGTTCGTATTCTGCCAGACGTCACTGCGGACGAACTGATGGTTTATGCCTACTACCCTAAACTCGACTACTCCCACACCTTGACCACGCTATTTCTGGATCACTTAAAAGAGCGTTTAAGACAAGAAGGGAGCCCACTCTATTAATCGCTCTGTCCCCCCCGAATCAGCGAGAAAAGTTCTCAACGCCATTTGAAATCTGATTAACAAACGCCATACTAACTAACATGCATATACTAAATTAGATAAGCAATGGCTAGGGGGTGCATATGGTATACGCCCATAATCGCACTGAAATTGAGCTCAAAACTGTCGGACAACTCCTCGAATTGGATGGGTTAGATCTTCTAGAGTCTGCCGTTTTGAGTCTACATAGCGCTTACGATACCGACTACACAAGCCTCGTTGAACGTAAGTATTTTCCCGATCAGATCTCACCGATGATCATCGCCCACGATCACCACATCCATCACGATAGAATTAATCCTCTGCATCGTCAGCTCTATCAAGAAGCCGTGCGTCATCATCATCCTGATAGTCACGCTGCGAGACACGTTATTGACATTCTGCCGTCAGAGGCCTTTACCCAAGTTGTTCAGACGAACCATTTGCTAGCAATCCCAACCAAAACGCCGAGCGGCGAAGTCATGGGGGTATTGCTGTCATCATTTAAGACGCCTTTGGATCAAGAGATTAAGCAAGAAATGATTCAACACCATCAGATCTTCGCCAACATCATGACGCATACCCTTAGAGAAATGTGGTTCAATGATCGATCTGAACAACTCGTTCACCAACTCAGTTACGAGGTTTCTCACGATAGTCTAACCGGCCTGCTCAATCGTTCTTGTTTAGCGGATACGCTGGAGTCGATTACTCAACAGAGCCACCCACCTTTCGCCTTGGCGATTCTCGACATAGACAGTTTTAAAGCCATCAACGACATGCACGGCAACTACATTGGAGACAAGGTATTACAGAAATTAGCCGACATTCTAAAAGCAGTGGTACCCGAGAAGAACCTAACATTCCGCACCGCTGGCAACGAGTTTGCCTTTATCACCTATCATTCAGATCCATTCAGTGTTTGTGACGCCATTTTAAGAGAGCTCAAACACAGTCGTATCGGCAGCACCTTGCAACTCGACTTCAACGTCAGTATTGGGTTAGCCCGCTCCCAGGACGGAATGAAAGACATCGAGCAACTCATCTTTAATACCAGCCTCGCTTTAAAGGCATGTAAACAGGCTCCCAATACTCGTGTTAAGTGTTATGACACGCACCTCAGTGCTGCTTATCATCGTAAGGCAGAACTTGTCACTGCATTAAAAGACGAGCTTTCACTACCCATCGATCCACGTTCAGAGCAAGGGTTATACGTTGCTGTTCAACCTATAGTGAGTGCTCAATCCCAACGCTGGGATTATTTTGAAGTCTTGGCGCGTTGGCGCACGAAAAAGCACGGAAATATCTCCCCTGTCGAGTTTATTGAAGTGGCTGAGGAGTCTGGGCTGATAGTCGAACTGGGAGAAAGAGTCATTGAACTCGCATGCCGAGCAAAAACACTTCTAGAGAAAGAGTTAGGGTACTCAGTGAAGCTTGGTATCAACTGTTCAGCGCACGAGTTACATGACAGCCAACGCTACCTCAACTACTTGACCAAGATGATTAAACATTTTCACTTCGACAAGCGCGACTTTGTTATCGAGCTAACAGAGACGGTGCTGCTGTCCCCGACTGAAGGGACTAAAAATGTGCTCAGCACGATGAGACAACAAGGCTTCACTATCGCACTTGATGACTTTGGTACTGGATATTCGAGCTTGAACTATATTCATAGCTACCCCATTGATTGCATCAAGATCGATGCGACCTTCATACAAGGGTTGCTGACCAGTGATACTGCTGAGAGCGTCGTCTGGCTTATTGTACAACTAGCAAATCGCCTAGGGGTATCGTTGGTTGCGGAGGGAGTTGAGCATAAAGAGCAGCTCGAAACATTGCACGCTATGGGATGCGATAAGATACAAGGCTTTTTCTTCTCTTGTCCCTTGCCCGCGCAAGACATGATCGCCAAAATCCAAGGGCGGCCAACTACTGAGTTAACTTCTAACAAAGATGAGATAGAGCTGGAGTGAACAGCCAACAACAGACAAACAAAAGCCATAAACAAATAAACCGTGAATAGCTAACTATTCACGGTTTATGTTTGAGCTTCACGATGACTTAAATGTTAGCTTGCTTCTCTAACAAAGCATCAGCTTTATCGCGCAATGCAAAGAACTCCGCTTTCTCTTTCTTAGGCACCGAGTTTGCCATCGGGATATTCGCTTTCATTGCGTCAACTGGGCGACCGCGTTCGATCAACTCATAGTGAAGGTGTGGACCCGTCACTCGACCTGTCTTACCCGATAGACCAATACGCTGACCACGCGACACTTGCTGTCCTTTGCGCACCAAGATCTTGCTTAGATGCAGGTAGCGGGTTTTGTAAGTGCTGCTGTGTTGAATGACCACATAGTTACCCGCGTAAGGGTGTTTGCGGGTCATAATAACCGTACCATCACCTGTCGACTGTACTGGCGTACCAATTGGCGTCGCAAAGTCAGTACCGTTATGAGGTGAAACGCGGCCCGTCACAGGGTGCAGACGCTTCGGATTAAAATGCGAGCTCAAGCGCCAGTTGCGGCTAACAGGGTATCTCTGGAAAGCTCTCTGTAGGCTATCACCCTTCGCATCATAGTATTGACCATCGCTATGCAGATAAGCGGAGACTAAACGCCCGCGATTAACGATCTTCACCGCTTCAATTTCACGTTTACCTGTCGCAACACCATCAACATATTGAGCACGTTGCAATACTTCAAAGGTGTCGCCAGCACGTAGGTCACGGCTAAAGTTAAGCTTGTCTTTAAGAAGAGAAACAACTTGGTCAATCTCGACACTACTTAGACCAAGTTTATTCGCTGAGGTAGAGAAACTGCCATGAATAGCCCCCACCATTGGCTTCTGCTTCCACTCGCCAGGGATAGAGATATCTTCAAACTCATAGCTGCCGTCTTCAAGGCGACGATAGACGACCTTATCAGCAACGTTGAAGCTTAGCTCCATCTTCTCAAGATTGTTCGTCTCTTCATTGCGCCAAAAACGCAGCTGGTTACCCGGCTGAAGCGTATCAAGCGCTAGGTAGTTTAGATCCGTCTCCATAACACTCATCATCGACTGATAAGAGAAGCCTAACTGAGTGAAAATACCACTCAAGCTGTCGCCAGTTTGGATCTGATATTCGAATGTCGGTGGTTCAGCCACGTTATGCGATGGAGAGAGAATTGACTCAATCACGGTTGAGTCTGGCAAGTTGAGTTCAATGGTTCCAGTTAAACTCGACTGGGATGAGTTGATTGCGACGCCGATTAAGGCGAATACAGGCAATCCCAAAATGGTTATCTTTTTTACGGGCGAAAGCGCAGCAAACGGAGATGAAAATAGTTTTGAATACACGGTAAACAGGTCTTTCTACGATATAAAGACCATAGGATATGCTTTTCAAACGCATAAATCATCAATACATTGTCATAATATGACGCTAATCTTACTCGATCATGCTAAGTCATTGAGTTATTATCGCCGAACTTTCCTAATATCTATTCACTAAAGAAATAAAAAAGCAGAGGCATTACAGCCTCTGCTTTATCATCCTTTAAAATCGCTAACCGCCGTTATGCATTAGCCGTTGATACTAAGCAGTTATCTTCGCCAAACTCATTCGGGATGTAGCTGTCAGCATTAGCGTCATTGACCCATTGCTGATCGTCCACTAAGTAACGGAATTGAAACTCTCCATCTTTTGGTAGACGTGTTTTAAACTTGTAGACTTTCCCTTTTGCCAACTTCTTCATTGGCGTGGCCTTCCAATCCAGGAAATCAGCGACAATAGACACTGAGTTCGCTTCTTGAGCCTCCAGCTCAAAGGTCACTTCTACTTCATCTTTGGTTTTAAAAAAGCGTTTGTTAATCATTCGCAAGCTCCATTTGTAAAAATCGTCCAACACAAAACCGATTTTGTGTCTAAATTTCAGTCAACTATCTAAGATAATATGTAATTTAGCTCACATAAACAACAAAACAATGCACGATTAAAACCTTTAATGCACTTCAATTGATTGCTTATTTACCGTAAAGCTCGATATCACTTTCTCGTCAGGGGCCTCTGCGTAAGACTGTTGAGCACTGTGTTGGTTGAAGCTCACCAAACCCTGATAGCTGTTTTGAGCTTCACCACCCGCATTTGTGATATCCAGAGTTTCTAATTGAATGCGATCACCTAAAAGAAGCTCATCCACCAACACTACACGACTGCGTGCTTTATCAAATTTAAACAATGCTAGGTAATGAAAGACGCCAGAGCCTTGATTGGAAACCCACATCGGTGCGACAAACATCTGATCTTGTCCAACGGTGAGTGCAACAATCATATCTGTAGCCACTTGCACCGTGCCGCGCTCAGCACCAGAGTCGTAACGACCAGAGGCTATATGCTTAGAGTCCATATATTCATCAATAAAAGCGAACGCTTGGGTCTCTGGCACTTTAATTGTCCAAGGGTTAGTTGCTTTTAAGTCAAACACCAACTCAACCACAGGGTCATAACTCACCTGAGACGAGGGGAATTTGGCCAGTATCTCTTCATCAGTCAAACTAAAGCGATATAGACCCGCAACAATCACAACCACCAGCATCACAATTGGGATCAACAGGATCAGGGGAATCGGTAAAATTTTCTTTTTCATGAACTTCTATTCTTTGATTTTCATCGACTTGTGCAGACCTTAAATGGCTTTAGTATAATTAGCAATATGAGCTTAACCAGAAAGCGAGTTGTGCATGAATACAAATAGTGCGAATGAAAAAGCTGTAAGAAGTTGTGAATGTCGTTGTGGTGCCACCAGTTTGGTCTGTCGTGGCGAGCCACTCAGAACCGCGGTATGCCATTGCTATGAATGCCAAAAAAGAACAGGAAGTGTGTTTGGCGTACAGGCTAGATTTGCTAGCGAACAAGTCACTCTCAGTGGAGAAGTCACCAGTTTTTCACGCATTAGCGATAGCGGCAATGAAGTCCACTATCAATTCTGCCCTAAATGCGGCACCACCATGTTGTTACAAACCACAGGAGCACCAGATGCTCTGATCGTTCCCCTTGGTCTTTTCAAAGAGCGCGACTTTCCTATCCCTAGTTTTTCCGTGTATGAAGAGCGCAAACATGGCTGGGTTAAGTTTGATTGTGAAATGGAACGCTTTAACTAAATCGCTATTGATTGCCTAAGATCAAACTCTATTAATGGACAACGCTAGCGTTAGATTTTGCTAGCGTTATAATCCGCCCCTTCTTTCATTCATCAGGCCACGCGCATGATCTCTAAACTCCCTCGTTGGATCGAATATGGTGCACTGCTGCTTGCCGGTTTGGCAGGAAGTGTTAATGCAATTGGCCTGCTTGGATTCCAACATCAAGCGATTTCACACCTATCAGGAACCCTCTCTTTATTAGGGAGTAGCCTACTCACACCCTCATTGATCTCTTGGCATCTACTGTTAATTGTTGTCAGTTTCATGCTTGGCGCCGCATTCAGTGGTTTCTTCATTGAGAATCAAGCACTCAAGCTGGGAAGACGTTACGGTGTGGCACTTTGTATTGAAGGAACGTTGCTCTTCATAGCGTTATGGGCACTGCTTAATGGTTACGCTTATGGTCAATACTTCGCATCAGCGGCGTGTGGACTGCAGAATGCGATGATCACCACCTATAGCGGCGCTATCATCCGCACCACTCACATGAGCGGCATCATTACTGACCTTGGCATTATGATTGGCGCTCGTTTAAAAGGGACGCCTTTCGATCGTCGTAAAGCAAAACTGCTACTCTTTATCGTAGTCGGCTTCTTATCAGGCGGTTTGGTGGGTGCTTGTCTATTCCAAAAATTCGAGATCACTGCATTGGCTTTCCCTGCATCTTTTGCATTTGTGATCGCGTTTGTCTACTGGCTATACCTCTACCGCCAAACGAATAAGCTAGATATTTTATAAAAAACTAGCAACATAACCAAAACAAAAGTAACATCTGCGAAACTTTATACTAGGCTTTCTGGCAATGGCAGCATGCAGGTGGTGAATATTTACCGATCCACGATGAATAGTATTGCAAGTTTGCATAATACTATGTAGTCTTGCCGCCAATGAAAGAATACGGATGTTTAGTGCATAAAAATGCCAAGGATGTGGCTTTTTACGAGTAGATATACGAGAACTATACAATGTCTAACAACATGAACACTGCGAATACTGAAAAATCAAAAAGCAGTTTCTGGATTTTCTTAATCCCATCGCTCATCGGTTTATTCTTATTCATGGCACCTATCAGCTATGAGGGTGATCTAACCATTCCTGTTGCAATCCTTGCAAAATCCATTCAAGCCGTTTTTGGTGATGTTTTGGTACCTGCAATCACAGCGATTGTTGCTTTTATGGCGCTCGCGTCTATTTGCACTAAACTTTTCAAGCCTACGTTTATTCAATCTAGCCCATTCCTAAACGGCCTATTCAACCCATCTCCATTGTGGTTAGCGGTACGTGTTATTGGTGGTGCAGCTGCTGTCATGACGTTCTTCCAAGTCGGTCCAATGGCTGTATGGGAAGAGAATACTGGTGGACTAGTGCTTGAAGGCCTACTGCCAACACTGTTCTCTGTTTTCATCTTTGCAGGTCTTCTACTGCCACTGCTACTTAACTTTGGTTTACTAGAGTTGTTTGGCACACTACTGAGTAAAGTAATGCGCCCTATCTTCAACCTACCAGGCCGTAGCGCGATCGATTGTATGGCATCTTGGTTAGGTGACGGCAGTGTCGGTATCCTGCTAACCAGCAAGCAGTACGAAAACAAGTTCTACACTCAGCGTGAAGCTGCAGTTGTTGGTACTACGTTCTCTGCGGTTTCTATTACTTTCAGCCTTGTGGTTATCGCACAGGTAGAGCTAGAGCACCTGTTCCTACCTTTCTACGCTGCGATCTGTTTAGCAGGTTTCGTTGCGGCGGTTGTTATTCCTCGCTTACCGCCACTAAGCATGAAAAAAGACACGTTTATTGACGGCTCTAAACCACAAGAAGATGCTGATGCAATCCCTGCAGGTCACAGCACTTTCTCTTGGGGTCTTGAGCTGGCGGTAAATAAAGCATCTCAAGTGAAGTCAGCGAAAGGTGTCTTTGGTGAAGGCGTGCGTAATGCTGTAGACATGGTATTTGGCGTACTTCCAGTTGTTATGGGTTTAGGTACTATCGCTCTTATTATTGCTGAGTACACCTCTATCTTCGCTATTCTTGGTCAGCCTTTCATTCCATTCTTGGAGCTACTAGGCGTACCTGAAGCGGTAGCAGCATCTGAAACGATCGTAGTTGGTTTCGCTGATATGTTTATCCCAGCAATCCTTGCAGCTTCTATTGATAACGAGATGACACGTTTCGTGATTGCAGCGATGTCGGTAACACAGCTTATCTACATGTCTGAAGTCGGTGCACTACTACTTGGAAGTAAGATCCCAGTTAACATCTTTGAACTGTTTATCATCTTCATTCTGCGTACGTTGATTACACTTCCAGTTATTGCTGGTGTAGCACATATGATATTCTAATTACGCATTGTGCAAAGATATTCAAAGCCTCACTTAACGTGAGGCTTTTTTATTTCCCACCTATACCAAACCGTTTGTATATTATTTAAACAACCGTTTCATTTATTGATTAAATTAAATTGATAAGCTTTAAAAATAATTGAGTAAGTAGCTCTTCCCAGTAGGCATTGTAATCGCCCAAGCCTTATGCATCATGCCCGCGCAAACGATTAACAAACTTGACACACAAGTCTATGAACTTAAATGAGAAATATATAAATTAACAATATATGGAATTTTGTGTTGTTTATTTTGTTGTGGTTTTGTAATCTTTTTTGTGAAAATATCTTCAAGTAAGGAATTTATTTGCCGATATATATAAAACAATAAAAACAAAAGTTAATTTGGTCTTCGCAAAGCCTGTGAGAAGGGGAATACTCAATGAAATTTAGCCATAAGGTGGTCGCAGCATCATCGGCCTTACTGCTAGTCACAGTATCACTACTGTCTATTCAGCAGCTATACACTGTTCGAGGTGCGGTTGAGAGTCACGTCAATGCCAGCCTCAAGGAGATGGTTGCAGGTGTAAAAAATACCGTTGTATCTGAAATGACGGCCAAAAAAGCACTTGCCCAATCGACAACCGAAGTTATCGAAATTGCACCGCAAGATCGTGACTACGTGAAAACTATTTTGGAAAAACCAAAACTAAAGAACAGCTTCTTGGCAGTGGGTTTCGGTTATGAAGCCAATGGATTTGTTATCGAAAACGATGACGGTTGGGATGCAGGTCCAGACTACGATCCTCGCGTTCGTCCTTGGTATATCGATGCGAAAACAAATAACTCTCTTGTTGTAACAGCTCCATACGTGGATGCATCAAGCAAGAAAGTCATCATCTCTGTGGGTACACCAGTTAAAGATAATGGCCAGTTCACGGCTGGTATGTTCTACGACCTAGAACTGACCAACTTAGCGACACTGGTAAACAAGGTGAACTTGTTTGACGCGGGTTACCTATTCCTAGTAACGGCAGACGGCACGACCATCGCGCACCCAGAAGCGAAAAATAACGGTGAGAAGCTATCAAGCTACCTACCACAAGCTTCTATTCGTGAAGGTTCACAGAGTATCGAGATTGATGGCAAGTCTTACCTAGTAAGCTTTACGCCAATCCCAAGCGAAAACTGGTACGTGGGTGCAATCCTAGATGAAGAGATCGCTTTCCAGACGGTTTCTGAGCTGAAAAATAGCTCTATCATCTACTCTTTGATTGCTGTTGTTCTAAGTGTTATCGCACTAACCGTTCTGATTCGCGTGCTAATGCGCCCACTGGATGCTCTGAACGAAGCGATCAATGACGTTGCAAGCGGTCAAGGTGATCTGACTAAGCGTCTAGATACCGACACTGACAAAGAGTTCTCTGAACTTGCGAAAGGCTTCAACACCTTTACCGAGAACCTTCAGAAACAGATCATTCAATCAAAAGCAATTGGTGTTGAAATCAAACGCGGCACTGAAATCACCGTTCAAGGTGCTGAAGAGTCTGCACACGCGATGAGCACGCAGCTTCAAGAGCTTGAACAGCTAGCAACCGCAATGAACGAGATGGCAGTTACGGCTACCGAAGTTGCTAACAATGCTCAAGGCGCAGCAGCAGCGGCTCGTGAAGCGGATGAAGCGACACTAGATGGTACTTCAGTAGTAAGCGATACAACGCAAGCCATTGACAACCTATCTTCTCGTATCGACCAAGCGGTAGCTGAAGTAGAAGTACTTGAGTCTGCGACAGCAAACATCGAAACGATCTTGAAAGTAATCAATGACATTGCTGACCAGACTAACCTACTGGCACTAAACGCGGCTATTGAAGCAGCACGTGCAGGTGAATCAGGTCGCGGCTTTGCGGTTGTAGCAGATGAGGTTCGTACTCTAGCCCAGCGCACACAAGAGTCGACTACTGAGATCCGCAACATGATCGAACAACTTCAAGCAGGTGCAAGCTCAGTATCGAACGCGATGAACCAGAGCAAAGACACAGCAACTGATGCAGTAGAGCGCGCTCAAGAAGCGAACTCGGCACTTGATCGTATCCGTGATGCAATTCAACGCATCTCTGATATGAACATTCAAATCGCATCTGCGGCGGAAGAGCAGAGCCTAGTAGCGGAAGAGATCAACAACAACACTGTTAAGATCAAAGACCTATCTACTCAGGTATCAGAGTCTGCACAGCAAGCAAATGAAGCGATGCAAGTTCAAACAGACAATGTTCGTCAACAAGATGAGCTATTGAACAAATTCATCGTGTAACTTGCGTTAACGTGCAATGGTTTAATCACCGTTAGTTAATGAAAAAAACAAAGGCCGGTTTGATAATCAACCGGCCTTTTTAATACAACTAATATACAGTCTGAGTGTTCAGTTACGCCGATTCATCCTCAGGGGTAGCAAGCAGCATCAAACAACTGTTGGCTTCCACTTTCAGCGTTAGCGTCTTTTCATCGCTCTCAAACACTTTACCTGAAAGCGTATCCGTCACAGAGCCACACCAAGTCAGATTGGCGGTTTTACTGCGCTTAGACTTGTTAATCACCACAATGCCTTTATCACCACGAACAAACACTAGTAGGTCATCATTCGCTTCAACGACACGCATTGTTTCTCCGTGCGTGCAGTTGTGGAACTGAATCATGCCGCGCATATATGGCGCTTTCCAATCGTTAAGCCAACGAGGCTGACCATCACGGTCTTTAATGCCACTGGTATCGAGCTCGCTGTAAATCAGAGGTACACCGCCATCACGTCCTAAGATGAAAGCAGTAGCCAACTTCTCAGCGTCTTCATCCATCATGTACTCAAGGAACACATCGTTATTTGGGATATCGTGTGTCACTGCAAAGGTAATCGCGCGCGTGTTTGAGAGTGCTTGTCCAAAACAGTATGGGTTAATCAACGACTTAAAGCTTCCCTTCTTATCAAACGCCTTAAAGATGGTATTGAACAACGGGAAATCATAAGCGCCTAAACGAGTGTGCTTAAGGTATGGCTCCAGAAACAGCTCGTACTCTTCTTCTGTTGCACCACCATCGGTAATGATCTCGCCGAAAATATGCATTTGCTCGCAAATATCGTCCGTCCATACCTTACGTAGGTGAGCTAACGTCATGTGCTTAGCGGCATCGATACGGAAGCCTTTCACACCCATGGATTTCAATGCCTTCAAGTAGCTACGCTGTTGCTCAACGACATTTTCATTGTCTAACAGAGTTGGTAAACCCGGATCGGTAGGGCCACCAGTAATACGACCATTCTGCACTTCCCACTTATCACGCCAGTTCTTAATGCCGAACGCTTCCACAAAGTCATTCTCATCAAATAGTGGCTGTGACAAATCACCGAACAGGCGAATCGATTCGTAATATTCAGGGTCTTGTTGGTAATCGTTGCGATCGCTTTGATTTGGGTACGTCAAGTCACTACGAATACTCGACTCATTCGCCATATGGTTAAACACCACGTCAACGTAGGTTCTTAGACCATGCTGTCTTAAGGTATCGACCATTGCAGCAAAGTCTTGGGTGTCACCCAACTGGTTGTCGATGACACGATAATCTTGGGGTTGGTAGCGCTGCCACCATTGGGTTGGTTTCTGTTGTGGTTTGTTCTTGTCACTACGTAGCGACTTCATTGCTGGTGAAACCAATACCGATTTGTAGCCTAATTCTTGAATCAGTGCAGCGCTATCCGCGATGTCTGCATAACGCCAATCGAAGGCGTGTAAAATAACATCCGTGGCTGGTTGGTTTAACATTGCTGAACTCTCCATGTGGTTCTCCTACCAAACTCAGTCGCAACCTTAAACTACAGAGTAAAAGACGAAGGTTGCAGATAAATTCTCTCTAAGAATGGCGTTCATTATATTGCTATGCCTAAGTTTTCCATCCTCCTACCTAGCAAGGGCTTAGGGGGATAAAACAGGGCGTAGCCTAAAATATCGCACAACATTTGGGATGAAGAACTCCGCCATATTTGAGTAAAACTGGCTTCAGGTATCAAAAAAGGAGCGTATTTACGCTCCTTTATATTCCATTGAATGCTTACAGCCAAGCTTATTCGCTATGAGCAGCACTAATCAGCCCGGCTCATATAAGGTTTTGATTGACGGTCTAAAAGAGCCAAAGATCGTTACAAGGCATTACAAAATCGTAGACAGGTGACCGTCAGCGGTTATGCTCACGAATTAAAACAACTGAACAAGTTTGTTCTACGCTGCAAACACAATTACTCATAATCATAAAGACACTGTGAAGGTTGATCATGTACATGAGTTTACTCCACTTAATTTAGAGCATTACTTATGAAGAAAGTAACAGCGGTGGCTTTGTCACTATTATGTACCCAAGCGAACGCAGGTGCTGAGGCTCACCTCGATGCAACGGAGCATTTTAAGCTCTTTAATAAGCTTGTAGCATGCAGCGCATTGATTAACGTCTCCAGTCAAAACATAGACACGCACGATTTAGATGTAGCGGCCGCTGAGCATTACCTCAAGGCAAGGGACTATGTACTCACTCCAGGAGGTGGTGGTGGGAAAGACCTCATGCTCCTCGCAGCAGGGATCGCGGTCGGCGAACGAAAAAGTGAAATGGTCGAAGTGTACAAGAATTACAATAACCAAGATGGTAACAACATTGAAGAGTACTTGTCCGAGTCTGAATGTAATAACTTGTACTCATTAACAAAGGGCTCGGCACTTGAATGGGTAGCCCAACCTTAAACTTTGAGTTTTGTCCCATAAGTGATGGCTCATGGCCAGAGCATTTTCATTGTAGGCATCTACCCATTCACTACCTTTCCTATGAGCCGATGTTTAGGGATTATTTTGTCTCGATATCTAGGGTAATGGAGTCAATCTGTTTGAGTGGGGAAAAGTCGTGGGTAGGGGATACTGTTTTCCATAAAACCTCCAAAAATCAGGAGGTTTTATGGGCGTAACAAGCGCTGTGTTAGGACTCTGAAAATTATACTAAGTTCTATACAGCACTTTCACTACGTGCCAGCCGAATTTGGTTTTCACCAAGTGTGGCACTAATGTTTCTCCGGTAAAGCACACTTTATCGAACTGAGGCACCATTTGGCCCTTTTTGAACTCACCTAAGTCGCCGCCTTTTTTGCCTGATGGGCAGGTTGAATACTTTTTAGCAAGAGTCTGAAATTTAGCACCTTTTTTCAGTTGCTTAATGATGTCTTCTGCCTGTTCTTTATGCTTCACTAAAATATGAAGCGCTGCTGCGGTTCTTGCCATGATCTTTCTCATTGTGTTGCGATGCGGTGATTTTAACTCAAGACTGACCAATCTTCACTCCATTAAGCTCGGCTAGGCCCAAAACAACGGTAAAATTGATTAAGTCCCTTGCCGCAGTGCGTGATTCCATTTACATTGCTTTTTATAAATAAAAAAACAACGACGAAATCAGGTGACAACAATGGCGAAAACGATCAGTAAGGCGAGCCAGTCTCAGGGGATGCTTATGTTTAAGCTTTCTTTGACTCAGAGTTTTGCAATCGGCACGTTGAAAGTAAGAGAGATCGTTCCCTTTCAACCAATGACTCAACTGCCCTACTCGCACCACCATGTTATCGGCACGGTCACCATTCGTGACTTAACCGTTCCTGTCATTGATATGTCGGCCGCAGTAGGCTTCCGTCCAATTTCACCTCAAGAGTACCAAAGCTGTGTTTTGATCGTCACAGACTGCTTGAGAACCGTTGTTGCATTCTTAGTCCGTTCTATCGATAAAATCATCGAGTGTGATTGGCGCAGTATCGAATCACCACCATCAAGTGTTGGTCAAAATGTGTTTGTGACTGGTATTACACGCTATGAAGATCGCATCGTACAGATGCTAGATGTCGAGCTACTGCTATCCAAAATCTACCCAGAATATGAGAATGCTCAGATCCCAATGCTGACCGACGTTGAACGCGAGCGACTCAAAGCTCTGAACATTCTTTTGGTTGATGACTCACTCATCGCCAGAAAGCAGCTCTCTGATGCGCTCGACAGTATCAATATTCCTTATAGCATCTGTAACAACGGTATGGACGCGCTGAAAATGATGCGTGAACAAGCGCAACGTGGGCAAGCGATCGACCTTCTGGTAAGTGATATTGAAATGCCCGGATTAGATGGCTATGAACTAGCCTTTGAAGTGCAAAACGATGATTCGCTGCGCCATGCTTACTGCATCTTACATACCTCATTATCAAGCGAAATCTGTGTGGATAGAGCCCAGCAGGTAGGTGCACACGAAGCACTAGAAAAGTTTAATGCAGGTGAGTTGATAGAAGCGATGCTTAAAGGCGCAAAATCGTTAGAAAACACACCTAAAAAGCAGCAAATTACGATTTAACGGTGAGAATCAGCTCACCGCTATCTTGAGCTTTATTTCTTCGGCATTGGGTAGCTTTTACTCACAAATTCTACCTCTTCCACACCTTCGATAAAATTGGTTAGCGACGCCAATGCATACAGAGTGTTGGCGACTAAGTTGGCGTATTTGAACAAGATATCAGCAGGTGATTTTTTACCGCTATGTTCGATCGCCACCAGTGCTCTTACCACTTTCTTTGCTTGGCAACGCGCTAGGTGCAACTCACTGGCTACTCGACAACCTCCCGGCAATACAAAGCCTGAGAAACCGCCCTCTAAGCGTTCACGTATCGCATGATAATCGGTTTTAAGTTCACTCAACTCTAACTCAGTGATCGCCAGCTTTCCTCGAACCGAACCATTCAAGTGATAAACATTCGGCTGCAGGCGAGTTAATACGTCACGTACTTGTGGTTCAAGATCCATGGTAAGAACTAAGCCTATGCGACAACAAAGCTCATCGGAAAGGATCTCAAAGTCGCACGCTGGACTCTCTTCGTAAATAAACGGATAACAGAACTCATCCCAATCTCGGCTTACTGGTTTCACTTAATGCTCCTAATAGGTATCTCGCGCACACTATTAGATAATACCTTGGCAAAAGCAAACATAAACCCAACCTTAGGCGCATAAAAAAGGCCCTCACCACAAGCGAGAGCCATTTATCAATCAAGCAAAAGCTCAGACTATTCGTTTGATACTTTTTTGTGACCTTCTTGTAGGTGAACGAAGTCTACCAGATCATCGCCAGACACTTGGTATGCTTGACCAAAGCCTTTAACGAACAGGCCGTTTTCAGCTTTAAGGTTAAACAGTGAGAAATCTTGAAGTTGGCTTAGACCATCAATGATCTCGCCAAAACGGTCCTTCATTTGTCCGATAACTTGAGTCCAAAGCTCACTCTCACGCTCAACGACGGATGCCGTTGCATCAAACGTTAGACGCTTGCGTGCATAAAGCTGCTTTGAGCTCTCTTCGTCTTCGATCATCATCAATGACACGTTCGGGTTCGCTTTCAGATTGCGAGCGTGACGTGCGATATCAGAAATTAAAACAAAATAGCCCTCTTGGTTTTGAACAAACGGCGCGTAGCTCACGTTTGGACGACCTTCTTCATCAACAGTAGCCAGTTGCAGCGTACGACGCTCTTGACGGAACTCTTTGATTTCAGGACCTAAACGACCTTGAAGACGTTCTTGTTTTACTTGCTGTTCCATGGTGATTCCTTTATTTACTTTCTCTAAATTATTATATTTTTAGCCAAGGAGAAACTCCGATGCCTCTCCTTGGTTCGCTCTAATCGTTGCTTGTCTCAAGTCGTGAAACTTGAAAATTAGCCTTGCGCCTTCAACGCGTTGAAGCGTTCTACTTGGTCAGCAATAAGCTCACGTTTCTCATCACGGCCTAGGTAGATCTTAAAGATGTTTTCGCCAGTCTCACTGAAGAAACCAAAGTAGTGACTCTCACGCCCCATGAATGGTTTGCTTACTAACGCCACATGTTTAACGTTGTCTAGTTTAAGGTGACCATGAAGCTCGCCCTCTTTGCCCATTAGGTTGTAGTAACCACGCGCCACTTTACCTTTAGGGAAAGGCGCTTTAACTTCAAAGATTGAACCGAACGAATGCACGATCGTCGTTACTGGGCCCCAGCCAACAAGACCTTCAAGGATCTCTTGAGCACGAGAGCCGTCTAGCATCACAGACATATCGCCTGGAAATGCAGCGACGACTTCTGCTTCTGTCACGTTCAGCTTTTCAGCAATAGCTGTAGGAAGTAGCTTTGGTTCTTCTTCAAGAATACGAGCGACGCTTTGCTCTAATGTGTCGATCATCTCTAGCGTTGTATCTGTCATTGAATTCATTTCCATTATTAATTATGCGTGTTTCTTTACAGCATGAGGGTGATGAGCAGGACGCGACGGTCTTGCTTGTGGATTCGCTTCAAAGTATTCCGCATTCAAAACTTGAATAACGCTTTGCGCTAATGTCACAGCCCAAAAGCTGCCCGCAATGGTTAAAGTTAAGTAGTCTTCAGACAATTCGACCAGTCCGTTACTTTGCCAATGCGAAAATAGAGGTTTTAAATAGTCAAACGTGTCTTGCCCCATGAAGGTCGGCAGTAAGCTTCTGCGTACCACTCCAGAATCAAAACCCGCTTTAAGTGAAGAGAAAATAGGTTCAAGCTCGCTTTGCTTAGTCATCATGGCGATTGGAAGCTCACCACGCTTAACCGAGTCCATGTAGGTCTCTAGCGTTCGATGCTGCATGATGCCGTGACCACCGACATTACCACCGGCACCACAACCGATAGGCAGTACTTCGGCGTATGTCTTAGCTAAGCTGTTGTAGATGCTGCGTTCACGATTGTCGCGAGCCCAATGGTTCACACTCAGTTTCTTAACTTTGTGTTTTTCCATAAACTCGACGCCTGCCAAATACATGCTTGCTTTATCAGGCGTTGTCGCAGGAGGCGGAATCTTACCTTTATCAACTAAGTTCAGCATTGGTGCATCACCACCCACGATCAATTGGTATAGATCAATACCGTGTGCGCCTGTCGACATGTAATCGTGTAAATCTTGCTCGAAGACATCCATGGTTTGATGTGGCAAACCATAAAGTAAGTCAAGTACGATTGGTGCTTGCTCGGTTTTACTCAACGAGCTGATTCTCTCTAGAACCACTTCGCGATCATCTAACCTTTTTGCACTGCGACGAACTTTGGTATTGAAGCTTTGAATACCAAAAGAAAATCGGTTGAAGCCACCTTCTAGCGCTCGGTCGAACATTTCATCACTGAAACGGTTAATTCGCCCTTCGAGAGTCATTTCCACGTCGTTCGCCAATGGGAAATGCTCACGAATCGCTTTGCCCAACAGTTCAACTTGCATTGCAGACAAATCCGTCGGAGTGCCTCCACCAATGTAAACCGCATGGAAAAGACCAGATTGAGCCCAAGGTGTTTTCGCTTTTTGCTTCAACTCACAAAGCAAGGCTTCGAAATAATCGTCAACAAGTTTGCGGCTGGCTGCGTTCTGGAAAAAATTACAAAAAGTACAACGCACTCGGCAAAAAGGTATGTGGATATACAAACAACGTTTATCCTGTTTCTTTCCTTCCGTTAGCATCAATTCGTCGAACAAATTCAACTTCTTATCTTGAGCGATTGGAGTCGCACTTCCACCAGCGTGTGCCGAGTGCTTTTTTGCAAACGCAAAACGCAGCGGATCCGGCGTTGAAACACCCAAAATAGATTCGTCAAATTTATAAATATCGAGAGTCATATAAATTACCTAAACGCTTACCGAGCCAAGCTTGGAAGACTATTCGCTAAAAACTGAGAGAATCATAAATAGCCTGAAATGATAATGCAATTGATAATTGATCTTATTTAGATTCTAGGCAATAATCGGTGCCAGATTTTCGTTTAGGTGAAGGGTTGATTGTGAACGTTCCAAGGTATGTCATAGCGGGGGGAGCCTCATTGGTGATTCATGCTGCGTTGTTGTTTGTCGCGCAAGAATCAAAGGTATTTGCTATGCCAGCTGGCGCAGAATCTAAAACTGTTGCTCTGAACTTTAAACCACAAACTCAACGTTCCGTTGAACGTGAAGAAACGGTCACCGAACCCGTTGAATCAGAAGTCACTCCTGAACCTGAAATTACAGAAACGCCTGTAGAACCCACACCACCTCCAGTAGCAGAACCGAAAAAGGTTCAGCCGAAAAAAGAAGCGATCACTAACAAGCCAAAAGCTGAGCCAAAAAAAGAGCTCGTCAAAAAGCCTGAGCCTAAACCGCCAGTTAAAAAGCAGGTAAAGAAAAAACCTGTACAGAAAAAGCCCGTCGAAAAAAAACTGGTAGAAAAGAAACCTGAGCCGGTTAAGCCACAACAGGACAAGAAAATCGCTGAGAAAAAAGTTGAGCGTAGCGAACACAGTGAAGCGCAACTTCAACCTGTAAACCAAGGTGTATCAAACTCTCAACCGGTATTGGTTAACAAGCCACGCTTTAGTGCTCGTCCGGTGCAACCTGTTTACCCAAGACAAGCTAGACGCAGAGGCGTAGAGGGTGTCGCAACCTATGAAATTTGGCTTGATGAAGACGGCAAGCAAGTTAAGCAAGCATTAGTGAACTCTTCAGGTGCACTACTTCTTGATAAGGCCGCACTCGACGCAATCAAAAAATGGAAATTTTCACCACACACCGTAAATGGTCGGGCGATCGCTCACCGTGTACGAGTACCTGTTCGTTTTAACTTGGACTAAGAAATGCAACAAATCAGTTATTTACAAGAGCAATTGGGTCTAATGACGTGGCCATTGCTTATCTGCTCAGCGCTTACAGCAATGATCATCGTTGAGCGTATTTTCCAAGTGATGCTAAGTATCGGCGTTGGACGCCGCGCTATTCGTAAAGAGCTTCACCAAATCTCACCAACCGACACTCATCAAATTGAAACACTAGCGGCGGACTTGTCCAACAAGCGCCCACTCCTTTACAAAGGCGTTTCGATGGTACTGGCTCATCACTCTTTTTCTAAGGGGTTACGTGAAGACGCCGCTGGAATCTGGCTTCAAGAGAAACGCCACCAGCTACATGCAGGTTTACGACTGCTTGGTTTGATCGGCGTTATCAGCCCACTGATCGGCCTACTGGGTACCGTTCTTGGATTAATCGAGATGTTTAAAGGCGTTGCTGCCACAACGGGCAGTATCACACCCAATGACCTAGCTGATGGACTTGGCCTTGCGATGCGCACCACAGCAGCAGGTTTGATCATCGCTCTTCCTGCCATTTCAGGCGCACAACTGCTAGGTCTATGGGCCGACAGAGTATTGGCTAAATTGGAGCACACTCTGAACTACGTCAATGTGTGGCTAGAAGGTATGTCGATGCAACCAACCACGGCTCAAGTTACCGCATCACAGCAGACCGTTACAACGGAAGGTGCGCGCTAGTCATGATCAAAGTCTCTCAGAATCACAATGCATCAAGCTTAACGCCTGATCTGACACCTCTTTTGGACATCATCTTTATCGTAATGGTGTTCTTGCTTCTTACTGCTTCCGTGAAGCTGGAGTCATTGGACGTTGAGTTACCGAGTAATGACAGCAGCAATGTGTCTGAGGTGCATAAAGACTCGATCAGTGTAAACCTGCTTAACCGCGAACCCTACTGGGCAATCAACGGCAAAGAGTACATTGATTGGGAGAACTTTAAGTTGGCGCTACTTGAAGAAGTCGGTTCTGGTGATAACAAGAAGCCAATCATCATTGGTGCGGACAAAACCGCGGATGTGCAGAACCTCGTTAAGTTGCTCTCCTTCCTACAGGACAACGGTATCCCAGCAACGCAACTACTGACTGAAGGCGAATAAGCAGCCGACGTTAGGCGGCAAACCTCAAAGGCGTAGGCACCAATCTACGCCTTGTAAACATTTCAAATCATGTCGGCTAAATATGTGGACCGACAAAAACAGACAATAAGAATAGAATTATGAATACAATTAAAGAGCTCAATCACAATCATTCAATTAAAAAGCCGCTTAAGAAGGGGCTACTTTCGATGGCAGCGCTTTTAGGCTTCTCCCTCGCGACTCATTCAGCGATTGCGGCCGACGATGCGCACCAACAACGTATTATCAGTGCCGGTAGTGCAGTCACGGAACTCGTATTGGCACTGGGCGCGGAAGATCAATTGGTCGCAATTGATGTTACTAGCCGTTTCCCGCAATCAGACAAACTTCCTAAAATTGGCTACCACCGTAATCTATCAGCAGAAGGTCTTATTGCTCTGCAACCGACCACTCTGATCGGCTCTGATGAAATGGGTCCAGATACAGCAATATCTCAACTGAAATCTGCAGGGGTTGATGTTGAAATCGTTAACACAGAAGCAAGCGTAGAGGGATTACTTAAGCGTATCGACCAAATCGCAGAGATCACGCATACAGAAGAGAATTCTAAAGCGGTAAAAGAGAGCGTGAATAAGAAAATCGCTGCGCTTGAAGCTAACCAAGTTCCTCAAAATGAAGCTAAAAAAGTGCTGTTCTTATTACTTCACGAAGGTCGCCCAGCGAATGTTGCGGGCAGTGAGACCTCTCCAAACGCGATCATCGAGCTTGCGGGTGGTATTAACCCAGCGGCTGAAAGCTTAACGTCTTATAAACCACTGTCTATGGAATCTATGGTTGAGATGCAACCAGACGTTATTCTTGTTAGTGGCCGTAGCTACCAAAAAATGGGCGGAGCAGACGCTATTTTGAAATCACTACCAATGCTAGCGGCGACACCAGCGGGTATGAACAAGCAGATCATCACCGTTAACGGTAGCGCACTAGTTGGCGGTCTTGGCTTAGCAAGTCTTGCCGAAGCAAAACGTTTAAACGCACGTATTTATCCACAATAACTTACTGATTGTGCGTTTAGTTTAAGGCTCTCATTATGCTGTTAAGAACCGTACCTTTAAAAACATCAATGGTAGGCTTTGGTATCGCCCTAGTCTTCATTGCCCTGTTTTCGATTACTGTTGGACCAATGAACATTAGCTTGAGCGACAGTGCGGCAAGCTTGTTCAATCCAAACAATGAACTCGCGCCTCACATCAACCTGGTGATCCAAGAGATTCGATTGCCACGAACCATTCTGTGCATGGTGATTGGTGCCATATTGGCGCTATGTGGCGCAGTGATGCAGGGTTTGTTCAGAAACCCATTAGCAGAGCCGGGAATCATTGGTGTTTCCGCTGGTGCTGCGTTAGGAGCTGCGTTAGCAATCGTTCTTTTTTCTGAACTGAGCCTTAGCTACCCAGGTTTCATGAACTTTGCAGCCGTACCAGTGTTCGCCTTTCTTGGTGGCGCATTAACGACACTTTTAGTTTATAAGCTGGGTACAGGTAAATTCGGTACTTCCGTGACCATCATGCTACTGGCAGGTGTCGCAATTAGTGCCCTATCTGGTGCTGGTATTGGTTTTTTAAACTTCATTGCTGACGATCAAATGCTGAGAGATCTCTCATTGTGGTCGATGGGGTCATTGGCGGGCGCTAAATGGTCTGGAATTGCATTGGCTCTTGTCACCTTGGTTGTACTGTTTATCTTGTTCTATCGCCAAGCTATGTCGTTAAATGCACTACTCCTTGGTGAGTCAGAAGCGCAACACTTAGGTATTCCCGTTCAAAAGCTCAAACGCCAGTTGATCTTACTGACTGCGGCAGGCGTCGGCATTACGGTAAGCCTCTCAGGTATGATTGGATTCATTGGGTTAGTGATTCCTCATCTGGGTCGCATGCTTGCTGGTCCTGATCACCGTGTACTACTCCCTCTATCCGCAGTCCTAGGCGCACTATTACTGACAGCCGCTGACATGTTCTCACGTGTGGTACTGGCACCAGCCGAGCTACCCGTTGGTATCGTGACTGCCATTATCGGCGCACCGTTTTTCCTATATCTACTCTTCCAACAAAAAGGGAGAATTCTGTAATGCACTCCCCAGCCTTAAAAGCCAGCGACATTCATGTAAAGTTTGGCAGCAAAGTGATTCTAGATAATGTCTCTATCGAGATTGAAGCGGGTAAAGTAACGACACTTCTTGGCCCGAATGGTGCCGGAAAAAGCACGTTGCTCAAAGCGTTATGTCAAGAGATCGAAAGCCAAGGTCACATCAATTACTTTGGCCGAGACAGAGCACTATGGTCACCGAGCACACTGGCGAAGCATTTAGCGATGCTCCCACAGCACAGCACACTCACTTTTCCATTCCTTGCTAACGAAGTGGTTGAACTTGGTGGTATTCCACTACAAGAATCCAATCGAGCACTGACTATAATCGCACAAGAGAAAATGGATACGGCGGACGTTTCTCATCTGGCTGACCGTCTCTACCCATCACTTTCTGGTGGTGAAAAGCAGCGTGTACATCTAGCGCGCGTGTTGACTCAACTGCATCACTCTGGTGACCAATGTGTATTGATGCTCGACGAGCCCACTTCAGCGCTCGATCTCGCTCATCAACACAACACACTGAAAATCGCTCGTAAAATGGCAGACGAACAAAACGCGGCAGTTATTGTGGTGCTACACGACTTGAACTTGGCCGCGCAGTATTCTGATCGTTTAGTCGTATTGAAAGGCGGGCAGTTAGTGTGTGATGGAACACCATGGGAAGCACTAAAGCCAGAGATGATTGAAGATGTCTACGGGTATCGGAGTATTGTTGAAAAACACCCTACTATGAGCTTCCCTCAAGTCCACCCTGCTGGCTAATAAACAAAAAGAGCACCTGACGGTGCTCTTTTTAGTTTCTAAAGGCTTAAAACGCCATTCACGGCCATTTAAGCTATTGTCCAGATTAACAATAGGTATTATTGCTAGAGATTTACATAATTCTGAACGATTACGTGTACCTAATCAGGTACCTCTAAACGTTAGTCACCTCACTGCTTTCGAAGCCACAATGAAAGCCAAATGATTGTTGACCACAAAAACAGCAGGCACAAAAAAAGCTCCTAATAAGGAGCTTTTCTTTCAATGGATTATTTGCTCATTTGAATTAGAGACTTACCAATTAACCATTCTAGTTCTTTACCACTTGTGTCGCCAAACTGAGTTTCAGTCAGTTTGTACAGGCGGTCAATACCGTTAGCAGCGAACTCGTGTGCGCTTTCTGAAGTAACGATATGGTGGAATAGCAGGCGTAAGATTGCTAGGAACTCAGCATCTTCCAGGGCTTTAATCCAGCTATCAGAAAATGCATCTAAACCATTTTCGAAATCAATGTGTTCCATGAACATTTTGAAGATACGACCATCAAGCGCTGCCGTAAAATCTGTCTTCTTTGGAAAGTGGTGGCTAATACCAGTACGAGAAACACCCGTTTGTTGACTCAACGTCGTGTATGACATCTTGTCGTAACCCAGTCTTAGTAGCTGGTCAACTACGGCATCCATGATTTTCTGGATAGTGATTTCTGTATCTTCTTTACTACGCTTTGGCATATTCAGGCTCTTCTTTTTGTAAATCCATCTAACTCATCAAATGAAGTCAGAATGAAAATCGTTATCAGCATTATGTGAGTAAGGCGATTTTTCGCAAGTATTTGCGCCCAATAACACGAGAATACTCTGTACGACCAATTTTACAGTGTTGCGTCTTTGCGCACTTTGTTTAATTAGTCTTCGGAATTCACCTTACCGTTCTAAAGCAGTGTTTTAAAATAACCGCTTAGAATATGAAATGCGAAACAATAAATTCATTATATAAATACCTATCAAGCGATAGATACTCTTATAAAATCATTCAGGGTGCAACTAACTGAATGATGTTCTGACAAATTAATGACACTAATTTTCAGAAAAATATGAGCTTGATCACACCCACATTCACATTTATAAAACGCCATGCTCATTGTTTTCCTCAACAAACAACATAGCATACCAATGCAAGATAGGCCAAAGGATTTAATTTTTGTAGATACAGATCAAATTGCTCGGTAAAATAACCTCAGATTTTGTAAGAGGATTATTTATGAACCAAGATGTTGGCACTAATGATGTATGCGAAGCTTGCGGTTGCGCAGGCGAAATGGGTTTCATCATTAAAGAAGGCGACGATGTAGCGGAAGTTGTAATCTACGGTAACTCGAAAGAAGCGATGGAAGCAGAGCTAGCTAAGTACATTGATTTAGCTAAACAAGTTTCAAGTAATGTTGAGTTTGAATCAACAGAACTGACAGAAGAAAGCAACGAACTACGTACACGTTTCAAGTTCGAAGTGAGCGCAGAGAAAATTATCTTTGAACTGAAAACACGTTCAATCGCACGATAACGCGCCCTACTCTATTGATTAAGACGAGCCTATTGCTCGTCTTTTTTTTCGAGTGTTTTCCATGAAAGAGCGCCATTTGTCTCGAAATCATTCTGTTCTGCACACTGAATCACTACTCCTGATATTTCCAGAACAGCACCTAAACTGTAAGCCTTATCATCGTAATAACAGACCCGTGGGTGCGTATTCTTTTGCGATACAACCACCGCCTTTTTCGCTGGTACAGAAATAATATTGTCGGCATACACGTTTGCATTATTCCCAAATAGACCTGAGATTACTGTCAAAGATATGACTTTAATTGCATTTAATCTTTTCACTTATATTTCACTCTCTGTTTAATTGGCTAAATTTAACAATTATCGGCAATATTTCTGGGCTCGTATGCAATTTCCGATATAGTAAGCGCAACTCTGTTAGAAGATCGTCATTATGCTCAGAATTGTCACATTGCTTGCGTGCTTACTCACCATATCAAATAGTTACTCCCAGCCCCTCGATCACTATCAAATATTGAATCATCTCGACAATTACGGAAATCTTTACCTGCGTAATAAGCCTTATACCGAATTACCGACAGGGTTAGTCGTCAAAGGTAATTTAAATATAGAGAAAACGTCTATCAAACAACTACCAAAAGAGCTCGAAATTGGTGGTAGTCTACAAGCGGCGAATAGCTTGCTCAGACGTGTACCCGCCGGCACCTCTATCAAAGGTTACGCCAACTTACTTGGAAGTCAGATACAAAGTTGGCCGAAGGGCGTCAAGGTTGGTGGCTTTATCAACTTCACCGATACGCCTCTTAAAAAGCTACCGAATGGTTTTCGAGTTAAGGGCGACTTGAGTTTGATTCGAACCCCGCTAACCGAACTGCCAAATGGCATTGTGGTTGAAGGGAATCTTTATATTGGTGGTTCTGCGATTACACAGTTCCCCGACGTGATGACGGTGAACGGCAATATCTACCTCGGTGGAAATGTCATTAGCAAATGGCCAACGACATTGAATCTGGGTGGCGCGGTAGCCCGCTAACTAGGAAGGTAGGGGCATGACGAGTTGCCATGTATTGCGATCAAAAAAGGAGCATCACGCTCCTTTTTGTTTTTATCAGCAGTCGTTAAATCATTAGACCGAATTTAGCCGACATTCTTTACTGGGTTAGCATAGCTATCGATCAGGTACTGATGCGCACCTTGAGGGATGCTTGATAGTTTCTCTTCAAACTCACGCTTCACCGCTTCAGTAATGCTGTCGTCTTCTTTATCTGCTGCCAGTAGGTTCACAGGGAACAGCTTGTAGTTCTCATGAATTTGACGGTCAATCTCTTCAGCTAGTGCTTCTGGCGTTTCAAAATCTTGGTCAATCACAGAACCAAAGCCAACATGTACATGGCCTTTATTGCCCACGATACCTTGAATGATGCTTTCGATATCTTCAAATTCGCCTTTCTCATACGAACCATTGACGTCTTTTTCAAACAGCTCTAGCGCTTTTGCCGTGTCACACGGGTCATTTTCGTAAGAGATCGCAACCGGTACGATCTTCAATGACTTAACATACTCAGCGAAAGCAACTTTCTGTTTACGACCTTCAACGTGGAACATCTTAAGAATCGCTGGATCAGTGAAGTCGTTACCGTCTTTTGCACGCCCTTCTTTCTGCGCAATCCAGATAGAGTTACCCGTATCTAGAGAGTGCTTAATATAAGAAGAGAGTTGGCCAAGCGCTTTCATCATCTCACGCGGCCCTTTAAGCGAGCGCTTAACAATAAAGCTCTTGTTCAAACGCATAAGTTCAGTCGCGCATGGTTTCTTAAGCAGGTTATCACCAATCGCAATACGGCATGTGTTGTGGTTTTGCTGGTGCAGTGCATAGTTAACCAAAGCCGGATCCATGGCGATATCGCGGTGGTTAGAGACAAACAAGTAAGACTGATTTTGATCTAACGATTCAAGTCCCGTGTAAGTCACACCTTTAGTAGTATTCGCCAAGGTATCACGAAGGTACTTTTTCACTTCGATCTGAATCGCTTCTACGCTCTGCAGCTTGCTCCACTTCATTTTTAGGTAAACACGCAAGATCGGGCTCATGATTGCTTGGAACCAAGCTGCGTGGTTAGAGAAACGATAGTTTAGGATCGCGCTGATGAATTCTTCATCATTGATTAGGCGATCAAGTGCCGCAGGAATTTCGTCGTCATTGTAAGGACGGATATCAATATATGGATCAGTCTGAGAGGTCATTTTTCACTACATCTAATAAAAAGCTGGCTCATTCTACGCATTGTTTTGCTTTCTCGCAGCTACAGAGCCCATACTTTTGACAAGGTCAGACCAGAAACATCGGATTTACCTGCATTATTGTTGGCATACGTTAAAATTAACGGTAATCTTAGCGGCCGCAAAACTAAGGACCTTCTATGAACTTCGCTATCGAATATACATCGGCTTACTACTCCCACCTAGAAATCACTCCTAGAAAAAAAGTGGTAAAACATAGCCTTGTATCCGTCGAAAGCGGATTAGTTTTGATTAAGATTGGTAAACAGGAACACGCCATTGAGCCAGGCCAAAGCCTTTGGATCCCGTTTGACTGTTTAACTTCCCTCACCTACTTTCCGAACACGAGAATCGCACGCGTCGACTTTTCAGTGCGCCTAACCGATGCTTTCCCTAAGCAAGCGGGCTACGTGAACCAAACACCACTTTCACAAGCTTTGCTCGATAAGCTCGCAACCTTGGCAGTTAAAAACAAAGACACCAACAATGCGTCTTCAACATTTAAAGAGCTATTAGCGGTAGTTAAGCAGGAAGTATTGACCTTTAAGCCATTGCTGTGTGAAAGCGAATTGTCGCAACGCTTCAACCGTTGGAACATTGAAGACTCACCACTATCTCAAGAACAAACTCTAGTGATGGTGATGCGTGAAGCGAAAAAACGCATGCAGTCAGGTCAGAAGAAAGAAAAGGTAATTGACGAGCTATTCTCTGGGCAAACCGAAGAATTCGAGCAGCTGTGTATGCTGGTGTTTGGCGACACGCTGTAAACTGACATAGTCCGCTCAGACAACGAAAAAGCCGCGAACTCTATGAGAGTCGCGGCTTTTTTAATTCGGTGTGTTTTTCTAGAGCCTATTTTTCCGGAAATGAGTTCTTTTAGAACGGAAACTCAATCTGCATCATCATGTCGGCTTCTCTAGCATCGTGCCAGCGATAATCGAATCGCATACGAGGTTCACCCACTGATTTCTCACCAAACCCAATGCTGAGCTGCAAACCATGGTTTAGGATCCACTCTTCTGTGGTCATGTCGTACTTTTTATCTTCCAGATCTTCAGGAAACCACATCCCCAAGCCAACATAGTTCGAGCTAATGCTTTGAGTAATGATTGGTGAATCTTTGGTTTGTAGTACCCAATCAGACCAGTAGTCGTTTGAAGAGGCTTCAGGTTCATCATTAAACCCACTCAGGCTCAGCATTCTTTGACTGAAAGATTCAAGGCTGTCTGAAAAATTGAGGCATGTCGTCTGCTCATCCGAATCAAACATAATTGAGTCTAGGCTGAATAGATCACACTCAGCATGCGCATGCAAGCTGAAGGTAACGACGAAGCTGGTCGTTAAAAGTGCTCTTTTTAGCATAGTGCTCTGACCTCTAAGAATTAAGGACTACATTGTCTTATACAGCCCACCGTCTTGCAAGATTTTTGTAACTGACTTTGTACTCAAATTTGCAAAGTCATCACCATTTATAATCGCATTACGAATATCGGTGCTACGCACTTTTACTTTTTCTGGGCAAGCCATCACAGACCAGCGCTCAGTGATCTCGTCAGACTTATAAAAAGACGAGAACTTAAAGAAGTTATCCGGCCCGATGACAAAAGTTATATCGGCCGTTGGATGAGATTCTTGAAGCTTTTTTAATACTGCGTACGTTGTGACGCTCTCACCTGGGGTGTACAAACTTTGCTCTACTAAAGATAGTTCAACTTGCTCAATAGCCAAGTCATTGATAAATACCTCAACAAGCTGACATCGAATATCATAATCCAACATGGTTTTACCCCACGCGTGAGCAATGCTCGGAACAAGTAAAATTCGGTCGAAGTGCACCAAAGACTCAATGACACTTTTATGCCCTAAACTTGGTGGGTTAAATGCACTACCAAAAACCGCTATTTTTTCCATCGCTTGTCGCTGCCTTCTTTTATCTCACTGTGTAAAGAGGTTTTTATCTCTCTTGATTTCGGTATGATAACACTAGATTTCAATTTGCTTGCAGGAAAGGAATACGAATGGAACAGTTAATTCGTGATGAAATGCGCGTTCTACCATCAATTGACGCTCAATTTGAAGTAGATCGTCGTGTAGAGTTCATCAAAACCAAATTACAACAATCAGGATGTAAGTCTCTTGTACTGGGTATCAGCGGTGGCGTCGACTCAACAACATGTGGCCGACTCGCTCAGCTAGCAGTAGACAGTCTTAACGAATCAAGCAACAGCAACGATTACCAGTTTATCGCCGTTCGCCTGCCTTACGGTGAGCAAAAAGACGAAGATGAAGCGCAGCTTGCTCTCTCTTTCATCCAACCATCTCAATCTGTATCAGTAAACATTAAAGCGGGCGTTGATGGCCTGCACGCCGCGTCTCATGTTGCGCTTGAAGGCACAGGTCTTCTTCCTACTGATTCAGCTAAGATTGATTTCGTAAAAGGTAACGTAAAAGCTCGTGCTCGCATGATCGCTCAATACGAAATCGCAGGTTACGTTGGTGGCTTAGTTATCGGTACTGACCACTCGGCAGAAAACATCACAGGTTTCTACACAAAGCACGGTGACGGCGCATGTGACCTTGCACCACTGTTTGGTCTAAGCAAACGTCAAGTTCGTGAGCTGGCAGCAACGTTAGGTGCACCAGAGCTTCTAGTGAAAAAAGTACCTACAGCTGACCTTGAAGAGCTAGATCCTCAGAAAGCAGACGAAGATGCACTAAACCTAACTTACGACCAGATCGATGACTTCCTAGAAGGCAAAGAGGTGTCTAAAGAGGTCTCTGATCGTCTAGTAAGCATTTACCAAGCGACGCAGCACAAACGTCAACCGATCCCAACGATCTACGACTAAGCTCAAGTTGGTTGCGCAGTAATCTGCGTGCCTACCTAGCTCAAGACTCGCTAAGCAAAAGGCCGACGGTGAACACCGTCGGCCTTTTCATTATGTTTTATCACCAGAATCTGTTGACCTTTGGCGATTAGTCGACCACTTCGATATCGGTTTGTGGTACACAGCAACACGCTAGTACTTGCCCCATATTACGCTCATGATCTTGCAGCGCAGGAACATCAGGTTGATGCACTTGCCCAGACTCTAGAGTCACCTTACACGCCCCACAAAATCCAGCTCGGCAGCTAGACGCAATTGAAACACCCGCAGCTTCCGCTTGGTCAAGCAAAGTACCTTGGTTGTTGCCCTCAAACAGATAACCATTAACGCTTAACTGCAGAGTTTTCACCACTTCTTCCGTTGCTTGGTTAACACCAAACGCTTCTTGATGATAATGCTGTGGATTTAAACCCATTTGAATCAGCATCTTTTTAGCATTGTCCATAAAGCCATCTGGGCCACAAACAAATGCTTGGCGTCGATGCAGGTCATCGATCTTCGCTATATGAGAAACGCTCAAACGCCCTGACAAACCTTGCCAATCTTTAGCTGGCTGACTAAGTGAGTAGATCACCTTTAGACCTGGGTGCTTATCAGCAATTTCTTGAATCTCTTGTTGATAAGGGATATCTAGCTCGCTGCTGCACTGATGATAGAACACCACGTCTTCTACTTGGTCGTGGTCGGCAAGGTAACGCAGCATAGAAAGCATAGGCGTTACACCGCTGCCTGCAGAAAGCAGCAATAGCGGGTGATTTGGATTATCTTCCAGATAGAAAGCGCCATCTGGGTTTTGTGCCACTAACGTATCACCCACTTGGAAATGGTCATTAAGCCAGTTTGAGATTCGGCCATCATCGACACGCTTTACCGAGATCGCAAGGCGACCTGCGCGTGATGGGCTTGAAGACAGTGTATAACGACGAGAAATCTTTTCGCCATCGATGGTCATCTCAATCGGTAGGTGCTGACCTGGCTGGTAGCTAGGTAGGACGTTGTCACCTTTGGCTGGCTCTAACCAAAACGTTGTGAAATCACGCGCGATCTCTTCACGCTCAACACACGTAAGGTGCAATGACTCAACCCACGTATCTTCATACTGCTCTTTAGGTTTGGTCTCTAGCACTTCAATCTTATCGCCTTCCTTAATCACACCTTCGTTTTTCGCTACAAGGTTCTGACCAAAGAAAACACTACCAGTCTTATCAGCGCGAAATTGAGAGAAGGTATTCAGTGGCTCTTTTGAAGGGCGGAACTCACCTTTGTCTACATCAACTGTGGTTAAAATACAGCGCTGACACGGTTTCACCGCTTCAAACTCGACTTCACCGATTCGAATGCGCTTCCAACCATCTTCACCAAACGCTTCGGTGTTCGAGACCACTAGGTTGGTACGAAATTGATCCATGGTATGCAGCTCTGGGCTGCGGCGATTAAGTTCCGCTAGCGATGCTTCACTAATAATAAGAAGTGGGTAACCATCAGCGAAACTCACATTATGTCCGAGCTTCTCACGCACGCGATTAGACTGCTCACCCGTAAACAGTAACTCGACACGTTGTCCGAGCACATCACTGAACCAATCATCTGCGGCATCATTGGTGGTGTATGCGGTGAAGTTGTCTTTCCAAACCGTGGCTGGTGTTTCCTGCATCTTGAACTCGCTGTATTTCACGCGCAGCGCAGGCTTACCTTCACATGTGAAAATCAAGCCATCCGGTTGCAAGCTAGAAGACACTTTTACCATTTGCGGATACTTACGAGCCGTTACCATTGAGCCATCCGCTAACGCCAACATAAAGCGTCGGTCAAAACTCAGACCTTGTTTTTCTACCCATGCACTTGATAGCGAGATCCCGCCAACTGATTTAACAGGATAAACATTCACCTGAGAGAGATAAGGACTTTGAGCTTCCGAGGACTTTGACATAACGACTCCAGTGTTATTAGATTTTTTACAATGCTAACAAATGCACCTAGTTTTAGGAACTCGCTCGCACTAAACACTTGATACTCAGCTATTATATTGAGAAGTGAGCAAAATATACTTTTAACCATTAGTCGTGTTATAAAAATCAGGAGCCTTGTGGTTGCGTATTTTTTATCAAGCTGCAAGGTGAGACTTTTGAAACGTCATTGAATAAAAAGGAATTATCATGAATAAGCTTCTCGTCATCATCTTATGTGTTCTTCTTCCACCACTTGGTGTGTTCGTCGCTCGTGGCGCAGGCAAAGACCTATTGATCAACATTGTACTCACGATCTTCTTCTGGGTTCCGGGAATGATTCACGGCTTATGGGTGGCGACTCGATAATCGAGCACATTTAATACAAATCAACCCTTTGCTTGTACAGATCGAAGCTTCTACCGATGAAGTAGTAAAAATAGGATGAAATAAAACGGCTTTTCCACTATCATCCTGTCGCCTAAACGTAAGCGATTGCTTTCACAGATTTCGCACTGTTTAGGCTCCAACTACATAACATTTCAATTGGTGGGAGCTTTCAATGACACAACTTACGATTACTCGTCCTGACGACTGGCACGTTCATCTACGCGATGGCGAAGTACTGAAAGATACAGTTCGCGATATCAGCCGTTACAATGGTCGAGCGTTAATCATGCCAAACACTGTCCCACCTGTAACTGATACAGAAATGGCGCTGGCTTACCGCGAGCGCATCATGGCAGAAAAGCCAAGTGATCAGTTCGAGCCACTGATGGCACTTTACCTAACAGACAACACAACTCCTGACGAGATCCGCAAAGCGAAAGCGTCTGGTGCAGTGGTAGCAGCGAAACTTTACCCGGCGGGTGCAACAACGAACTCTGATTCTGGTGTGACGTCTGCAAAGAACATCTACCACGTACTAGAAGCAATGCAAGAAGTAGGCATGTTGCTATTAGTTCATGGTGAAGTAACCACTCACGACGTTGATATCTTCGACCGTGAGAAAGAGTTCCTAGATACCGTTCTAGCACCTATCGTTAACGACTTCCCTAACCTTAAGATTGTTCTAGAGCACATCACAACGGCTGATGCAGCGACATTCGTTAAAAACGCTAACGAGAACGTTGCAGCAACCATCACAGCACACCACCTACTGTACAACCGTAACCACATGTTGGTTGGCGGCATCAAGCCACATTTCTACTGCCTACCGATTCTTAAGCGTAACACCCACCAGCAAGCGCTAATTGAAGCAGCAACAAGTGGTAGCAAGAAGTTTTTCCTAGGTACAGACTCTGCACCTCATGCAAAAGGCGCGAAAGAGTCGGCATGTGGCTGTGCTGGTTCATACACGGCGCATGCTGCAGTAGAACTTTACGCTGAAGTGTTTGAGCAAGAGGGTAAACTTGAGAACCTAGAAGCTTTTGCAAGCCACAACGGCCCTGACTTCTACGGTGTACCTCGCAACACCGACACTGTGACTCTTACCAAGGAAGAGTGGAACGTAGCAGAAACAATGCCATTCGGTTCAGACATTGTTGTGCCAATCCGTGGCGGTGAGACAATCGGTTGGACAGTTAAATAAGTTCTTAATTTGTCGCAAAAATAATACGCCCTGCACTATCTGTGTGGGGCTTTTTTGTTTGTGAACAAAGTCACTTGCGAATCCATTAATCGTATCTAATCTTATATAAATAGTAACCACACTTATTAAATGGTTTGCATGAATTTAGGCTTAGATATCCGCACACTCTGTTTAATCATGGTCTTTTTATCGGGCACCTATTGTGTCGGGTTGTTGATCAAACAACACAGTCAGCCTCAAACCACAGGTGTGCGCACGCTTTTCTATGCCATCTTGTTATTTATGATCGGCTTTTCGCTGCTCAGCTTCGGAAACGACATCAACTTATGGGTTTCCAAGATCCTTTCCAACGCGACTATTGCTGGCGGATTTTGCTTAATTGTATTGAGCTTATGCCAACTCAGACAATCACCAAAACACTATGCTGTGAGTAGCGGGTTAGCGCTACTGATAACCATTGCCGCTCTTATCTACTTCACCTTTATTGCCCCCTCAACAAACGCTCGCGTGATTGTAATGAGCCTGTACATTACGCTCTGTAGCCTAGCGAGCATCAAAGTCATTAATGTTGGTACAGCCAAAGACCCTAGTCCTGCGCTCAAACTTTTGCTCGTTGTCTTAATCCTCCATTCAGTGTTCATGATGTACCGAATCTGGTTTACGCTTAACGAACGCAACATAGGCGATTTCTTGTACGCAGGTAGCATTCATCAATTTGCCATCATTATCACTGCGCTTTTGATTAGTACTCTCGGGTTTACTTATAGCTGGATTCTTAACACTCGGCTCATGCAGTCTCTCTATAGCTCATCACTCAAAGACAGTCTTATCCAAGTCTACAACCGCGGTGCAATGACTGAGCTGATTCCTCGCGAGATCATACGCAACACTCGTTTTAACAACTCCATCTCTTTCATTATTCTGGATATTGATCATTTCAAGGAAATCAATGATCGATACGGTCATCAAACAGGTGACAGAGTGTTAAATGGTATAGGGCGATTACTGCTCAACGAATTAAGAGGCCATGATCTTGCTTTTCGCTACGGCGGAGAAGAGTTTTTGATCGTGCTCCCTGAAACCAACTTTGACGGCGCTTGTCAAGTCGCTGAAAAACTCAGATTGCTGATTGAGCGCCAAAGGTTTTGGCTCAAGCAACCAAAACCTATTACTGCTAGTTTTGGGGTAAGCCTTCACCAAAAGGAAAATAGTCTCGCTCGTACCGTTAAGCAAGCGGATATTGCGCTCTATTACGCCAAAGAACATGGTCGAAATGCCGTTGGATGCTTTGACCAAAACCACAACTCCTCTTCAATGGTAGACGAGGCTTACTTGCTCGGTACTTCATCTCATTAATACTTAAGTACATCGATTAAAATACGTGAGTTAAATGCATCATTAATGACTTCGCTACCTCATATCACTGATTCCAATAACAGTTGCTATCCAGTTAACAGCTGACTATTCTCTCTGCTTGCAATGGATTACACAGAGAAAGAATAATGAAAGACAGCTACTCCTACCCTATCGGTGAACCTGGCAAAAAGTGGACAGACGTTGAGCGCACAGCTTGGCGTGAAAGCCAAACGATCAAGCGTGAATATCAACAAGAAGTTGTGCCAAAGATCAAAGTACTGACTGAACGTTTCGATGTAGAGCAATACGGCGCACTGAGCTATGACGAAGCTCGCTTCCCTCTATTCGCCATCAAAACGAAAGCTTGGGATGAGAACAAGCCAACGGTACTCGTGACTGGTGGTGTTCATGGCTACGAAACCAGCGGTGTTCATGGCGCGCTGAAGTTTGCAGATACACAAGCTGAACACTACAGCCAATACTTCAACATCGTTGTAGCGCCTTGTGTGAGCCCTTGGGGTTACGAAGTGATCAACCGTTGGAATCCAAACGCTGTCGATCCAAACCGCTCTTTCTACGACAATACGCCTGCAGAAGAGTCAGCGAACTTACGTGCACTCGTTGCTTCACTTCCACAAGAAGTACTGATGCACATTGATCTTCATGAAACCACAGACTCTGATGAGACCGAGTTCCGCCCTGCTCTAGCTGCGCGCGATGGCCTTGAATACATCGAAGGTATGATTCCAGATGGCTTCTACACAGTAGGTGACACAGAAAACCCGCAGCCTGACTTCCAAGCAGCAGTTATCGCTTCTGTAGAGAAAGTTACACACATCGCGCCTGCGGATGCCGACGGTAAGATCATCGGTTCAGAGGTGACTCAATACGGCGTGATCAACTACCCAATGAAAGAGCTTGGTCTATGTGGCGGCGTAACCAACTGCAAGTACGGTACAACAACCGAGGTTTACCCAGATAGTGACAAAGTAACTGACGAAGTGTGTAATGATGCTCAAGTTGCGGCAATTGTGGGTGGCTTGGAGTATGTGATTAAGCATGAGCTAAGCGTTTAACGTACCCTATAAATAAAAGAGCGACTCGCATCAGATGCTGTCGCTCTTTTTTTGTATCTGCTATTCAGGATTATCCCTTATCGCTAAAGTCACCTTACAGTGCGAAACTAAAACCTAGGCTGTAATCATCGCCGTTTTTTGCTGTGTACTCTTTGTCTTCACTGCACGCAGTTGGTCGGCCTTTCTCATCACCTTGTACCAAACTAACCCAGTGTCTGATGCCTGAAGAGTAGCTCTCTTCCGTTTGACCAAATGTGGTACATGTCTCTAGCTGAATATCTTCGATATTTACAAGTTCTAGACGACCAGTGCCGGCACGAGCACCAATGGTAACCTCTACGTGTGTGCCGCTTTCGTCACGGAACAGGATTGCTGAAGGCTTAGACTTGTCGCCTGCGTAAGCCACAAAGTGCTTCGCTCTTTTCAGACCCGTGTGTTCACCATTCTTAAAGTAAACTTGCACGTGACGGTAATCGATCTCATAGCTAACTGCATCTTCATGCGAACCGCTTTCTAAAGGGAAAAGCGTATCTAGCAGCTGCTTCGCCATGCGTTGCTTTTCCATCTGTTTATCCGCTTTAACCATTTCGACAGCAAAGACAGCTTCAGCGATAAAGGTAGAATGGTTTCTGTGAAGTTCTGTTTTATCCAATGTAAGCATGTTCATAGTCTTTCCCTCGTACGGCTTTAAATTCCATCTAGATCAAAAAGCTTAATCGACCCGTTTTTAATTGATTATTGCGTTGTGTTTTGCAGTAACTAAAGACTACATCGATTTTAGAAACAATTTCACAACAAAAACTTCACAGTGTTAATTTTACAGATTTTGTCAATTTTACAGCGCGAGTTCATACTAATCAGAGGCCCAAAAACTGATTCAAAAATCTCCCTATATCACTGAAATCAAAAACAAAAAAAGCCGCACTAATGAGTGCGGCACCTTGGGCTTGGTAAATAACAGGGATTTTACAGTTTCACTTTTTTGTGAAATTCGTTTTATTAGATTTCTGTTATCTGGTCGATTCCTTTAACTTCAAGCGCATTGCATGAAGGACAGGTTCAGTGTAACCACTCGGCTGAGCACAGCCTTCAAAGACCAACTGACAAGCAGCTGAGAACGCAATGCTGTTTTCAAAATCATCCGCCATGTTGCGGTAATTTGGATCACCTGCGTTTTGCTCATCAACCACTGCAGCCATGCGCTTCATTGTGGCCATCACTTGCGCCTCATCACAGATACCGTGACGAATCCAGTTTGCAATGTGCTGACTTGAGATACGCAGTGTTGCACGGTCTTCCATCAAGCCAACATCGTTGATGTCTGGCACCTTAGAACAACCAACACCTTGGTCAATCCAGCGAACTACGTAACCCAAAATACCTTGGGTGTTGTTATCAAGTTCACTCTGAATATCTTGAGCAGTCAGCTTTTGGTTACCTAGTAATGGAATCGTTAGGATGTCGTCGACATTCGCTCTTACACGCTCACGGAGTTCTTTTTGACGACTCGGTACGCTCACTTGGTGGTAATGAAGTGCATGCAGTGTTGCTGCAGTCGGTGATGGAACCCATGCTGTGTTCGCACCCGCTTTAGGATGACCTAATTTAGCTTCCATCATCTTGGCCATGTTGTCTGGCTCTGGCCACATGCCTTTACCAATTTGCGCCTTGCCTTGTAGGCCACACGCTAAACCGAGATCGACGTTTTGATCTTCGTACGCGCCAATCCAAGTCATGGTTTTCAACTGTGCTTTTGGAGCAAACGGGCCCGCTTCCATGCTGGTATGAATCTCATCACCTGTGCGGTCTAGGAAACCGGTATTGATGAATACCACACGGTCTTTCGCGGCGCGGATACACTCTTTCAAGTTAACCGAGGTACGGCGCTCCTCATCCATAATGCCCACTTTAATCGTGAAACGCTCAAGACCTAGGGCATCTTCAATTCGACCAAACAACTCATTGGTAAACGCCACCTCTTCAGGGCCATGCATCTTAGGTTTTACGATGTTAATGCTATTGGCAGTCGAGTTTTGGTATGGGCTGTTACCCTTCAAATCATGCATTGCGATAAGCGAAGTAATCATGCCATCCATGATGCCTTCTGGTACTTCATTACCGTTTTCGTCGATGATTGCTGGGTTAGTCATTAGGTGCCCAACATTACGCACAAACAGCATGCTTCGGCCTTTCAGAGAGATCTCTCCGCCGCTAACACTTGTGTACTGACGATCTGGGTTGAGGCTGCGAACAATAGTCTTACCATTCTTCTCAAGCGACTCTTGTAAGTCACCTTTCATCAAACCTAACCAGTTTCGGTAAGCAAGCGCTTTATCTTCACCATCTACCGCAGCAACAGAGTCTTCACAGTCCATAATGGTCGTCAGTGCTGCTTCAACCAGAACGTCTTTAACCCCAGCAGCATCGACGCTGCCGATAGGTGCACTCGGGTCAATTTGGATTTCGATATGAAGGTTATTGTGTTTAAGAAGAATACAAGAAGGTGCACTTGCCTCACCTCGGTAACCGATGAACTGGCTGTGCTCAATAAGCGTAACTTCTTCACCATTCTCTAGCGTTGCGGTAAGAGTATTACCTTTGCTGACATTGCTAATGCTGTATTTGGTGACGTCTTTGTGGGAAACACCGTTTAATGGCGCAGCTTCGTCTAGAAACTCGCGAGCGTAAGCAACTACCTTGGCACCACGTACCGGGTTGAAACTACCCCCTTTCTCTGCGCCATCTTCTTCACTGATCACATCCGTGCCGTAAAGAGCATCGTATAGGCTACCCCAACGTGCGTTTGCTGCATTAAGTGCAAAACGCGCATTCATGATAGGCACTACAAGTTGCGGGCCTGCTTGAGTTGCGATCTCTGGTTCTACGCTGGCTGTGGTGACTTCGAAATCGTCACCTTCTGGTACAAGGTAACCAATCTGTTGTAGGAAATGCTTGTACTCAACCGGATCCAGCGTTTGACCAGCACGCTCTTGGTGCCACACATCAATTTGATGCTGAAGGTCATCACGCTTAATCAATAATTCTCGGTTCTTTGGGGCAAGGTCTTTAAGGATATCAGCAAAAGATTGCCAAAAATCTTCGGCGTTAATGCCTGTTCCCGGAATGACCTGTTCATTAATTAACTGGTAGAGGGTGCTATCAATGTTCAAGCTTCCCTGTTGAATACGACTGCTCATAAAATCTCTCTCAAATTAACCGATGACTACTCAATAAACTACGTAACGGACCAAAATTTAGCTAATTTATGCCATTTATATTGAATATTCATGAAAAAAATACCCGTAAATCGGGGCTATCCTGTCACGCCGCTCTCTATTTCACTAGCGACACTTTTAATCAAACGACGCATCCATTGATGGTCGGGATTACTCTGCAATAACGGACTCCATGCCATCTTCACCTCAAAAGGTTCAATAGCAAATGGCGCAGGCTTGATCAGCAAATTAGGATTATCTCTTTGCAGTTGAGCCGCCTTTGTTGGAATCGTCAGAATCAGATTCTTCTGTTGGGCAAAAAGAATGGCCGACAAATAATGTCGCGTAAACACCGTGATGTTTCTCGTTTTACCGATACGCATTAGTGCCTCATCTATCCACCCCAATTTCTGTGCTTCACTTGGGTTGATCCCGACGCCAGTACCCATTCCCGTCTTGCTTACCCAAATATGTTGAGCTTTTAAATACGACAAAAGGCTAAAGTCATCGGCAATTGGGTTGTCGCAACTGAACAAACAGGAGAACCCGTCGTGCCAAAGGCTCATCTGATGGAAGGACTGAGGGATGTTGTCAAAACGGTTGATAATAATATCAACGGTGCCCTGTTCTACGTCCTGATAACTCACGTCACTGGGCGTCATAATATCGAGACGAATCTTCGGCGCGATCTCACTAAGTCTTCTTAATAAGGGCTGAATAATTGTCGATTCTGCGTAGTCGCTCGCCATGATTCGGAACACGCGTTCGCTGTCCTCGGCCCGGAATTCGGTGGTTGGCTGCAATGTCTTCTCTACATTAGCCAAAATATTTCGAATCAACGGCTGAAGCTTTTGAGCGCGCTCCGTTGGTATCATCCCTTCACTGGTTCTCACCAATAATGGGTCCTCTAAAAGGTCGCGTAATCGACGAAGTCCATTACTCATGGCTGGCTGAGTAATACCCAATTGTTTGGCTGCGCGAGTCACGTTTCGCTCTCGCAATAACATGTCTAAATACACAAGTAGATTAAGGTCTATACGAGCAATATTCATATAAAAAATACCGAATATAATAACTATAAATTAACAAAATTATCACATGTGTGATTATTCTTTGTCCATAGCAAAGTTTTAATCCAAGCCAAATTTGGCAAACATACCCCACGTGAAACTAAGGAATAGTTATGTCGCAAATCACACAAGATATCGAAATGATCGAAGTTGCAAAACGTGCTGCTGGTGCTCCATGGGATGCTATCAACCCTGAATCTGCTGCTCGTATGCGTGCTCAAAATAAATTCAAAACCGGTCTAGACATTGCGCAATACACGGCAGACATTATGCGTGCAGATATGGAGGCTTATGACAAAGACAGCTCTCAATACACTCAATCTTTGGGTTGCTGGCATGGTTTTATCGGTCAACAAAAACTGATTTCAATTAAAAAGCATTTTGGCGGTAAAACAGATCGTCGTTACCTATACCTTTCTGGTTGGATGGTTGCCGCACTACGTTCAGAATTCGGTCCACTTCCAGACCAATCAATGCACGAAAAAACAACCGTTGCTGGCCTAGTTGAAGAGCTATACACATTTCTACGTCAAGCAGATGCTCGTGAGCTAGGTGGTCTATTCCGTGAACTAGACGCAGCACGTGAAGCAGGTGATATTGATCTACAAGACTCTATTCAAGACAAAATCGACAACCACGTAACACACGTTGTACCAATCATTGCGGATATCGATGCAGGTTTCGGTAACGCAGAAGCGACTTACCTAATGGCTAAGCAGATGATTGAAGCGGGTGCTTGTTGTCTACAGATTGAAAACCAAGTAGCGGATGAGAAGCAGTGTGGTCACCAAGACGGTAAAGTAACGGTACCTCACGCAGACTTCCACGCGAAACTACGTGCACTTCGTTACGCTTTCCTAGAGCTAGGCATCGACAACGGCATCATCGTTGCGCGTACTGACTCACAAGGTGCAGGTCTAACAAAAGAGATCGCTGTAGTGAAAGAGCCGGGTGATCAAGGCGATATCTATAACTCTTACCTAGATGTAGAAGAGATCGATGTAGCTGACATGAAGCAAGGCGACGTTTGCTTCAACCGTGACGGCAAGCTTGTTCGTCCTAAGCGTCTACCTTCAGGCCTATACCAATTCCGTCAAGGTACTGGTGAAGACCGCTGTGTATTTGACTGTATTGAAGCAATCAACGCAGGTGCTGACCTACTTTGGATTGAGACTGAGAAACCACACATTGGTCAAATCAAAGAGATGATGGATGGCGTTCGTGCAGTACACCCTAATGCGAAACTGGTATACAACAACTCACCATCATTCAACTGGACACTAAACTTCCGTCAACAAGCATACGATGCAATGGTTGAAGCTGGTGAAGACGTTTCTGCATACGACCGCGCTAGCCTAATGAGTGCTGAATACGACGAAACTGAGCTGTCTAAGCGCGCTGATGAGAAGATCCGTACCTTCCAAGCAGATGCGTCTCGTGAAGCAGGTATTTTCCACCACCTAATCACGCTACCAACGTACCACACGGCTGCGCTATCTACAGATAACCTAGCGAAAGAGTACTTCGGTGACCAAGGTATGCTGGGCTATGTTGCAAACGTTCAACGTAAAGAGATTCGCCAAGGCATTGCTTGTGTTAAACACCAAAACATGTCTGGTTCAGATATGGGTGATGATCACAAAGAGTACTTTGCTGGTGAGAACGCACTGAAAGCTGCGGGTGAGTTGAATACTTCACACCAATTTGACTAATCGCTTAACGAGCTTCCTCTCTTCTTCTCCTGGTGAGAGGGGAAGCTCATCTTACTAAGCTTTTATCCCCCGAAGGCTTGGTATCAAATAAACAAAACGCGATTTTTTCAAAAGCCAGATTTGCGTGATAAACCACTGTCCCTTCTCGCTCTTCTGGCTAAACTAATACCATTCATGTTGTTGAGAGTGCCTATGATTTCTGTACCTACCTACTTACAAGATGCAAAAGAACTGCTAACTGACGATGGCTTTGCAACCGGTGATATTTGGTATCACGGAACCTCTTCAGCCTTGCTTGCTTCCATTAAAGGTCAAGGGCTGAAACGCTCTGGAGACAAAGCACTGAATGAAGCAGCGCAGAAAACAATGGCCACGATTGGCAATAACTACACCGAATCGACTGAGCCTGTATTCCTGACTCAAAGTAAAGAGCTGGCATACTACTGGGCGCAACAAACGGTACGTGAACGTAGCGTACGTTTCGAAGGCGATGAGCAACCTATCGTACTGGCGGTTAACTTATCAGAAAAACAACGAGCGAAAGTAAGACCGGACGTGGGTGCAATGAGCCTATTAATGATGAGTATCGGAGAGAACTTCATGGCACACTTAGCTAAGGTATACCAAGAGTGTGGTATTGAAGGACCGGATATTGATCTTCGCTCCGCAGATCGTATGGACTACCAAAATAAGCTCGGCATGGCGTATATCAACGAAGACATCAGCCGCGCATGCATCAACGAAGTGCTTGAACCTGAAATGGCTGACTGATTGATACCACATTAAACTGCATAGAATTAAAAAGAGGACTCATTGAGTCCTCTTTGTCGTTTTGGCGTTGCTAGCTTGCTTAACTAAATCACCTAGCTAGCAATCAAACCGTTATTTGCCACCGATGTTACTTACCACCAATGCTTAGACGCGCGAAGCGCACATCTGGAGCAAAGAAGGTACGGCTATCATTGCTGAGTTGGCTATTACCTACAGCATCAATTTCTTCCAGCATCTTGTAGAAGTTGCCCGCAACCGTAATACCACGAACAGGTTGGACTCGCTCACCATCTCGGCACAAGAAACCACTCGCACCGAATGAGAAGTCACCGCTCACAGCATCGGCTCCAGAGTGGACACCTTGCAGTTCTACCAACTCCAAGTACTCGCCCGCTTTCACTTCTGCTACGCTACTTTGACCTGTTGTAATCACACGATGGTTTGCTGATACATCTAGGCTCGACTTAGCGCCACGTGCGGCACTTGCCGTCGATGTTGCACCTAGGTAGCTCGCTGTTTGGCTGTTATGAAGTAACGTATTTAACTGACCATCGACAATAATCGCATTGTCTTGAGTCGCAAAGCCTTCGCTATCAAAGCCTGCGATCGCCATGCCGTTTGGCATATACGCTTTATCGGTGAACGACAGCAGTTCACTCGCGATACCTTGACCTAGCTTGTCGCCGAGTGGCGTAATGCCCTTCATAGCGCTCACACCAGAAAATGCACTGCCGAACGCGCCGAACAAGCTGCTAAGCGCATTGATGTGGAAAATAGCTGAGTAGTTCCCAGTAGCAACTGGCGCACCATCAAGCAGATCACGAGCTAGGTTGTAACCTTCTTCAATGCAGTACGTAGGTTTGAGCTCATCAAAGCGACGACCCACTGACATTTTGCCCGCCATCGACTGCTTGCCATCTTTCTCAAATAACGTGTAGGCATAACAGTTAAATGAACGCTCAAAATGCTTACACAGAGAACCTTGAGTGTTCGCGATGATCAATTGAGACTCACCTTCGCTGTAACCATTGTAAGGCGAGCTCTTCGCATGAGGTTGACTCACTACACCTTGCTCAAGTGCTAAAGAGAGCTCGATTTTTTCATCGACCGACGTTGTATCTTGTTGAGCAATCTCAGCCACATCCGTAGTAATGGTGCTGTTTACACAGCTAATCGTTTGATGTTCATCCTGCTTAGAAAAACGAGCACTCTGGAGCGCATTGGTCAGCAGTAGATCAAGGCTTGGTTGCTCTAGGGATTCCGAGTAACTAGTCGCGACACGTGCATCTTTGACCACACGCACACCCAGAACTTGGCTTGAGCTCACTTTATATTCATCAAGCTGGCCTTGGTTCGCTTTAAGCGAGAAACTATTGCTGCTGTTAACGATAACGTCTGCTTCCGCACCTTGGCGTTTCGCTTCGGCAAGTACGTATTCAACGGCATTAAGAAGTTGTTGTTCTTGGCTCATTAGTTACCGCCTCCTACTAGGATGTTATCGACCTTCAAGGTAGGTTGACCAACCGTCGTCGGTACCGAACCACTCACCGAACCACACATACCCGGTGCTAACGCCATATCTTGTCCAACCATGCTGATCTCTTTCAGCACTTTAGGACCAGTGCTAATCAAAGTCGCTGTCTTCAATGGCTTGGTGACTTTACCATTCTCAATCAAGTAAGCTTCGCGGACCGCAAAGTTAAACTCACCAGTGCCCGGCTGCACCGAGCCACCGCCCAGCTTCTTCGCGTAGATACCGCGTTCAATGCCTGCGAACATCTCATCAAGAGTATGTTCACCCTCTTCGATGAAGGTATTACGCATACGAGACGTTGGTGCGAACTTGTAGTTTTGACGACGACCAGATCCCGTCGGCTCATAACCGGTTTTCATGCCACCCATTTTGTCGACCATAAAGCTGGTGAGCTTACCGTCTTTGATCAGCTGAGTACGCTGTGTCGGCATGCCTTCGTCATCAACGTGAATGGAGCCCCACTCATTCGTCATGGTGCCATCATCCACTGCATTTACAGCAGTATGCGCGATCATTTCACCCATTTGGTCATGGAATACAGATGCTTTCTTAGCAACAGAAGTTGTCTCTAGTAAGTGGCCACACGCTTCATGGAAAATTACCCCACCAAAACCATTACCAATCACCACTGGCATTTCACCAGATGGACAAACATCCGCACCCAGTTTAATTAGGGCTTGCTGGGCAATACTTTGACCAAGTTCTTTGGCATCTAACTGCTCGCTAAACTCCCAACCAGCAAGTGCGCCCGGACCTTCCATACCAGAAGACTGCTCAGTACCTTTTTGAGCAACTGTGTTGCCCGAGACACGAATGTAGTGGCGAGTATCGTCAACGTGAAGGCCTTCCGAGTTGAAGATAGAGACTTGCTGCTCGCGTTGTAGCGCACTGCCGATAAACTGACTGATGTACTCACTTTCTGCACGAGCCGCTTTGTCCGCTTGCAGTAAGAACGCAATTTTTGAATCAAGGTTCGCGTCTTTGCTCAATGGCATACGACAGCCATGCTGCACTGGGTAACGGTTCAGATTCAGAGCACCTGCAGAAGCAATTTGCTCACGTTTATCTTTTGCCGCAAGCAGTGATGTTACGCGTTTTAGTTCATTCTCATCGGTACTGTTGGTGTAGCCATAAAGGACTTTGTGACCGAAGAAGAGGCGAATACCGATACCAAAATCGATGCCCGAGTTAACCTTGTCCACTTCACCAGACGCAATTTGTACGCTGCTGGTTTGGTGGTGTTCAACGAATAGCTCTGCGAAATCAGCCCCTAAAAAGAGAGCGTGATCGATCACCGCTTTCGCCGTTACAGAATTAAGCATGAAATCTCCTTGCTCGTTGATATTCCTAGCCAATCTAGCCTACGCATCAGCGCCTCTTCATTATGCGATTCAATCGTTTACGGCACTGAAGACATGTTGGCAATGCGTTAAATTTTAACATTATTTGTAGTATATGCTCTAAACAAAGCCGAATTTATTAAGTTACTAAAAAGCTAAATTCTTTACACCGAGTGTAAAAACCCTGAAAGGTAAGCGATAACTTGATCCGCTAACGGGGGATACCGTCCTTAGTTCCACAGTATTTAAAAGACTTCCCAAAGAGCGTCATCACTACGAGAAACAAGGGCTCAGTGAATCCCAAAGCCATGTAAACCTCATCTCTTTCATAACTTTTTCTCGATGCACAGGGCCAAAACTCGGAACAAAATAGGTAGCGCTTTATACCGCATTTACGCCAGTAATCAGCGGTAGAATAATCATCAGAAAAACAGCGAGACCGAACCCGGAGTAGCCAGTATGAATGATGACGCCAAACACCTTCTTAACCAACTTTGCGCAGAATACGATGCCCTTTCTGAGACATGCCAGTCTCGACCATTTCCCGAGTTTTCCGAAACCATACACACCGAGTTTGGTCATTGCTTCGTGCGCTGCCCTGTGGGAAGCCAGCGCTTCAGCATTGTGTCGGTTAACTTCTCCCCCTCTGTCCGCAGTCAAGGTGTGCTAACTGAGTTCATCGACTATGTAAAACGCTCGCCTTACCACTACCGAGGCATTGAAGTCGCAATCATCGAAAACAGAAGATTGGCGCAGCATCTATTGTCACTCGGCTGGCGATACAAATCCCTGTTCACCAAACTCTTTCGATCCAAGACACCCACACTAGTACAAGATTTTTAAACTCAACCTCGCGTATTTACTACAAATTTAGTTCAATGGTATGACTAATTCACTAGAGCTAACCGCCTGATACATAAGGTTACAACTTGCTCTAATAACAGTCAGCAATACTGATCTGGGTTAATAAATCGGCTGCGACAAAACCTTACTTTTATAAAGGTTTAATAATAAAAATATAAGGAAGCAGTCATGAAAAAAATTCTAGCCCTCGCTATAGCTACAGCAGTCTCAACACCCGTATTCGCAGACCACACCACCATCAATGGTATGGACTTTGGCCCACTGGCGAAACTTGTCGGCACATGGAAATCTATTGATGCTGCAGGCGTAGATGTTTCACCCGGCCAGAAAGGCACGGAAGTTGGCGCTGGTGGCCCAGCGGTGACCCCGTTCTATGAAGTGATGACGTTTGAAGTCGCTGCGGATGCAACCAATGCCAGTGATCAGTACCTTGTTGCGCTGTACTACAAGCAAGAGGTGTTCAGAAAAGCGGACGACACTAAGTTCCACGATCAGCGTGGTTACTTCATTTACGATCAGAAGAATCAGATCGTCTACAACTCATTCTGCGTACCAAGAACTACCTGTGTTACAGCTGAAGGGCCTGCAGGTGACAACATGACACTGGTTTCTTCGAAGCGCGGCATCGCAGAATCTGAATACATGACCGACAACGCAAAGACCACTGACTTCACCATGAACATCGTGATTTCGGATGAGCAAATCACCTACTCTCAAACCACGGGCTTAGAGATCTATGACAATGTGTTCGCTCACACCGACTCAAGCACTTTGGTTAAGGTCGACTAGCAAGATCAAGCCTTCGAAGTAATAGTTCCAGAACAAAACTAACGCCCAATGCACATCTGCTTTGGGCGTTTTCTCATTCCCTTCTAAGCTCACTATTAATACCAAGTTATTAATAATTCGAACTAAATCGCGCCGTTATCTTTATTTGTGAGCTAAGATTTTAAGTAACTCAATTTATAAGCGTTACTGCTGAAACAAGCCCCTAGGGAGAGGTGATGGAAAGGCCACTCGTCGCACTTAAACGTGCCAGTAAAAGCTTTGTCGATGGCAAAGAAAACCATCAAGTATTAGAAGGTGTCGACTTTGCACTAAAGACAGGTTCAAGTGTGGCGTTAACAGGAGCCAGTGGAAGTGGGAAAAGCACTCTACTGAATATGATTGCAGGGTTTGAGCCGCTATCTTCTGGAGAGCTGTGGTTAGATGGCGACAACACCAACCTCTGGAAAGACCCACACTGGAGCCAGTTCCGCCATCAAAAACTCGGCGTGATCTTCCAGCAGTTCAACCTATTAACGCCCCTGAATGTTAAACAGAACATCGCCTTCCCACTGCATTTGAATCAACAACAATGGAATGACTGGTGTGACTATTTGGTCGAAACACTTGGCATCAGCCAACTGTTAGAAAGACATGTATCTGCGCTATCCGGCGGCCAACAGCAACGAGTGGCGATCGCACGTGCCCTAGCACACCAACCCAAACTGCTGCTCGCCGATGAGCCAACAGGCAACCTCGATCAAAAAGCCGGTATCGAAGTGATGAAGCTACTAAGTGAAATCACAACCCAAGGAAACACTGCAGTTCTGTTGGTCACCCACAGCAGTGACTGCGCCGAGTTTATACAGACACGCCTGCGCCTTGAAAACAGTGAACTGCATAACGATCAGCTAGTGCGTCCCCAATGCCAAAGCGACTTCTCCTATGAAGCGCACTAAAGTTAACGCTTTCAAACTCAATCATACCAAGCTTGCGCTGAATCTGTTCGCTGCCCACTATCGGCAAGCGCCCCTTCAAGCGGCCGCTATTTTGATTGGCATTGTATTGGCCGTAACCCTGTTTGTTGCAGTTCAAGCCATCAACCTCAACGCCAAGCGCAGCTATGCTGAATCAACCGAACAACTGAGTGCGCAAGCGCAGAACCTAATTATTCCACCAGCAGGGCAAAACTACTTACCAGAATCGCTCTACTTTACTATCAGACAGCAAGGATTGAGCGCTGCACTTCCCGTAATTGAAGGAAGAGTGAGAGACGAGCAAGGTCGCCGCTGGTCCATACAAGGCAGTGAACTGATCACTGCGATCACATCACGTTCGCGATACGCATCTAACAATGACTACAACGTTTCTCTGTTCGATAGCCTACTCCCACTTCCAGGACTGTTAGCGAGCGAGCCAATCGTGATGATGAGCCAGTCGCAATATCGAAATATCGGGGAGCTCGACACGCTGGTTTTGGATGACATTAAAACGCAAGTCGCGGTTTTACCCGATGAATGGCAGCTCGGTAGCCGAATGTTGATGGATATTGGATTTGCGCAGAGGTTGCTCAACAAACAAGGTCAACTCAGTTACATCGCCGTTTTCGATTTAGGCAATGACACTCAAGCCTTTTGGCAAAAATACATTAGAGACCAAGGGCAATGGATAACCAACAATCAAAGCACCGATTTAGGCTCTCTTACCGACAGCTTTCACCTCAACCTAACGGCAATGAGTTTACTCGCATTCCTAGTCGGACTGTTCATCGCCTATAACGGTGTAAAATACAGCTTACTCAAACGTAACCGACTGCTCGTGCAAATTCAGCAAGCCGGAATAGCACCCTCTCGAGTCCTCTCAGCCTTATTGGTCGAGCTCACCATCTTAGTGGCTATTGGTGCTTCAATCGGCTTTATTCTGGGTATGCAGCTCAGCCATTGGCTACACCCAACGGTTGCGCTTACCCTCGAACAACTTTATGGCGCGACGCTACTGCCGGGAACATGGCAGTGGCAATGGTGGGTTCAAGCTCTACTACTCACTTTGGCCGCGACACTGCTTGCGTGTTGGCAGCACTTTAAACAACGAGTGCAACAACCGCTCTCTTCCCATGGCGGATATTACCAAGCGCCAGATTCATCTAATGAAAACCAACTATTTATTGCAGGCGTGCTACTCACCATCATCGCATTAACAGGGCTTTGGCTGAGCGAACATCATCGTTTCACCATGGCATGGTTGGGGCTCTTGGTTGTGGCCATTCCTCTATACCTTCCCAAAACACTGACGGTATTAGCGGTTTGGTGCGAACAACGCACGCATTCTGGGTTAATGCAGTATCTGTTTGCTGAGCTGCGCGAGCTGATTTCTCCGCTTTCTCTCGCCATGATGGCACTGCTACTCGCCGTTACTGCCAATATGGGGATGAACACCTTAGTGGGTAGCTTCGAGTCCACCCTAAAACAGTGGCTAGAACAAAGGCTACACGCCGATATTTACGTCAGCCCTGCGCAAGGGGAAATCGCTAATGTAGAGCGTGTATTAGGGCAGTTCGACAAGGTAGAGACTGTCTACAAGCAATACTACGTCGACGATAACCTACAGGGCTTACCGATTTTGCTTGGTACCAAAGACAAAGACACCTTAGAGCAAACCATGGTGTTCAAATTGCATATGGAGAACTTCTGGCAGCGTTTTTACCAAGGTGAAGTCGTCGCCATCAGCGAACCAACTGCAGTGAAACTTGGGTTATCACTTGCAAGTGAATTTAAGCTCGACGCGATTCCCAACAAAGCACTCATCGTCGGCGCTGTTTTCCATGATTACGGGTCCCCAAATGGCGAAGTACTCTTAGCGCCGCAACTTTGGCGAGAAAGCGGTTTTACCAACTTGCCCACCAGCCTTGGTATTAAAGTGTCTGGCAATCCAGAGCTGGTTTATGAACAGTTACGTAAAGATCTAAACCTGCACCCAAGCCAGCTCTACGATCAGGCGCAGATCAAATCCATTGCCTTAGACATATTCTCGCAGACCTTTGCCATTACTCGAGCGTTAAATGGCGTCACATTGATGGTTGCTGTAATTGGACTGTTCACCGCCTGTTTTATGTTGCTCGATGCGCGCAAAGCCGCAATTGCAAGGTTGTATGCACTTGGTGTGAATCGTAAAAAGCTGATGGCGATGGTGATCGGGCAGATTGTCGCTTTGGTCAGTTTTACTCTGGTCATAGCCCTGCCCCTCGGTGCTATAGTGGGTTATGTGCTGACAGACATCGTCACCTTGCGCGCTTTTGGTTGGAGCCTAAATTATCTATGGAATTGGAGCGATGCCCTCAGCATTGCGGCAATCACCATATTGGTCGCGGTGATTGCAACCTTGATACCGCTGTGGCGATTGGTCAGCAAACCTGTCGTCTCCAGTTTGCAAAGTGAGGTTTTGTAATGATTCACCCCATCAGGCTCACCACTTTTACTCTACTCGCTCTAACACTGGTTGGTTGCGAAGAGCAGCAACCTCAAACCATGGGGACACTATTAGGAAGTGCTGGAAGCGACCAATCACAAGATGACCCGTTCACTCCGGTTACAGAAGGAGTTGAAATCAACTTCCCCGCAGACCACCAAGCTCATCCCGACTTTCGCCATGAATGGTGGTATTTAACCGCCAATTTAACCGATGAAGATGGACAATCACTCGGTGTACAGTGGACTCAATTTCGCTTCGCAGCCGCTCCACCATCTAATTCAAACGAAACCAAGAAAACACAATGGCAAAGCAGCCAGATCTACATGGCGCACAGTGCTGTCACAACGCAGAAAAAGCACTACGTAGATGAAAAATGGTCTCGTGACCACGCAGCTTTAGCTGGTGTCGATGTTTCACCATTTCGTGTTTATCTTGATGATTGGCAATGGACATCGTCAACCGATGAGCTTTTCCCAGCCACGTTGAATGCTAACTCCGAACAGTTTGGCTACTCGCTTACTCTCACCAGCCATGCCCCCTATCAAAAGCAAGGTAAGCAGGGTTACAGTGTAAAAAGTGCCGATGGGCAGGTGGCTTCTTACTACTACAGCCAACCGTTTATTGATGTTTCTGGAGAAGTATTCATTGATGGCGATACACATCAAGTTTCTGGCAAAGGCTGGATTGATAGAGAGTGGAGCTCGCAGTTCTTGCTTGATTCACAACAGGGGTGGGATTGGTTTGCGTTAAGGCTTGATGATAAAACTAGCCTAGTGGTATTCCAACTGCGCGACTCTGAAACAGGAAGCGCAAGTTACTCTAATGCACGCTTAATGCGTAAAGACGGTTCAGGCACAGCAATTACGCAAGATGAGATTGCAATGCGTGTGCAGAAACATACAGAAATCGATAACCGAGATTACCCAACGGAGTGGAAAATTTCGATTCCAAACCACGAAATTGAGCTTACCGTTTCAGCACTTAACCCCAACGCAAAAATGCCGCTGTCAGTCCCATACTGGGAAGGCCCAGTCACCATCCAAGGTTCTCACTCTGGAAGTGGCTATATGGAGCTGACGGGGTATTGAGTGAAAGATATTAGCTTTTGGGTAGAAACGGTTTGTAGCGGGTGCGTCAAACCGGTTCTTTAGGGTTAGGTCAACACCATGAGAGACTAACTGCTCAATCGCGTAAATGTCTAATGAACCGACATATTTTAAAAAACCTTCCACAAGGAGAGCTTTCTCCACTGAACATGTTTAAGTTAAAAGTAAGTATCGGGTTTCTCATCATAACCTTGTAAACAGAATGCTAAGTTCGCTACTCCTGTAGTCTTGCTATACGTGAGCGAGGAGAAACCTACAAGCTTTTAGCATCGCTGTTAAATACATTTTTATGTGGCATTTTCACAAGAAACTAATACTTCCACCTGTTCACTAGATAGATAAGTAATTTCCAGACAAGTTAAATGCCAAACACCGTCAATTAGCTCTGCTCTGGCATCGAACACGCCATCACCATGTATTCCTTCCACTTCATACTGCATTTCTGCATAGCCAGATATTTCAGAACTACTCAGTGTCCCCTGCTTTAAGTCGATAGAATACGGTGCACCTATATTCTCCTGGAACTTGCTAGTTTGTTCCAAAGTACTAAGAGCCAGCTTTGTGGAGCCTGACTCTTCAAATGAATCATTTACACTGATAGTAACCCCAATGGCGAGAACAACACCTGAGACTATTAATGTTAAAGACGCAACTGACCACCTCCTCTGTGATTTTTTAAATTCCTCGACACTGCTCCATTGGTTATGGTTCCAAGCCCATTCATTACCTTTGAAGCCCAAAATGAAGGGCATCACTAGGTTAACAAATGGTACCAATACCCATAATGCCCTATAAGTCCTGAAGCGAATACCCCAGATCCAATTGAAGAAAAATGCTCCCCAATTCCATCCTTTTAAATCATCTGGAAACTCTTTCTGATTTTGCATTTACCTTCGGACTCCTCTTGTCACATATCACGTGCTAAATGGTATTCAACGGACAGTAACAATACCCACGTGTTCCGAATCAACCTTGCACAACTCGTGAGTGCATTACTTAGTTTCTTATTCAACTACCTGTATCATCGCTCCAACAGTATTTAACTTGTCCGGAATGGGGCCGCATTTGACCTCATACGTTTCACCCGCTTTCACACTAGCTTTTACTGCAGGAAACGCATATTCATCACCAACTATACAGTGAGTCAAAACGACATAATCACCGGGCAACATATGAATTTCCTTCGGATAACCAATAAATGCATCACCGACGTCCTTAAAGTCTTTTTCATCATCAGATAAATCTGTATAGCTAGAAAAAAGGACACGATAGTTTCTACCAGCAAATTCTAGATTCTCACCTTTTAGAACAGCCACTTCACTCAAGGGCTTTTTCGAGCCTTCATATGTGTGAACGACTCCAACACACCCGCTTAGAGAAAATACTGTCAGAAGAATCGCTGACAAACTTAAACTATTTTTCACATCTACCCCTTAATACGTGTGATAAAAAATACAACAGTTCTTAGACAAAAACTTTATGCATTCAATGCTATAGATTTCCTGTCTAGTTTTTTGTCGCTAGAATTTTACAGGTGGTTTTTATTTATAAACAATGACTTAATGTTATACATAATGATGCATTGATCAAAATTTATAAAACCCACAAATAATTCAGCATCAAGAAATCAACCCCATAAAGTGCCAAAACTATTGATTCATATAAATCATCATCCCTCTAGTGACTTTCCCCCAAGTCACCTATGTCCAATCACGACACACCTATTGTCGTGTTGTTCACTCGCTTGTTGCCTGCAGCACTCTTTAAACTCACGCCATCTTTTCGAGTTTAGAGGTTGTTATGATCCGTTTCTTACTGTGTAGTTTTAGCTTTGTGCTGCTCTACCCGACTGCTATTGACCTGTATTTAGTTGGATTACCGCAAATCGCGGCGGATCTGAATGCGACCGAATCACAACTGCATACCGCATTTTCCATTTACCTAGCGGGTATGGCGAGCACTATGTTGTTAGCCGGTAAGGTGGCTGACCAACTCGGGCGCAAGCCTGTCATCATTATTGGTGCTTTGATCTTTATTGCAGCATCTCTGTTTGCGGGCAGCACCGAACAAATATTGGTGTTTTTGACGGGACGATTTTCCCAAGGGGTTGGCGCTGGAGCTTGTTACGTGGTCGCCTTTGCGATTCTCCGAGATGTACTAGATGACCAAGCTAGAGCTAAGGTGCTCTCTATGCTCAATGGCATCACTTGTATTATCCCAGTGGTTGGGCACATGATCATGCTCTACTCTCCGTGGCAAACCCTATTCACAGTAATGGCAGCGATTGGTGTTGTGGTATGTGTTCTCGCCACCTTTGTGCTGCGTGAAACCTTAACTAAAGAGCCATCCAAGGCCACTCAAGAACAGAGCTCAGAGTCATTTATCAATGGCTACTTTTTAAGAAGGCTGGCTATTACAACCCTAGGCGTTGCCACCATTCTTAGTTATGTAAACGTATCACCGATGGTGATCATGGGGATGCTAGAGATGGATCGTGGCGGTTACTCATCTGTCATGGCATACACTGCATTGGCGGGCATGCTCACCTCTTTCTGTACACCATTTGTCCTGAATCACGTGAATCAGAAGACCCTAATCGTCAGTGCACAGCTTCTATTTTCGACAGCGGCGACTGGGTTGTTGCTCTCTTCTCAATTACAGCTCGCGACACCTTATTTCCTCGCATCGTTCGTCGCTTTGTGTATCGGCTTCTCTTTGGGCTTTGGGGTAACAATGAGTCAGGCTTTAGCGCCATTTAGCCAACGTGCAGGGGTCGCTAGCTCACTACTTGGCATTAGCCATGTCTCTTTCTCGGCAGCCTATATTTGGCTAATGGGAGTGCTGGGCATTAATGCATTGAATATTCTGATCTTTATCCTAGTCCTAGGTAGTATCGCCAGTTGCGCTCTATTACTATTAGAACGAGTACAAACAACGAATCGTCACTATGAAGAACGCTCTCAACCGCCTTGATCTCAACTTACTTTTCACGCTGCAATTGCTAGTGCAAGAACGCAGCGTGTCTATGACGGCAAAAAAACTTAACGTTACACCGTCTACTGTGAGTAAGTCTTTGAACAAACTGAGGGATTGGTTTGATGACCCTCTATTTGTGAAGACTCCAAAAGGATTAGCGCCTACGCCCCTAATCGAGAGCATGGAGCAAGACCTGTCAGACTGGTTGCAAAAAAGCCATCAACTGATGGACAAACGCAGCGAAGCGGCAACCAATAAGGTGCACTTTGATCTCCATATTGAATCTCCCTTACTGCTGACGTTTTTGAACGAACTACTGCTCAAAATTGAGCAGCGTTATCCTAATGCGAGCGTTAAAACCAGAAACTGGGATTATGATTCGATAGATGCGTTAACTAGCGGTGAGGCTGATATTGCGTTTACTGGGCGTGAGACTCACCCAAGGTCAAAAGAGTCTCTTGATCTAATGCCCTACTCGATCGATTTTGAGATTTTGTTCAATGACGAGCCTAAGGTGTTCCTACGAGACGACCATCCCGCTTTAAAAGAAGAGTGGACGCTCAACACCTTTCTCAAATATACCCATATCAACATCGTATGGGAGAAGAGTGAGACGTGGGCATTGGATGAAGTTTTAAAAGAGATAGGGAGAACCCGCAATGCAGGTTTAACCCTATCTAGCTTTGAGCAGGCGCTTTATATGGCAGCGCAACCGGGACATCAAATGCTGACGACGTCTCCCGGTTATTGTGAGGACTATATCAAGCAGCTTCACCCAAACCTTGTGGCACTGCCGCTACCGTTAGACAACGAACAGCTAGAGAAAATGACGATTCCCTTCACTATGATTTGGCATAAACGCAACGCCTATAACCCTAAGATTGTCTGGCTTAAAGAGACACTCAGAAGCTTGATGGCGAACCAAGCCTAACAAAGTAGCCTTCGCTGGTTTATTTTGATTGGTTCACAGCATCGCGCAGTGACTGTAGCGAAGCTTTCAGTTGCTCTAATGGCGCAGCAAAGTTCATGCGATAGAAGTTCTTATCAGGCTCGCCAAACCAAGTACCTGGAGTCAGCGCCAGTTTCGCGTCGTTCACCAGTAGTGATTTAAGTTGTTCGGCCTCTAGGCCTAATCCCGTAAAATCAAACCAGATCTGATTCGTACCTTGTGGCTTGAACACTTTGACTTGCGGTAAGTGCTCCGCCATAAAGCTAACAATCCAATCACGACTCTGTTGAGTGTATTGGAGGAATTGCTCAAACCACGCTTCGCCCTGTTGGTAAGCCGCAATCGTCGCATAGGTGGTAAAAGCGTTACCGTGATTAAGTGCCATGGATTCTACAGTCGCGTTAATTTTCTCTTTCAGCTCATTATTAGCTGTGTAAATGTAACCATTGGAGATGCTGTTGAGGCCGAAGTTTTTCGCCGGAGATCCAATAATGGTCACGCTATTTTCATAATCGAACTCGGCCATGCTGGTAAATTTCGCGCCATCGAAAACAATATCCGCGTGTACTTCATCACTCACGATCAAAGTCTGGTATTTCTCTGCGATCTCAACCATTCGAGCCAGTTCCTGCTGTGTCCAAACTCGACCAACTGGGTTATGAGGGTTGCACAGCAAAACCATCTTCACATTACCATCACTAAGTTGATTTTCGAACGCATCAAAGTCCATCACATAATGGTCTTGTTCAATCTTAAGCGTGTTGTTGACCACGGTTCTCCCTGCCGACTCAATCAAGCGGCGGAATTGATGGTAAACCGGCGTTTGAATAAGGACGCCCTCACCTTTCTCTGTAAACTCGCGAATAAGAAGCGCAATCGCACTTAACACACCCGGCACCTGCACGAACTTAGTTGGCTCTAACTCCAAGCCATGACGTTTCTGATTCCAAAGCGCGATCTCTTTGAGAATGGTTTCAGAATCAAACTCATACGAATAAGTTTCGCGGCTCACCAAACCCTGCATGGCTGTAGTAATTGGCGTCGCAATAGGAAAAGCCATATCGGCAATCCAATAAGGGGTAACGTCATCCGAGCCATAAATTTGTTTGAGCATTTTGCTGTCATGCTTAATGAATTTATCGGCGGCGTTTGGGTTGTCAGGAATGGCTTTAAACATCTTTTCTCTCTACTAATCTCAAGTTTTGTATCTATAAGACGTCGCAGCAGAGAAAAAGATGCAAAATATTTTCAATTTTTTCGAAATATAACCGTTTTATTACAATAGTCGATTCTTATATTGCTCTGGTGTTTGGCCGGAATACTTCTTAAACATAGAAATAAAAGGGCTGGCTTGGTTGTAACCTAGGGTGAGTGCGACCTCTTTCACTGATTGGCCATTACGTAGCAGATCCATTGAATAGAGATAGCGAACACGTAAGCGCCATTCGGTGAAACTCATCCCCAATTCACTTTGGCAATGGCGTGACAATGTACGCTCTGTGGTATGAACACGCTCAGCCCAATCCTTAAGAGAAATCTCATCGGTTGGGTTCTCTTCAATTGCCGCAAGGATTGGAGCTAGGTATTTGTTATCGGTTGACGGTAAGAAGTGGTGTTCAACCTGTCGCTCTGCTAATTGATCAAGCAATACCTGAACTAAACGCTTGTCGGGTTCGCTTTCAGCGACATTGATGTTCCTTTCACGAAAATCATCAATGATCGACGATACGATCGGCGTGATCTTTATTAGGCTAGTCTTTTCTGGCAGGTGTTGAGTCAGCTCTGGCGCAATATTTAGTGAGCAGTAATCTAGGGGCTTACGATTGTAACTACAGTGCATGACGCCAGCTGGCACCCAAATAGCTAGATGTGGCGGTGCTAAGAAACGAGTTCCTTCCGCTTCCATTTCTAAGATGCCACCACTGATCAGTTGTACTTGTCCCCAAGGATGGCTGTGGACTCGGGTTTCAGTATTAGAGAGAAACGCTTCGAAATTCATAAATACGTTGGATGGTGCCTTATCAATTGATAAGGACGGATGAAGGTTTCTTGATTGTTTTTTCAAACTTGTCTTCCTATCGCGTTCGATGTCTTTTTAAAGATATCTGTTAGTGTAACGACCTGTCAAACTATGCACATCAACTCATTCTGCGATGGAATTCACATGTCATATCTTCTGCCATTTTTTACTGTTTGTATCTGGGGTGCCAATGCCATTGTGAATAAGATGGCGGCGAGCGTTATCGAGCCAAGCGCAATGAGTTTCTTCCGTTGGTTTGTCGCCATGCTCATTCTTACGCCTTTCTGCCTGCCGAGTGCCATTAAACAGTGGCCTGCGATTAAGCCGAATCTGGCAAAGCTAGCATTTCTGGCTTTGTTGGGAATGGTGTTGAATCAATCTCTTGGCTACTATGCTGGCCTTACTACCAGCGCATCAAACATGGCGCTGATTACCTCGCTGGTACCCTTGATTAGCGTGTTTTTGAGTGTTCCTCTGCTGCATAAGTCGATCTCATGGCTGAGCATTGTCGGTGGCGTGCTATCGCTATCGGGCTTGGCATTTATGCTGGGTAAAGGTGATCCACTGTTTTTCGTGCACCAAGAGCTCACCCAAGGTGATGGCTATATGTTGATTGCGGCTCTTGTCTACGCCTCTTACTGTGTACTGCTTAAACGCTGGAAGATGCCAGTAAGCAATTGGGTGGTGATTTACATGCAAGGCTTGTTTGCAGTCGCGATGTTAACGCCTCTATGGTTGTCAAGCAAACAACTGATGCCTTCTCAAGAGTCGCTGCCACTTATCGCTTACGCTGCAATCGCTGCCTCAGTATTGGCTCCTTGGATGTGGGTGAAAGCCATCGATGCAATTGGAGCAGACTCTAGCGCTATGTTTATGAACTTATTGCCTGTCGTCGCCGTCGTTCTTGCAGCAACTTGGCTTGGTGAAACGGTGCATGACTACCACTTCATGGGCGGTATCATGGTGATCTCTGGCGTGATTATGGCGCAAATCAAAAGAAAGCAGGTGGTCAAAGCGGCTGTTCCCCAACAAGGATAGTGCCGGTTAATCAAGAAAGTAGGCATGAAAACCTATGTAGCCGCTAAAAGCTCTGGCGATAACACCAAAACGACTCGCTCTTGAGCATTTGGTGGCTACCCAAACCTTCAACACTAATAAATCACCTACCGCTATCTCTTTTTATTGCCATCACCAAACTTACTTTTTAGGTAACTCCTTGAAAGGTTTACCAATCATTAACCCGAAAGGAAACATCTACGCGAAGGTCCCATATCTTGTGGTGAAATGTTCAAAATTGTATGGCAATACCCACACAATTAGTATAGGATACGCTATAGTTAACCGAATAAACAACGGTTAGTTGGCTATAAAAATAGAGGCTAGATAATCAGCCCAATCATGGAAGGCACCGAGCTCAATACTCGGTGTTTTTCATATCCGCACCAGTTAATTCTCCCAATAGCTCTCGCGTCAATATTTCCCCGCTCAACCAGTAAACTCTGCTTTTAATTCCTACGACTAAAGTATATGTTATTGGTAAGTAACATAGTTGTTGCAGTACAACATAAGAATAAAAAGGACTAAAGATGAGCAGTAGTCAAAATGGAAAGCGCGACGTAACCCTGCGTTTTTTAGCTGAGCCCGGAGATGTAAACTTTGGTGGTAAAGTTCACGGTGGTGCCGTGATGAAATGGATCGATTTAGCAGCCTACGCTTGTTCAGCAGGTTGGAGTGGTAAATACTGTATTACGGCCTATGCTGGTGGTATTCGTTTTGTTGCGCCGATCCACGTGGGTAACTTGGTCGAAGTAAGCGCAAAAGTGATCTACACAGGCTCTTCTTCCATGCATATCGCGATTGATGTACAAGCGAGTGATCCGAAAGAGCTCAATAACCGCCTAACGACCCACTGTATTGTTATCATGGTGGCGGTTGATGAAAATGGTTTACCAACCAAAGTGCCAGAGTGGGTACCAGAAACCCAAGAAGATATTGAATTACGCGACTCTGCTGTTCGCCTGATGAACATGCGCAAAGAGATTGGCGAAGAGATGGAAGCACACGTCAAATATCTGAAATAAATCTTAGAGTTACACACTTAACCTTTAAGTGTGTAACTCCATTTTCTCTTCTTGTTCGTTTATCAAGTCACGAGTCTGTAAAATATTATAACTGTAATAAAGTCGTCATTTAGCTCTGCTTAAATACTGCCATCTAACATGGACATCACTGTATTTCTGGAGCACCTCTTGAGCGTTACGCGCACTACTTTGAGTGAATCAACCCTAAACAATCTTAAGGCGGTTGAGTATCAATGGGTAAGAACCCTGTACGTAGAAGGCTACAACAACGAAGAGATCAATCACTATATCCAAACCTGTTTTGGTGGCGATAACACCTTCGCAGACCTCTTTAGACGTGTCGCTTTAGACCAAGAGAGTATCTACGTATTGCTGCAACACCTTGGCTGCGCTCCGTCCAATAGAGAACTCTAATCCAATACATTTCAGTCGCTTATAAATAGCAAATTATTGATAAGCGACTAATCCCTTTGTGGAACTCATCCTCAAACAGCCTTGCCATACAATTTTTATGCAACACTAATCATTGTTGCATGACTTTCATTGAAGTCTCACGCAGTGGGCTTTGACCAAAGTATCAATTCCCTTTTGCCTATTTATACTGGCTTTGCGATTAGTTATCTAGAGAGACAACGAGTGACTAGAGCAATGATGAGCATGTCATCTCGAACAGGGTAAGAAGCTCTTAAAGAGACGTAAGCGCATTTGAAAGGAATGGTTTTCTGAAGATATAAAAAAACCCAAGTAAGTACCTGGGTTAGAGTTACAAAAACCACTAATCATTGAATAGCGTAAGGAACCTGATTAGTAGCCAGCTATGCGTAACCTGAGGGTTATTTTTATTACTGATCGGCGGCCAAACCAAATGATGTAATAAAAATGCCAATATAGAGCGACCTTGCGGTCGCTCTTTGTCTTTCTTATAAGCTCTAGCTTATCCTTTTACACCACCTGCCGTCAAACCACCAACTAGCCAACGTTGTGCTAACAGGAAGACGATAGTGATAGGAAGTGCTGATAGTACTGCTGCTGCCGCAAAGTCACCCCATAGGTAGTTTTGTGGGTATAGATACTGCTGCATGCCAACCGCTAGTGTGTAAGAGTTCACGTCTGAAAGCAGGATAGATGCAACCGGAACCTCACCAACAACACCGATGAACGATAGGATAAATACTACCGCTAGAATTGGCACAGACAGTGGTAGTAGTACCAATCGGAATGCTTGCCATGGAGTAGCACCATCTAGCGCTGCCGCTTCTTCTAGAGAGTTATCAATCGTTTCAAAGTAACCTTTGATTGTCCAAACGTGCAGTGCAATACCCCCTAAGTAAGAGAAGATAAGACCACCGTGTGTGTTCAAGCCTAGGAATGGAATGTACTGACCTAGTTTGTCGAACAACGCGTAGATTGCAACCAGTGCTAGTACCGCTGGGAACATCTGGAAAATCATCATCGCTTTTAGAATCGTCTCTTTGCCCTTAAAGCGCATACGAGCGAATGCGTAAGCCGATGTTGTAGACAGTGCCACAATCAGGATTGATGTGATACCTGCAACTTTTACTGAGTTCCATAGCCAAGTTAGTACTGGGAATGGAGGCGGTGTTACCGAGCCATCTGCGTTAGTTACTGGGATACCAAGTGCCAGTTTCCAGTGCTCCAGTGATGGGTTCTCTGGAATCAAGCTACCTGTTGCAAAGTTACCTTCACGGAACGAGATCGCGATGATCATCAGTAGTGGGAAGATAATCAGTGCTAGGAAGCACCACAGCGCAATATGCGTTGCCCACACTCGGTATTTCAGGCTTTTACCTTGTACCATAGCCATTGTCGTGCTCCTTAATCTTGAGACAGTTTAGTGAAACGAAGGTTTAGTAACGCTAGGGCACCTACTAGTAGGAAGATAAGCGTTGCGATTGCACTTGCTAGACCGAAGTCTTGACCGCCGCCGCCTTCAAACGCGATTCGGTACGTGTAGCTTACAAGTAAGTCTGTGTAACCCGCAGGCTCAGAAGTACCAATCATGTTTGGACCACCGTTCGTCAACAGCTGAATCATTACGAAGTTGTTGAAGTTAAATGCGAATGCAGCAATCAGCAGTGGTGTTAGTGGCTTAATCATCAATGGGAACGTAATGCGCTTGAAGTTATCGATGAAGTTCGCACCATCAATCGCAGACGCTTCGTATAGGTCATCAGGAATCGCCTTCAATAGACCCATACATAGGATCATCATGTAAGGGAAACCTAGCCATGTGTTTACGATAAGCACCATGGTCTTCGCTAGGATTGGGTCAGAGAACCAGTTCGGCTTAAGACCGAAGATGCTCTCTAGCACCATGTTGATTTCACCAAAACTTTGGTTGAACAAACCTTTAAAGATAAGGATTGAGATAAACGCTGGTACTGCGTAAGGCAGAATCAGTAGAACACGGTAAACAGCGCGACCTTTCAGCTCTTCCCACTGTACGATGTTCGCAAGAATCAAACCAATCGCCAGAGTGAAGGCAACGGTACAAATCGAGAATACAACCGTCCAAATAAAGATGCTGATGAAAGGTTCTTTGATGCCTTCATCTTTCCAAACACGCTCAAAGTTAGCCGTACCGATTTCAACCACGAAGCCCGGTGAGATGGTGTTACCAATGAATGCACCATTCTCATCAACAGGTTGGTAGAAACCTACTTCCATATTTGGTTTTAGAGTTTCACCCGTTTCGTTGTTGTATAGCGTTTCGCCATCGTCTTGCATTGTGTAAAGCGGAACCACAGCAGCAAACTTACGTAGGCCGCTCATGCGGATGTCTTCACCTGATGGTAGGTGGAAATCAACAGCACTGATTGCAGTACGATTTTGGATGATCGTTTTGATCTTCTCTTTTTCGCCTTGAGCAGAGTCGATCGCCTTCAGATCCATGTCAGTGACGTTCAAGCCGTCTAACGAGAACTCTTCAGTCGCGAGAAGTTGCTCACCATCTTTAACCACGATTTGGTGGCCGTTGTCTGTTTTGTACAGAGTGAATGGGAAGCTGTCACCGCTTTGGAACGTACGGTCCATTAGGACAGTTTGAGTACGCTCAAGCGAAAGTTGGTTTTTTGCACTGTAGTTAGTGAACGCAAGACCGACGGTATAAGCCAAAGGGAAGAGAATGAAAAGAATCATTCCGGCAATACCAGGGTAGATATAACGGTGTGCGTAAGTTTTCTTGCTACCGAAAACGTAAAGAGCTAAAGCCGTTAGGATCACTGTAAGCAACGCGAATGCGAGCTCACCGCGAGAATACATTAGGATTGTAGCGTAGCCATTGATTAAGCCAACGCTACCAAGCAATCCCCACTTAATGAAGACGCTTTTACTTCCTGGAAGGCTTGTTGGTGCTTGAATAGCATCTGTACCTTGAACTGACTGCATAGAGGAACCTGCTAGCGATATATAAAATAGAAAAGTAAGGAGGGGTTACCCCCTCCTTAAAAGGGTGTTTCGTCGATATTATTTAGTCATGCGTGTTTCAGCAGCTTTAAGAGCTTGGTCTACAGTTTGACGACCGTCAACTACGTTACCAATTGCCTCTTCCATGCTGTACCAGAACGTTGTGAACTGAGGGATGTTAGGCATGATTTCGCCGTTCATCGCGTTGTCCATTGTCGCTGCGATACGAGTGTCGCTGTCTAGTTGACGTTGGAAAGAGTTAAGCGCTACAGCACCTAGTGGCTTGTCGTCGTTTAGGCTCTTAAGACCTTCGTCAGTCAGTAGGTAGTTCTCCATGAACTCAACCGCTAGGTCACGGTTTGGAGAAGCTGTGCTGATACCACCAGCCCATACACCAACGAAAGGCTTAGATGCTTTACCGTTGAATTTAGGTAGAGTTGCAACACCGTAATCTACGCCAGATTTCTCGATGTTTGCCCAGCCCCAAGGACCGTTGATTGTCATTGCTACGTTACCAGCAACGAACTCAGATTCTGCTACAGAGTAGTCCATGTCAGCAGAGATCACTTTGTCTTTAACCATCTTCTCGATGAAGCCTAGAGACTTCTGAACACCGTCAGTCGCTACGCCAGCATCTTTAATGTCGTAACCTTCAGCGCCTTGCTTGAATGCGTAACCGCCGTCAGCAGCAAGTAGAGGCCATGTGAAGTATGCGCCGCCACGTAGAGGCCACATGATCGCTTTCTTGCCGTCTTTTTGTAGCTCAGCGTTAAGTGCTGGGATCTCTTCCCAAGACTTAGGTGGCGTTTCGATAAGTGCTTTGTTGTAGATTAGAGAAACTGACTCAACCGCTACAGGGTATGCAATTGTTTTACCTTCGTAAGACACTGCGTCCCATGCGAAGTCTACGATACCTTCTTTAGTTTCTTTTGAAGGTTTGATATCCACAAGAAGACCCGCTTCTGCGAAGCCACCGAAACGGTCGTGTGCATAGAAAATCATGTCTGGGCCGTCACCCGCAGCTGCAACTTGAGAGAATTTCTCTTCTAGTTTGTCTGGGAAAGCTACAGTAACTTTTACGCCTGTGTCTTCTTCAAAGCGTTTACCTACTTCTGCCATGCCTTCGTAAGCTTTATCACCACCTACCCAGATTGTTAGTTGGCCTTCTTCGATAGCAGCGTTTGCACCGAAAGAACCCAGAGCAACTATTGTACCTAGAGCTACAGCGCTTAGAGCGTTTTTCATGTTAATATCCTTTTTATATTTATACGTAGGGCGCATTCATTTAAGACGAGCCAGTTTTCGATAGATATGATCTGAAAAAACCGTCTTAAGCTCATCATCCTAGCCACTACGCCCCAGCTATTATGGCTTAAATTCGTGATCACCATCGGGTCGGATTAGAGAGCGAAATCACAAAATTCGTAAGCACCGTGATCAATATCACCGTTATGCGATGAATTTATTTGAAGTGGATCGCCTATTGCGTTTCACCCTCTTTATCTACTCCTCCCCTCCTACTCCCCCTCGTTAATTTTCCATTAGGAGGATGTACTCTTTCTTGGATTAACCGAAACTGCAGTCATCCAAGAGTGGATAGTAAGAACCCTTTACCGGCAATTGTTTGTTGCTCTTATATAGACCGAACAATACTTGTTGGCTTGCATTGCCCGCTTTTGTCTTAAATTAAGCATCAAGCTAAACCAGTGATGGAATCACGGGGGAGGTTTAGCTTGATGTGGGGGAAAGAGACATCTGCTTGGCTATGAGGGTGTGCTTGGTTGGACTGATAATTTATTGAAACCACCAAGCACACCCGTTTTTTCTTACACACTCAATGCTTACCAATTCCTACAGTTACTGCTGACCCAATAATCTCTTATAATGATAAGCAGTAAATTTTAAAATTTGATCGATCGAGGACGAGCTAGATGGCGAGTGTCACGTTAAAAAACGTTTATAAATCATATGGTGATGTACAGATTTCTAAGGACGTAAACTTAGAGATCAACGAAGGTGAGTTTGTAGTATTCGTTGGACCATCAGGTTGTGGTAAATCGACACTATTGCGCTGTATCGCAGGTCTAGAAGATATCACTTCAGGTGATTTGTACATTGGCGACGAGCGTATGAACGACGTTGAGCCATCTAAGCGCGGCGTGGGCATGGTATTCCAATCTTACGCTCTATACCCTCACCTAAACCTATACGACAACATGTCTTTCGGTCTTAAGCTGGCAAAAGCAGACAAGGCTGAGATCGACAAACGTGTTGAACATGCTGCTGAAATCCTACAGCTAGGTCACCTACTAGAACGTCAACCAAAAGCGCTTTCTGGTGGTCAACGTCAGCGTGTTGCTATCGGTCGTACTCTGGTTTCTCAACCAAACGTATTCCTGCTGGATGAGCCTCTATCTAACCTAGATGCGGCACTACGTGTTCAAATGCGTTCTCAAATCACTAAGCTACAACGTCAGCTTGGTTGTACCATGATTTACGTAACGCATGACCAAGTAGAAGCGATGACGATGGCAGACAAAATCGTTGTTCTTGATGGCGGTTACGTATCTCAAGTCGGTAAGCCTCTTGACCTATACCACTACCCTCAAAACCGCTTCGTAGCAGGCTTCATCGGTTCACCTAAGATGAACTTCATGTCTGTTCACATTGAAGCAGTAGAGTCTGAGCGTGTAATGGTTCAACTTTCAAACGGCATGACTTTCTGGATTCCAGTAGATGGCACGACAGTTAACGTTGGTGACCGTATGTCACTGGGTGTTCGTCCTGAGCACTTGCTGTCTGCAGAAAACGGCGACGCAACCATCGAAGGCGAAGTGATGATTGTTGAGAAACTAGGTAACGAAACTCAGGTTTACTTAAACCTAGAGAGTGCAGATGCTGACGTTATCTTCCGTCAACCAGATACATTAGACGTTGAAGTAGGCGACAAGCTTGCTATCGGTATCCCAGCGCACCGTTGTCACCTATTCCACAGCGACGGTAAAGCATGTCGTCGTCTATACGTAGAAAAAGGTACAGAGTAAGCCTCGACGATAGATTCGAGCTCTGTTTCTAAGAATAAATTGCCCTATCAAAATCCCTCCTCGTGAGGGATTTTTTTGTCTCAAAGGTAGGGTGAATTGATATCAGCTAGATGACCAACATAAGTCACCTAGAAGGAGGTTCTACTCCCCTACTCCAAACCACCTAAAAGTCCTGTCAGCACCTACAAAAAAGGCCCAGCATTCGCTAGACCTTTGTCATTCTTTAGGGGTTTGCCCCGACACCGACCAGATTAGTGGATTGGTGTGTTCTTTTGGTTGAACTTACCGAAGTGCTCTTCTAGTACTTCTGGTGTCAGTTTACCTTCCGCTTCTAGACGCTTAAGCTCAGCAACAACGGCTTTTTGCTCTTCTAGTGACGGTAGTTTCACTTCTGGCTCGTCGCCCATCTCTTGAGACATAAGCTCAAGTTCTTTTTCAAAATCGCTCATGATTTTTTCTTACCTAAACATTAATACTAAGACAATTTTACTCATTTCTAAGCAATGATGCTAGGTGCTTTGACCTTACCCCAAAAACTAAGGTAAGGCCGATGCGCAAATCAATATTTTAAAACTAAAAGCTTAAAGCTTAAATGAGCCAACCATCTTATCAAGACGAGAAGAGAGCGAACGTAACTCTTGGCTTGCATCAGCCAGTTGTTCAGCTGTACCCGTAGTGACTTCGTTAATCGCGTTGATCTCTTCGATGTTCTGGTTGATGGTGTGAACCACTGTTGATTGCTCTTCAGTCGCTGTCGCCACTTGAGTGTTGCGATCAGTGATGTCTAGGATTCGATCAGAGATACCACCTAGCACTTCAACCGCCTCATCAGAAGCAGTTACACCTTCCATCGTAATGATCTTGCCAGCACTCATTGCCGTCACTGCGTCTTTCGCATCGCTCTGCAGCTGGTTGATCATCTTCTGAATCTCTTCCGTTGAATCTGCAGTGCGGCTTGCTAGGTTACGAACCTCATCCGCTACCACGGCAAAGCCACGACCTTGCTCACCAGCACGCGCTGCTTCAATCGCTGCGTTAAGTGCCAGTAGGTTAGTCTGCTCAGAGATATCACGAATCACACCAAGAATAGAGCCGATGTCTTGAGTGGTTGACGCTAACTGCTCGATCACCTGACCTGTGCTCTCAATGTCTTGAGCCAGTCGGCTGATTGCATCTTTCGCTTTGTTCACCACTTCACGACCGACTTCAGTGTTATCAGATGCGTGGGTCGCTGTTTCTGCTGCCGTTGCCGCGTTAGAAGCGATCTCGCTGATGGTCATACCCATCTGGTTTATTGCTGCTACCACTTGAATAGTTTGGTCACGTTGCTCTTGGCTGTTGTCATGAGTAATGTGAGCTTTGCTCGATACGCTTTCCGCCGCAACTTGAAGCGCTTGGCTGGTTTCGCACACCTCTTTCATCGATAGGTGAATCTTTTCGATGAAGCCATTAAAGCCTGCAGATAACTGTGCAATTTCGTCGTTACCTTTTACTTCGATACGCTGCGACAGGTCGCCATCGCCTTTACCTAGGTCAGTAAAGCGCTCAGAAAGAAGTTTAATTGGCTTGGTGATGCTGTTCGCTAATAAGAAGCCCATAAAGATGAACACTAGAGCAACAATCACCGTCATGATCAGCATCTTCTGTGCGGTTGCATCAAGTTCTGCGAACACTTCAGACGTTGGAACCACACCGATAACGAACCAATCCATTGACGAAACATAAAGACTTGCAACAAACAGTTCTTGGCCTTGGAACTCTGTCGTAATCAGGTTAAAGCCTGATTTGTTCAACAACTGGCTTGCTTGCGCGCCATATAGTTGTTGTAGAGATGAATCACTGCGCGCTCTGTCACGGTGAATCTGTACATCACCTTGGCTGTTGGTTAAAAAGACAAAACCGGTATTCTCAATCTTGAAGCTGTTTAACAAGTTAACCATGTCATCCATGGACTTAGACAAACCAGACATTGCTTTGCCAGCAGGTTGCTGATAGTTCGCGAACATCTTCACTTCGCCGTTCGCTTCTTGGAACATGCTTACCATGGTCGGTTGACCAGATTGAGTAAAACCAAAGAACCAGCCATCTTGCTGCTGGTTGAGCTGGCGTAGGAAGCCATTTTGGTTCCAGTAGTAAGCCGTTTCACGGTTTGCTACCGAGGCATCATTCAACTGGTATTGATTGCGAACGTTGTTGAGCTGCTTGACTAGCTTGGCTTCAACTTCAGGATCGCGATAGGTTGATTCAATCGCATCAGCAATGAACTCATTCGACGCAACTTGTTCAGCTGCAAGTAACAGTTGCGATACTTCACGGTCGATTTCGCCATTGATGCGCTCGAGTAAGCCTGGAAGCTCGATATCTATCAAACGGTGGCTTAGTACGTCTCTAGCTTGACGCTGGGCCATTGCACCAACGATGACCGTTGACGCTAGTACCGCAAAAGTGATTCCGGCAACCACTTTCTGCTTAATACTCATTGAATTTAAATTGAACATCTCTCTACACCTAAATTGGGCAAGTAAAATTGTAACTCACTTATAATCGGCCAATTATTCATAAGCTTTAGCGTATGGCAACACTAAAACCATAAATCTCGATGACCTTTAAGCAAACGTTTGGAATGGCAAACATTGCTACCAATATGCGTGTAAATGTTAGTAAAAGACGAGAAAACGATGCGTTCTTCTGCCTAAAAAATATTTATTATTTTGATTATTGTCACTGAATTGAAGATAAAACCATCAATCAAAATCAGTTCTTTGTTAGTTCTTAACATTCTGCGGAACTTTTGGCTAGATTTTCTAACCAAGTAGCTAATACACTGTGATTACACAGAAAATTCCAACTTCAATACAAGATACTCCGAGACAACGTCATGCATTCAAACGCCTTCAACACGCTAAAAACTTATCTAGAGGCTCAAATCATTGGACAACAGGAGCTGGTTAAACAGCTGATGGTTGCGCTGCTCGCCGATGGTCACATTTTGGTTGAAGGTCCACCGGGACTGGCAAAAACTCGCGCCGTTAAATCGCTTGCAGATTGCGTAGAAGGTGACTTCCACCGTATTCAATTTACGCCGGACTTATTGCCTGCCGATCTAACCGGAACGGATATCTTCCGCCCTGAGACGGGGGACTTTACCTTTCAGGCGGGGCCAATTTTTAACTCTTTGATTCTTGCCGATGAAATCAACCGAGCCCCCGCGAAGGTACAAGCTGCAATGCTAGAGGCAATGGCAGAAAAACAAGTGACAGCCGGGCGCAAGACTTACCCACTACCAGAGCTTTTTCTCGTCATGGCGACGCAAAACCCGATTGAGCAAGAAGGCACCTACCCGTTGCCAGAAGCACAGCTCGACCGTTTTCTACTGCACCTTGATGTCGCTTACCCAGATATGGAAAGTGAACTAGCAATACTTCGCTTAAATCGAGGTGAGGCTCAAGGCCAAGCACTCGAGCAGCCAGAACCAATGCCGCAACAAGCTGTATTTGAAGCGAGACAAGAAGTGTTGAATGTGCACATGGCTGAGAGCATTGAGCAATATATTGTGAGACTGGTTATGGCAACTCGTCAGCCAGAGAAATACAGCCCACAGCTCGCTCAATGGTTAGAGATGGGGGTTAGTCCTCGTGCCACTATTGCGCTCGATCGCTGTGCGCGTGCTCATGCATGGTTGTCTGGCCGTGACTATGTCACTCCTGAAGACGTACAAACGATGGCCTTCCCAGTGCTGCGTCACCGTTTATTGCGTAGCTACCACGCACAAGCTGAAGGTATCACGCCAAATCAGGTGATCACTCATCTTATTTCTCTTGTTGGCAGCGCGTAGTTTTTAGCATGAATCAGCAACTCCCTCGGCACAGTAACGGTGTGTTACTCAGCTTAGATGAGCTTTTGCAATATAAAGCTCAAGCGATTCGTTGGCTGCCACCCGCAAAAAGCCTTTGGTCCCAGCTCAACGGCCAACATGAAAGTCGTAGTAAAGGCAGAGGCATGAACTTTTCAGAAGTTCGTCAATACCAAGCTGGCGATGACATTCGCAGTATTGATTGGCGTGTCACGGCCCGTACTGGTAAGCCGCATACTAAGATATTTTCTGAAGAGCGAGAGCAACCTGTCATCCTCTACTTGGATATGTCGAATAGCATGATGTTTGGGTCGACTCTATTGTTAAAGTCGGTTCAGCTTGCACATCTAACCAGCCAACTCTGCTGGCTGACGATTGCTGGTAAAGACCGTATAGGTGCAGTCATCGATGACGGCCAAACGCTAACTGAGATCAAACCAAGCTCTAGCCACCACGCACCATTACGTATCTTGCAGCAGTTGATTGCGATTAATAACCAGTCGGTACAATCGACTAGGCTTCCTTGTCAGACAGATTTTTCAATGGCACTCAAGTCATTGAACCGGCTCAGTCCTAAAGGAAGCGACATTATTTTCTTAAGCGACTTCAATCGTTATAAAGATAGTGACTACTCACTACTAAATCAGATGCGTCAACACAACAGAATCCGTTTTGTTCACTTCTATGACCCTTTAGAGCAAGGCAACACCAGTTTTAAAGGCATGAAGCATGTCAGCGATGGTGAGCGAACTCAATGGTTTAACTTCTCTTCAAAAGCGGAGAAGAACAAGCTAAAGACCGCCTTCGAAGAGCATCAACAACAGATCAAAGACCTCTGCTTACGTCTTGCTATTCCTCATAGCTCGATCACCAGTGCAGAGCCTTTGACGAAGCAAATTTCTGGGGGTAAGCATGACGCCTAAATTAGACCTTAGTCCCGTTATTACTCCCGAAGCACCACATTGGTGGCCACTCGCTTGGGGTTGGTGGTGCCTTGCTATTGCCGTCATCGCACTCGCTGTGATTGGTCGAATGCTTTACAAAAGATATAAGCAGGAGCGCAAGGTTCAAAAAATCGCTCTAACTAAACTGACGCAGAATAGTGAGCTTTCACCCGCTCAGGCACTCGCAACAGTTCGCCAAGCAGCAATGAGCTACTTCCCTCGAGAAACGATCGCCTCTTTGCAGGGAGAACAGTGGTATAAATTTCTTGATGCGCAGATAAAGTCACCTCGTTTTGTTGACCATAGCGAGGCGTGGCAGCGAACTCTATATCAGAGCGAGCGGGCTCCAATCGATCCCTCAACGCGCAACATGTTGATCGATGATTGTATCTATTGGGTTCGCCATGCATTGCCACCAAAGAGAGCTCAATTATGAGTAGTTTGTTGAATATTGAATTTGTGTGGTGGTGGATGTTTTTGCTGTTGCCGTTACCACTGCTTGTACTTCGTTTGGCACCAGCCGCCAAGCCAACAGACACACTGACACTGCCTTTTTTACCTAGCAACACCAAGGGTAAAGCGCCTAGCACTCGCCTACCTAAAGTTCTAGCCTCGTTGATATGGCTGATGCTAATCACGGCCAGTGCCAGACCCGTCTGGTTCGGAGAGCCAGTGGAGTTTCAACCTAAACACCGTGACTTGATGTTAGTGGTCGATCTCTCTTACTCAATGAGCCAAGAGGATATGGCGTTTAATGGCGAGTACATCGACCGTTTATCGGCGGTAAAACGTGTGCTCAGTGACTTCATCGATAAACGCAAAGGAGATCGCGTCGGACTCGTACTGTTTGCCGATCACGCGTATCTACAAACGCCACTCACGCTCGACAGAAACACACTCAGCCAGCAGCTTAATCAAGCGGTGTTGAGGCTCATCGGCACTCAAACAGCGATTGGCGACGGCATTGGCCTTGCCACTAAAACCTTTGTCGACAGTGATGCACCACAGCGTGTGATGATCTTGCTCAGTGATGGCAGTAATACCGCTGGCGTTCTCGATCCGCTTGAAGCGGCAGATATTGCTAAGAAATTCGACACCACTATTTACACCGTTGGCGTGGGTGCTGGCGAAATGGTGGTTAAAGAGTTCTTTATGTCACGTAAGGTGAATACTGCCGAAGACCTTGATGAGAGAACGCTGATGGACATAGCAGAGCGGACCGGAGGCCAATACTTCCGAGCGCGCGATAGCCAAGATTTGGCGACTATCTATGACACGATTAATAGTTTAGAGCCAATATCAGGCGCAACTAAGGTATGGCGTCCACAGCAAGAGTGGTTCCACTGGCCGCTTACAGTTGCTGTCGCTTTATCACTGATTTTGTTAGTCATTAGGAGAAACAATGTCTAACTTTACCTTTATCTATCCAGCTTGGTTGCTCGCTTTGTTTGCGCTGCCTGTGATTTTGATGCTATCGCGCCGTAACCAAAAGCAAGGGTTACTCGCGCCACACATCGCGCAGTACTTAGACCCGGCGAAAGTAACCAATTCGCGCAGCAAGCTATCACTTTTCTCTGTTTGGTGGACCATCACCATCATCGCGCTTGCGGGCCCAAGTTTCAGTACCAGCGAACGCCCAAGCTTTGAAAAGACTCAAGCACGAGTTTTGATCATGGATATGTCAATGTCGATGTATGCCACCGACGTGAAACCTAACCGATTAACCCAAGCTCGTTACAAGGCGTTGGATCTGCTTTCTCAATGGCGTGAAGGAGTAACAGGCATGGTCGCTTACGCGGGTGACGCTTATACTGTCAGCCCTCTTACTACCGACAGCGCAACCATCGCAAACCTTGTCCCTAACCTGTCGCCAGATATTATGCCTTATCAAGGTGCTGATGCAGCCAAGGCGGTCAAGCGAAGTATTGAGATGCTGCAACGCGCCAATGTCTCTCAGGGCGATCTGATATTGATCGCTGATGACATCGACGACAACGAGAAAGGAGCGATCAATGACCTACTTTCTGGTACACCTTGGCGCTTGTCAGTTTTAGCCGTTGGTACTCGAGCTGGTTCACCGATCACGATGAGCAATGGTTCCATGCTCACTCAAGATTCAGGCCAAACGGTAATCGCCAAAAGCGACATCAGTAACATGCGTTCAATCAGCCAGTCCAACCAAGGTGCGTTTGCTTTGGTACAAGCTGACAACTCAGACATAGAGACAATTACCCAGTTTATTGAATCTCACATCCTAAGCGCTGAAGTTGAGAAGACGACACAAGGTGTCACTAGCCGCGTTAATCACGGCTTTTGGCTGCTACCTCTGATCCTACTCCCTGCTCTAGGATTGTTCAGACCGGGCGTGATCTGGAGCGTACTAGGCTTTGCGTTATTGGCCACTCAACCAAACCCAGCTTTTGCAAGCCCTTGGCAAACCGATGATCAGATAGCCCATCAATACTATGAACAAGGTGACTTTGAGCAAGCAGCAAAACTGTTTACTGATCCGGAATGGAAAGGGGTCGCTCAATATCAAGCCGGACAATACCAAGAGGCCGAAAACACACTGTCTGCTTTAGATACAGAGCGTGCGCGCTACAACCACGCCAATGCGCTCGCACAGCAAGGTAAGTACGAACCTGCCATCGACGAGTACAAACGCATCCTTCAGAACAACCCTAACCACGTCTTTGCTAAAAGCAATCTAGAGATTCTGGAGCAACAGCAACAGCAACAGCAACAGCAACAGCAACAGCAACAGCAACAGCAACATGGTGATCAGAGCCAACCTCAAGATCAAGCAAATCAGCAAGGTCAGCAAGGTCAGCAAGGTCAGCAAGGTCAGCAAGGAGAAAATGACCAAAGCCAGGATAGTTCGTCAAACTCCCAAGGCCAGTCACAACAATCGGCTTCTGATTCAGGTGGAGAACAGTCTCAACAATCAGCGAGCCAAAGCCAACAACAGAGTGGCAACAGTGGTGACGGCCAAACATCATCATCTGAACAGGAGCTATCACAGGCAAGCGGTAGCAATGCTAGCCAAACTCAAGCTGGCGAGGGGGATGAAAAACAAGGCTCGACCGCCTCGGCTAAGCCAACTTCAGCCCAGCAACAAAAGTCTGATACCGAAGGTTCGCCGCAAATGGCACATACTCAACCCTCAGAAGCCTCGCAAGACCCAGACCGTAAAAAACTTGAGCAAGTCGAGAGCGTACGCGACCCAAGTCGCCTGCTTCGAGCTCAAATGATGTTACAAGCGCAAGAACAAGGCGCTCCAAATAACCAATCGAAAAAGTGGTAACCATGCAACGTATTCATACACCATTTTTGACGCTACTGTTCACGCTCATCATGAGTATTTTCAGTAGCCATACCGCCTACGCAGCGACAGCCGTTGCCAGTGTTAGCGAGAACCAAGTGACTAAAGATGAAGTATTTCTATTAAGAGTTTCAACCGATGAAAAAGTCAGCTCAGACGCTTTAGATTTGACTGCGCTTGAGAGTGACTTTTACATTGGCAGGCCAAACTTTGGTTCTTCGATTCGCATCATCAATGGTAGCCGCACTGTTTCAAGCGAATGGACCATCACCCTGGCACCACTGAGACTGGGTAAGTTAACTATTCCAGCCTTTGATATTGAAGGGGCACAAACTCAACCGATTCAAATCAATGTCGCTCAAAACAAAGCCGCGCCAACACAAGATCAGATGGCTGAATTCAAACTCGACCTGAATAGAGACTCGCTCTATGTCGGTGAGGTGGCGATTTTAGATGTGAAGCTGATCATCAAAGCCGACCCAAGACGCTTGCAAGATCCGCGTATTGAACCACCAAGCTCTTCGAGCCTAAAAGTAGAACCTATTGGGGAATCTAAGCAGTACCAAGATGTATACCACGGCAAAGAGGTGACGGTCGTTCAGCAGAGCTTTGAGATATCTTCAGATACCGTGGGTAAGTTTGAGTTGCGCGGGCCAAAATTGACAGGTGCTGTGGTCTACTCTGCCAACAACTCAAACAAGACGCGCCTATTTCAGCTCGACACGCCAGTTCAAACGCTACCAGTCGAGGTATTATCCATTCCAGGCGATGCACAAGGTGATTGGTTGCCAACGGCCGACTTAAGCGCCAATCAAGTATGGAGCATTAACGATACTAGGCTTACTCGCACCCCAGAACAACTAGATCTAGAAGCAGGCGATGCCTTAACACGTACCATTACTGTGAGTGCTAAAGGCATTAAAGCTCATCAGTTGCCAAGTGTTAATGTTCAGTACCCAAGTAGCGTACGTGTTTATGAAGAGAAGCCTCAGTTTGGTAAAACAGACGCAGGAGACAACCTTGTTGTTTATAAACAGGTATTGATTCCAAAATCAGCAGGTACGATTGAGCTTCCAGGGCTGGAACAAGCTTGGTTTAACACTGAAACCAAACAGAAAGCCACCAGCCAAATTAAAGGGCTAACCTTAAACGTCACTGGTAATAACGATGCGCTAGTGCAGGCTCCAACATCAACAGATAAGCCAAATAACGTTGAAGTAGTAACAACTTACCAACCAGGTATTTGGCCTTACCTAACCGCGCTTTTTGCCTTATTGTGGCTAATCACTTCTGTATTTGCCTTAAGCCTATGGCGTAAAAAAGGTTCAAAGAGCACAGTGACACCGAAAGTCGTCAGCAAAGACAAGACACAAGCTGAGCTTATCGATGCGATTCAGAGAAAAGATGCCCTGATGGCGAGCGCCAAACTCAGTCAGTGGCAACAAGAGAATCCAGATCTTCCACAACAGCACATTGATACAGTGAAGCAAGAAATCGACACACTCAACCAACACCTATTTGGTCCGCAAGCGGATGATGGTTCAGGCTGGTCACCAAATTCGGCCATTGAAGCTATTAATGCAGCCAACCGCAATCACACGATACAAACAAGTGACCAACTTGCAGCTTTATAGCTTATCGTCAGAAGCTTAAAACGCAGATAAAACTAAGCCCCTAAGTTCGAGATAGAACTCAGGGGCTTTTTATTTCGGCCATTTAATCTAACGGGCTGGCTCTTGGCTAATAAAATGTCGCCTCTATCTGGCTGTTTTCAAACGCTGAGACCACGCGATTACGTCCTCGATCTTTGGCTTGATACAGCGCCTTATCAGCCATGTCATAGAGTAAGTCAAAATCAAGACAATCCAAGCTCGCACTCAAAGAGGCGAAACCCACTGAAGCTGTTAGGTAATCGCTGGTCGAACTCTCACTATGCGGGATCTGCGCCTCTTCAATACAACGCCTGATACTGTCGGCACGCTGCTGGGTTTCGCTATCACAAGTATCCACCATCAACAGCATAAATTCTTCGCCACCAATGCGACAGAAGGTGTCATTCTCATGCAGAATATGGTCGTTTAGAATTTTTCCAACCGAGCGCAGCGCAGAGTCCCCTTCCGTATGACCATAAACACTGTTATACAAACCAAAATGATCTAAGTCGAGCAAGATCAAACCAAACACTACTTTCTCATTGGGCCTGCTTGGTTCAAAGTGGGTTGAATTTAGGTTCTCTAATACCTGTGCCAACATACGGCGATTGCCGAGGCGCGTCAGAGGATCCAACTTGGAGATGACATCCAGTTGCTCATTAGCCAATTGCAGCTCTAAGGTGCGTTTTTTCACCTCTTCCTCTAGCCTTTCATTGAGCTCCTTAAGTTCTTCCTGAGCCATAGTTCTTTGCAGCACTTCAGCCAAGCTCGATGCAAAGATACGTATTACTTCTCGAAGCTGAGAAGTTAATGAACTGCGCGTTAGTAAGTTATCGGCAGCAATAAAAGCTATCGGCACGCCTGTATTACTGGTCAGTAGTGTCATCGCCGTCCACCCCACCCCAACGATATTGTAGTCATGGTAGATAGGTACGGACTCTTCAAAAGCGACTTCGTTAGGGCGCGACCTTGCTGCCGCTACGATGTCACGCTCAACCAGATCAGAGTGATAGTAGGACTCATCGACAATATTACCTTGGATATCGGTACCCCAAGTCCCCTGCATGTAGGAGCACTCTTTATCGGTTAAGAACACCGCTAGGCGATCAATACCGAGGTGCTGAATAGCAAAGCTTACCGCCGATTTACACACCGCACTGACGTTGTCACAGCGTGATAGTTCGACCATGCTGGAGTGCAACATACGAATATTCTGCTCTTGGCGTTTGCGAATGTAGATCTGAGACAATAGCGAGCCAAAAGACTCCAACATCTGTTTTTGATAACCGGTTATTGGAGCGCGGTTAATGTAGTTATCCATCGCTATCCAACCAACTGGCTTATCCCCTTCCCTCAAGATCAGCATTCCGTTCCAACCCTGCCCCACCACTTGGCCTGCGGTATAAAGTGGGGCTTGTTCGATGATAACTAAATTAGTGTGGTCGTCTGAAAGCGCCTCTATGTATTCATTTTCCAACTGATGGAGATCGTACTGAGTATGGTGTTCGCTGTTGGTCTTTCCATGCTCATCGGTACCGTAAGTACCACTAAAGCAGCGCTTTTTCATATCAAGCAACATGAAGATTGCGCGATCAAAGCCGAGACGATCTCTAACCGCTTCAACCGACGCTTTATAGAGCGCATCTAACGAATCTGGGTTAGAAAGATCTAACGCGACCTGATGCACTAGCTTCATGTTCTCAACGAACTGCTCTCTGAGGTTAATCTCATCAAGGTACTGCGCTTCACGTGTGTCTCTATTCTTTATTTCAATTGCGGCATTTTTTTCAGCACGTATGCATTGCCACCTCGCTGCCGCCAACTGCAGCACATCAAACCCATCACGGAAGGTTTGATTCACTCTTTCAGCAGCGCAGTTCTGAATAATGAGATAGGTTCGACAACTCGGACAGTTGTCTAGCATCAAGATAAAAGACTCACCACCGAGGGCATCGAAGTGATCCCAATTGCAGGTATTGATCGCCATAGGCAAAACGCCATCAGCGGTATCAAATTGAGACACCCAAGTCCAAAAAGTCGCTGGGTAATTATTGAGACTAGTCAGTTCACCGCACTGATACATGGGTGTGCGATTAGAGAGAGAGGCTGGCTCGACAAAAATGCCAATACCATGTGGGTCTAATAGATGAGACAGGTATTCAAACAGAGAATCAGCCAAAAGACGGTGGTCGCGAGTGGAAGATATTTGTTTTGCAAAGGCTTTAACTGGCACGACGTTCCATCCGATGGCTGTAAGGTGTAGCAAAAATACCTAAGCCTGAATATGCAATCAATCCAAGACAAAATGAGATGTTAAGCGACTCGCAATTTCCTATTTTCCTTTATCACAAGCTTGAGAAGCGCTACAAAAATGGGATTTTCTGCCCAAATTTTCGTCGACAAAATGGCTTTCTTCAATACACAAAAAAGCCCCACGAATGAGTGGGGCAAAAGTCCATCGCTTATTATTGTAGTGATATGCCAGTAAATTAATCGCGGTGATGGCAAAGGTTAAAATTAACCAAAATCACCATTTACGTAACCCTTAGTACGATCGTCTTTCGGGTCACTGAAAATAACTTGTGTGTCATCGTGCTCAACCAGTTCACCCATTAGGAAGAATGCAGTTCGGTCTGAGATACGACGCGCTTGTTGCATTGAGTGCGTTACGATAACGATGGTGTAGTTCTTCTTCAGATCTTCCATCAACTCTTCGATTTTGTGTGTTGCGATTGGATCAAGTGCCGATGTAGGTTCATCCATCAAAATCACATCTGGCTCCATCGCGATAGTACGAGCAATACACAGACGTTGTTGCTGACCACCTGACAAACCAAATGCGTGAGATTTCAAACGATCTTTCACCTCATCCCAAAGTGCTGCACCACGTAGTGAGCGTTCTACTACTTCATCAATGTGCTTCTTATCTTTGATACCTTGAGCGCGTAGGCCGTATGCCACGTTCTCGTAGATGCTCATTGGGAATGGGTTCGGCTTTTGGAAAACCATACCAACACGGATACGCAGGTCTGCAACATCGATGTCACCATAGATGTTCGTGCCATCCATATCCAGCTTACCCTTAATCGTTACACCTTCGATTAAGTCGTTCATGCGGTTCAGGCAGCGTAGCAGTGTAGATTTACCACAACCTGATGGACCAATCAGAGCCGTAACTTGGCGCGTTGGGATTGGCAGGTTGATAGATTTAAGTGCTTGGTTTTCGCCGTAAAACAGATCTAGGTTTTCAATATCAAATTTGTTCATGTTCTTAATCTCTAAATTCTTAAATTCGTGTCTAACTTGATGCTTTGTCAGTGGGCTCTCCTTAGAGCCCTGTACTATGGGCATTTCTCTTTCTATGCCCGGGAGTCGTTAGTACGTTGCTGTGTTAAAGCGTCTTGCAATTAGTTTTGTGACCATGTTGATCAGAAGAACAAGCACAATCAGGACTGTCGCTGTACCGTAAGCTTGGTTCCACTCATCGATAGTGAATAGCTCGGTAGTTAGCTTATATAAGTGAACCGTTAGGGTACGACCGGAATCCATTAGAGACTCTGGAATACGTGCCACCATACCTGCTGTTAAGAAAACAGGCGCTGATTCACCGATTACACGACCAATACTAAGAATGACCGAAGTTAAGATACCTGGCATCGCGCTAGGCAAGATTAAGCGCCAGATAGTGTAGATCTTTGAAGCGCCAAGGCCGTAAGAGCCTTCGCGGTATGTTTGTGGTACCGCCATCAATGCTTCTTCTGTAGTACGGATGATTACAGGAAGAATCAGGATACTTAGTGTTAGGGCGCCCGATAGAATCGAGAAGCCAAGACCAAGAATCGATACGAAGAAAGTCATACCAAACAGACCAAAGATGATCGATGGAATACCCGCTAGTGATTCAGTACAGAATCGAATGACTTTCACTAAACGGCTACCCACTTTCGCGTATTCCGTTAAGTAGATTGCCGTCATGATGCCCAATGGTGCTGCCACCGCAATCGATGCGATAACCATGTAGATGGTTGCAACGATCATTGGGAAGATACCGTGTTCAGTACCCGTACGTGTGTAGTTATCCGTAATGAAGTTCCAATCTACGTGCTGTAGGCCGTTAGAAAGGATGTACCAGATGATCCAAAATAGGAAACCGACTGTGACAGCCGCTGCTACCCAAATAAAGGCATTCAATACATTGTCTTTATTCTGGCGAGACTGCTTTAATTTTACACGATCCATTTTTTCCACCTTCCGCTTACTTTGCTTTTTCGCGGTTTAGATAAAGTAGAGCACCATTTAGCATCATGATGAACACTAGAAGTACCACACCCGTTGCGTACAGAGCGTTAGCATGAACACCACTTGCGTAAGACATTTCAATCGCGATGTTTGCTGTTAGTGTACGAGCTGAGTCTAAAATGCCTTCAGGCATCGCTGGGGCGTTACCCATAACCATGATGATTGCCATGGTTTCACCAAGTGCACGACCGATACCCAGAATCACACCTGTCATAATGCCCGAACGAGCAGCAGGAACGAGAAGTTTAAAGATGGTAAAGATCTTTGAAGCACCAAGCGCTAGAGAGCCTTCCTTGTAGGTACGAGGTACCGCGCGAATTGAAGTCTCAGATACTGTGATAACGGTTGGTAGAATCATGATACCCAGAACAATGATACCCGCTAGGATAGTGTTACCCGCTGGTACTGAGAAGATGTTCTGAATCATTGGAACAATAATGACAAGGCCAAAGAAACCGTATACCACTGAAGGAATGCCTGCCAAAAGCTCAACTGCTGGACGGATAATGTCAGCAAGGCGCTTTGGTGCGATTTCAGCGATAAAGATAGCGGTTAAAACACCAACGGGTACACCTACTACAACCGCGCCTAATGTTGAAACGATAGAAGCAACAATCATAGTTGCAACACCGAATAGCGCTGGTGGTAGCCAATCTACACCGAGAACGATGCCAGAGACGCCAGCCTCTTGGAATGCAGGAATACTCTCTGCAACGATAAAATAAGCGATTACTGCCAGTGAAACGATGCCGATTACAGCACTCGTTAAGAATAAACCGTGGAAAATGCGTTCTTTCCAGTCGATACGCTTTTTAGTACGTAGGCTCGGCTTACTAACTTGTGTAGCTTCAGTATTCATAAGCTTTTCACTATGTGCGATGGTCATATTTAAAATCTCATGCTTTGTGGACAACAAAGCTGAAAGAAAAGGCTCAGCCTAAAGGCAGGCTGAGCAATAATTAAAGTCTTGATTAAATTCAGATTAGTTTACAGTGATGTAACCTTTCTTAGCCGAGATAGCTTGAGCTTCGTCAGCTACCATCCAGTCTAGGAACTTCTGAGTTTCAGCAGATGGCGCACCATCTTTGTAAAGAACTAGGAAAGGTCGAGCTACTTTGTAAGAACCGTTCTTAACGTTATCAACTGTTGCTGCTGCGCCGTCGATAGTTAGAGCTTGAACAGAGTTGTCTACAGTACCTAGAGAGATGTAGCCGATTGCGTATGGGTTACTTGCTACAGATACTTTAAGAGCACCGTTACCGTTAGCAACTTGAGCGCGTTGAGAGATTGCTGATACTTTCTTGTCACCAATCTTTTTCTTAAGCTTTAGGATGTCTTCGAATGCACCACGTGTACCAGAAGCTGTATCACGAGTGATTGCTACGATAGGCTTGTCAGCACCGCCAACGTCTTTCCAGTTAGAGATTTCACCTTTGTAGATTGCTGTAATTTGGTCTGCTGTTAGTGCAGATACTTCGTTGCTTGGGTTAACTACAACCGCGATACCGTCACGAGCGATAACTAGCTCTTTTAGGTCAGCTGCTTTTTCTTCAGCTTTCAAGTCACGAGAAGAGATACCTAGGTCAGCACTTCCATTTTTTGCTGCTTTGATGCCTGCAGATGAGCCAGGAGCTTGAATCTCGATGAAAACATTTTCACCTTTATTCATGTATGTTTCTGCAAAAACTTCAACCAGTGGAGAAGCACTGTTAGAGCCAACTACAGAGATAGTTTCTTTAGCTGAAGCTGTATTCACTGTTAGTGCGCCTAGTAGTGCCATTGCACCGATAACTGTCTTTTTCATCACAATTTCCTTAAGTGGCGTTATTGCCGTTGTGTTTTACTTGAACGGTGCTCACTTTAAGTTTCGAATATGACAGTTGTGTTTCAGTAAATTGAAGCCTATATGACAACTGCAATTTTTGTATTTCTATTCCTCCCACCTTTTAGAGTGACTTTGCTAACCCTTTGTTCCAAAAGACTCTTTTTATTTATAAATTCGTAAATTAATCCTACATATCTTTATTTCATTTCTGTAATATGTCGCACGACTCACAATAATTATCAATATAAGTGAGTGATTAATCAGCATATTAATTACTAAATGTAATTCAACATGGCTCGCACATAACAAAATGTAATCTTTTATTGATTGAAGTATCAGTCTCATTAGTTAGAATTCAGTTTCAAAAATAACAAATAAGAACAATTCTCAATTACGCATTACCAAGAGGACCTATTCATGCGCCAGTTACTCAATGGCTTATCCATTAAAATGCAAGTTTTACTCCCCGTACTTTTCTCCGTCGTCCTATTGCTCGCCGGAGTCATTATAGGAGGAGAGAAACTTGAAGAGGCTTTCCAAGACGTTTCTACAGCAACAGACAACCTGATTGTCCATAAAGAAGAACTGAGCGACATCGTCGACAATAGCTATGGTATGCGTATTAAAGCTATTTACAGTCTGTTTAATCCAGAAGACATTCAGACTTTAATGGATGTCCTCAATCAGAAATTCCAAGCCAACAACCAACTACTTAACTCTTTAAGCACCGTTGATGGGTTGCAAAATGAAGTGGCAGACCTTCGCAAAGCGATGACACATTATGTCGACTTCTCTCAACATACCATGCTCCCTCTTTTGAAAATCAAGCACAGTAATGGTTTCCCACCGAACAACTTTGAGTCTCAATACCAAACCGCCATTGTTCAATATCGAAACGCTGGTAATGCAATGGTAAAAGCGATCAATGACCTATCTAAAAAGCTCAACCACATTGCTCTACAAGAGGTTGAGACAAACGGTGCGAAACACGACACTACGTTAACTTCAGCGAAAATCGGTCTTATCGTCATTCTATCTATCGCTCTGATCATCAGCTGGACTCTGGCAGGTGTGATCGTTGAACCTATCCGTGAGCTTCAAAAAACCATGCGTGAAGTTGCTAAAGGCAACCTATTGGTGAAAGCAAAGGCTGAAGGCGACAACGAGATCACTCACCTTGCTCAAGACGTAAACCAAACCGTTGACCAACTTCGTGAAACCGTCAGTTCACTGTCTCGCATCAGTATTGAGGTGGCGTCAGCGTCGACAGAGCTTGCTGCAGTAATGACTCAATCTAGCGTCAACTCTGATCAAGAGAAGCAAGAAGTGGAACAAGTAGCCTCGGCAATTAACCAACTGGAATCGACGGCAACAGAAGTTTCAAGCAACGCTCAACAAGCTGACAATGCTTCAAGCCAAGCTAGCCAACTCACAACGCAAAGTTTAAACATGTTCGAAGAGAGCACGCGTGCAAGTGAAAAGATGGCTGACCAACTAAACAAAGCGGCAGACGTTGTTACTTCCCTTAAAGATCAATCAGAACAGATTGGTAAAGTCATCGAAGTAATCGAAAGCATCTCTGAGCAAACTAACCTACTAGCACTCAACGCGGCGATTGAAGCGGCTCGTGCAGGTGAAAGCGGCCGTGGTTTTGCAGTAGTAGCAGATGAAGTACGTATGCTTGCGGCTCGCACTCAAGAATCGACCAAAGAGATCCAGACCATTATTGAAGAGCTACAGACTCAATCAGGTCAAGCGAATGAGAGCATGCACTCTAGCCTAGCAATGCTAGAAGACAACCGCGCCCTTGCAACTCAAGTGAGTGGTTCTCTTAGCGATATCAGTAACGCCATTGCCGACCTAAACAGCATCAATACTCAAGTAGCGACGGCCTCAGAAGAGCAAAAACAGGTGACTTCAGACATTAACAATAACCTGAGCACTATTTATGAACTAGTAAGCCAAAATGTAACCGGCATTACTCAATCTGCTGCTGCTGCACACGAACTGTCTGGGCTATCTGAAAGACAGAAGCAAGCGCTGAACTACTTTAAGGTATAGATAAAAAGAAGACATGCATAAAAAAGCACCACCATATTGGCGGTGCTTTTACATCGAGTCCAGTTACTGGTCTTCGTCGGTTACCAGTAAAACGGAGTAAGTTTCAGAAGGTGCGTACTCATATACCTCACCATTAACAGAATCAAACGCGATTACTTGCGAACCATTACCATGTGGAGTGCTGCTCCAAATATAGCCAGCCAAATCGCCTACTTCTAGTTCATAACCACTGGCAAATGCGGTTCCGTTCAGCGCGGGTCCATAACAAGCATGCTCTGTTAGTGCTACTAACTCCTTAATGTTTGGTAGTCGCCAGTTCTTTTTGCCGCCAAATTCATATAATGCATGGTTGCCATTTTCATCACGAATCTGTTTTGCTGTAAGTAGCGCACTCTGCCATGTCACTTTATCAGCTGCGCCAGTACACACTTCACTGTTCTTGTCCCAAGTTGTACCTACCGGGCAACGCATCCAAGTTAGACCCGTTTTAAGGTCTGTCACAATACCAGCATCAGAGTACGTGTATCGTGTGTTAGGTGCAGATTTAGAAAAATCAACAGAACATTCTTGAGCTGCGAAAGCCATCTGAGAAACTAACGCTAAAGATAATACAGAAATAAGTTTTTTCATCTTACTGACCCTTTACTGCAACTAGACGAATTGGAAATTGGTAAGACGCACCGCTATCTTGATCAGCTTTATCTGTATAGATTTGATCAAAACTAATGTTGCCTCGGTAGTCTCCTCTAGTAACAATAAATGCAAAGTATTTTGCAGTATCGTCACCAGCTGTTGAGTAATTTATGTAACTAAAATCATGAACCCACATAGAACCGGCTTCTACATCAGGACTTCCTATACCTTGATTTGGGAAATAGGCATGGTTTAAGCCATATAATTCACCGTCAGAGTCTCGCTCAGTCTCACCGAAATCTAGTACATCGTACAATTCTAAATATGTAGGCAAACGCCATTCATTTACACCACATAGTGATTGTTGATTGATATGAGCCGCATACTGGTTCGTTGAACAGATTTCATCACCGGCAGCGACACAACCTACAGCAGCCAAGTCTTCAGAATATGGCTTAAAGGTATCTGACTCGTAAACAAACGTACGGTCTTTAAACTGTACGGAATTTGTATCAGCACTCTTGTTTTCCCAAATAAGTCCTGTTCTCTCATCTAAAGTACACGACCATTCCGTCGCATCCGCAGCTAGGGTTGCACCTTTATCGTCAAGTTTTACGAATTTGAAGCCAGCACCCGTTGTTGCTTGTAGGTCGTTTTTATCAAATCCATACTCAGCATCTTGACCAGGGAAATCACTCTGAGCGTCTGCAACGTCGCTAGCGCCATCAGCAAAGTGCAGCACAGCACCGGTGTCGTTCGAGCCTGATGTTTGAGCAGCAACAATAGATAACTCTTGAGTAAATGCTGTAGTTTCTGCTGGTGATAGTAAACCTGAAACGAGAGATTTGTTCTCGTAACTCAACTTCTTAGCAACTAGAGCGACACCTTGAGTCATTTCTTCTTCTTTCATCTCAGTAAGTAGTGCAATGATATTTTGCTCAAGGTTGCTTAGATCATTTACCGCTGGGTCAGACATGACAGTTCCGGTTAACGAGACACCCGCACTTGCTACTTGCGTTTTGACGGTTTCATCAGCTTGGGCAACTGTTTGACCGTCAATAACTAAACCTGCAACCAGAGTCGTAACTGCATTAATAGAGTTACCAGATGCTAAACCTTGACCTGGAGCGGCAATACGCAGTGTTTTGCTCGAACCGGCATCGACTTCTGCAAGAATGGTGCTATTCAAAATATTTTTGTCTGTCGAAGTCAGCGTAAATTGACCTGTATTGTCACTTTTCGCACTTGGCTCGTTACTATCACATGCGAAGTTTTGGTTTAAATCAATACAAACAGGAGTATCAAGTAAGGAACCTTGGGAGCGAATAGTACCAGCAACATCGTAAGTTGGTGCCGCTGCGTCACTACCAGAGCCACCGCCACAGCCAGCAAGGGCCAGCGATACAGCAATGAAAGAATATTGTAACTTCATAAATTTATCTTCTTTTAATTAATAGTTTGTGGCTTATCGAGAGCGAATCACTCTCACCATTGATAGCATTAGCAGGACAATCAAACCCAAAGGTGAACCACTACCACCTGAGCTACCGCTACTGCTTTCATTAGTGGCATCAGCATTACACTGATATTGAGCAAAGTGACTCACACCCCACTCTTTCAAGACCCCAGAATTTCCTGAAACACGATCAGAAACTTCAAGGCGCCAAGTTCCCCAGCTCGGTTCACCGACAAGTTCTTTTAACTCGTCGTCATACTGAGCTGTGAAATAACCTTTAAAACCATTACTGCTGCTTGATTGGTGGTTAAGTAGAACCACCGACTTGCCTTGAGGAGAAACCAATTTGACATGCAGATCTTCAAGCGAGGCATGTTCGATATTCAAATAGACTGCAAAGGTGTCATCAATCGTTAATCCTTTGTCAGACAAGTTTTGAACGAATATTTTGTCGCCATAAGTTGTACGTCCGAGATCATCAATCACGGTATCAGGAAGTGTCGAGTTTGTAGTGGTTGGCAAGGTGCCTAACTTAGGTAGGCCATTTACCAGTTTCGAACTATTTAGCCATTGGTGTGTTTGGAGATCTTGACCAAATTGATAGTCTAGTGATACTGCAGAATCGAACTGCACACCACAAGCCAAGTTAGAAGGCAATGAAACGCTCATACTTGATGAATCAGACAACGTTTGATCAATGTCGAAAACCGACTCACTATTCAGTCGCCATTGACCTTTCACTGTCGCTTGGCGACCATTTTGTGCCAAATGAACAGTTACATCATCGCCTTCACCGATATAGCGATTATCGTGGCGAACCACAAAAGGAGGCTTCAATAAGTTATGTTGATTGAAGCTATCAGTAAGAAATTGAGCATACTCTTTGTCTGGAAACAGTGCGTTAGCAGCAAATACCGTCGACTCAGCGAGATCGTGCATTTTTACGCCACGACCGACACCATAAAGCCCTTCAACAACAATGGCGTCGAACTCACGAAAAACGCTATCTGTGCCATCACCATAACGCTCTATAGCAGCTTTTAAAGCTTGGAAAAGCGGAGTTGACCAAAGTTCGTCACCTAGCTCTCCTCCTACACTCACGTGGGCAGGGTATTCTGCTCGTTCAAAGTAGCGCGCGCGCTGATTCCACAAACTACGAGTAGTGCGGCGAACACCAAACAAGCCATCCCAGTTAAACACGGTATCCAGTTCGAATTCTTGTCCACGACGAGAAGCGTCTAGGTATTGTGAACGATAGCTCGCACTACCAGCCCAATAGTCACCGACACCTTCGCCAATTGCACCAGTATGACCGTAAGCCCAATCCGGTACGGCTTGGTAATGAATACCGTGTCCAAGTTCGTGCAAGACAACATCTGAATCAACAGCATCTGGTGAAGCACCGCCGATACCAAAAGTGACCACCCTCGGACCGTAATAGTATGATGAGTTATCGAGAGATAACCCTCTTCCATCAAAGCGCAACGGGTCATCAAATAATTGATAAGACAAACTTTCTAGATATTTCAAAGACGTATCAAGGTGATAAAAAGCCATAATCTGCGGAAAAGCATCATCACCAAAACGCACATTTTCAATGGCTTCAACGCTATCGAACGATTGAACACCTTCTGGGCTCAAGAAACTAGAAGTGTCTCGAACCGGTTCTCCTCCGTCAGAGGGAACAGTGATTAGTGCGGTAACATCAACCTGGTTCAGCCTTGAATTAGACAGATAATAGTTACCACCAGATTGCAGAACCTGAATGGACTTAGTTACATATTCGATTGGCTGGGGGTATTCTGAAACCAATGACCAAGTCGATGCAGGCGCTTCCTGTTGCTGCATCGTTCTTAAATCAGGATCAAATAGAGATACATCGACATTCACCAAGCTCCCCGAGTTCAGTGGGGGTGGCGCATCCGCTTCAAGAGAGCGCGGCGCTTCCAATTCAGCAGCAACAGTAGGTACACCTGATCTTAATATCGTATCTTCAAAACTTTTAAACACGCGCACGACACGTTGTGTCTTATCGGTAGTTACGACGACTGCGCGTTGCGGCTGATATTCACCGTTGACCCAAACATTAAAATTAAAATGCTCGCCTAACTGCGATTCGGTTTTGTAGCGAAATACAAAATCACCAAACTCAGAGTAATTGGAGTCGAGGTAGCTTTTTACTGCCGCTTGATCGTTAAGCACAACGTTAGCTGAAGGGTAGTCCCATTCAGCAGCCTGAACGATCGGAGCGCACGCTAGAACAAGTGATATTGCTAATGGCTTAAGTTTCATAATTCTGCCTTAGAACTGATATTTGGCGTGTACAGTGAAGTAACGTCCGGGTTCAGTTGAGTAGTGCTTATTTGAGTCGATAATACCCGCTACGTCTTGGTATCGGATGTACTCTTTATCAAACAGGTTGATTACGTTTGCTGATACGTCTAGACCAAAGTTCCAAGAGTAACTAACGCCCATGTCGACGGTTGCCCAGCCAGACGTTGTTGCACAATCTACCGTCAAACCAATATCATTTTCACATTCCGGCACATCATCCATTGCTTGTGCCCAATTAAGCATCGTGTAAGCAGAAAGAGATTCATTGTCGTAATTAAGAGCGACGTTTCCTTCCCACGGAGTCAATGTGCGGATCTTTTCACCCTCGTCATTCTCTCCATCAACAAAGCCCAGTTTTGTAGTGACACTCCAAGATTCATTCAAACGTTGTGCTGCTGTTGCTTCGAAGCCATAGGTCTCGACCCCACTAACATTCTGATATTGTTTGTAATACATCCCATTGTTATTAGTATCAGGACGAGACGTTATCTGCTTCACGTCAATAAAATCTTCAAACTTTTGATAAAAGACAGCGGCATAAAGCACTGTTTGACCATTGTCGAACTTACTCCCCAATTCAAATGAATCGCTGGTCTCTTTATCAAGATCTTCATTAGGCACAATTTCAAACGGTGTAATCGGCACAAAATCATGGTTCTGGTAACCGTAAATTTTGTCGTAAGTTGGCGCTCGGAAACCATGGTTATAAGAAATGTATGAGTTCAGTGAATCCGTCATTTGATAAGCGAGGGACAAACTTGGTGACAACTCACCTGTCGTTTTATCGCTTACCTTATACCCTTCAATTGAACTATCTGAGTCTGGTGTAATTTGGTGAATATCAACGCGAGCGCCTGCAGTAATTGTCCAACGATCTACTTCAATCACATCTCGTAGGTTCGCAGCAAAAACATAAGAACGTGCAGACGCAAAAGGCTTAGCGTCTTTCTGGGTAAGACCATTCCAGTCGAGGATTTGTGAGTTACTTGGTCGTTCATGAAAAGTGGTATCGAAGCTCACCCCATACGAGAGTGTATGAGTTAAACCCGATCGTGAGAAAGAACTGATAAAGTCAGCATCCGCACCGATAACTTCATCTGTGAAGTGACGATCATCGATCAATCGACGAAATGCAGTAATGTTACCTTGCTCTTGCGAAATAAGAGCATTCACCGCTTCGTCGGCTACAGTATTGCGCCAATAAATTTTGGTATCGAGCTCTTCAAACCATGAGTCTGTTGGGAAATATTCGGCTCCCACATAGGCAGTGTATGACTCGGTATAGGCTTGTTGGTCAAATTCTTCTGTTTCCCAGAGACCATCCTTTTGAATTTTGGCTAAGCCTTCTTTCCTACCAAGATTTTCTTTGTAGTAATCAACCTTAGCTTTGAACATAAGATCATCTTGCGCCCAGTAATTCAAAGTGTAAGCACCGCTAACACCATCAATGTCGCGTTTATACAAATTTTCATCGTAATTTCGTGTTTCTCCACCTTCCCAGTAAGCCAGATTAACCAAGCTTTCAAAGCTACCAGATCTAAAAGCAAGCCTCGTTGAGCCTCGATATTTATCGCTCACACCAGTGTAGGTACCAGAAACATCACTGTAAAAATCACTATCTTTAAGATAGTCCCCTGGTTGTTTTGTTTTAATAACGACAGCACCGCCAATTGCACCAGAACCGTGAACCGAAGAACTCGCACCTTTGACAATTTCAACACTGTCAATGTCAGCAAGATCAAACGAGTTGCGGCCCACTTTGTCGTTAATGTCGCTTGCACCAAAACCATCTGACGACTTTATTCCATCTTTAACCACTAAAATTCGGTTGCCAGTCATACCACGGATAGTAATGTTCTGAGGTCGACCAGCCCCGCCACTCACGCTAACACCCGGTTCATTTCTGATTGCATCGTAAAGCTCGGTCGCGCCGTTTTTTTCGATCTGTTCACCATCGATAACAGCAACGGAACCAGCCACTTCAGATAGGGGTTGTTCGATTTTATTCGCGGTAACCACGACCTCTTCAAACTGAAAAACCTCGGATTCGGCGTGCACGACGTTGGCAGCAAGTACACTCAGTACTGCCGCTGATAGGGGTGAAAGCTTCATTTACTGCTCCGCTTTAGTATTTTTATACGTAAGTGATAATAGGAATGCGTATTCAAACGCTTGTTGTGATAAAGACTGCTGCCTGTCACTCGAATGACCTTGGCTAAAATTGGTCGACAGCAAATAAGGGCCACTTCCTGTCGTCAAAGATTTCAACTTGGCTTGATATTTAGCGCCTTCCCAATAGGGAACCCGTCGATCATTTAGGCCAACACTGATTAAAACAGGTGGATAGTCGGCTTTGGAAAGATTGAAATATGGGTCATAAGCTTTCATTGCTAAAAGTTCAGACTCTTGATGAGGGTCACCCCACTCGGCATACTGCTGAGCAGTTAGCGGCAACGTCTCATCCGACATACTGTTGATCACATCAACAAATGGGACCTTAAGGGACGCGCCAGCAAATACTTCAGGAGCTTCATTTAAGGCTCCTGCCACTAAGGTGCCGCCAGCACTTGACCCCATTGCCAAGATAGCTCGTTCGCCTTGTTGAAAGTTTTGAAGTGTTCTGGCTGCAGCAACGAAGTCAGAGATACTGTTCGATTTGTTTAGGCCTTTACCAGCGAGATACCATTGTTCACCTTTAAAACCTCCGCCTCTGACATGAGCAACAGCGTAGATAACACCACGATCAAGTAAACTGATTGTTTGCGGCATAAAGTAAGGTTTCATCGTGACACCGTAAGCGCCATACCCATATAGAACTACCGGATTCTGCTTATTAAGAAGTTCTTTTCGGTAAGCGAGCGTCACTGGGACAGCATGTCCATCATTCTCAACATTCAAAGTTTGAGTAACGTACATCTCTGCTTGATAATTTGGATAGACATCTTGCCCAATCGATTCACGAGTTGCCGTTAGCGTATTAAAGCGTTCCCAAAGGCCCGGTTGGATCATAGACATGCTTCGGATATGTAGCTTATTGCTGTTGTAGTCTCCCACTTGGCTTACCCAAGCGACGCCACCTTCACGAGCAACGTTTTCAATCTTTATCAGCTTGTCGCTTTCATCAAAGACGTGCAGTTTTTGCTTACCTTGCAGATTGGTTTGAACCACGACACCTGAACGGAATAGGTGAAAGTTGTTGATTGCCTCACCCGTTTCAAAATCACCAAATAAATGCCAAGCATCTATGTTCATTAAATCAGAACGACTCACACGATAGATCTGGAAATTTTTGCGTTGGTGATTGCTATTGATATACACATGATCGGCAAAACGATCTGCATAGTATTCAATGCCTTCTTGGCGCTGTTGAATGGGTGGTGATAACTCACCAGTGTTAAGATCGAGAAAGCGTTGTTCACTGCTGTTGTCGCTGTTGCTCTGGACAACGGCGAAATTTCTATCGCTTGTTAGGTATGTTGAAAGCAGCCAAGCATTTTCATGTTCTTGAAAAAGCGATGTCTCAACTCCGCTTTTCAATGACTTATTGATCAAAGTATGTGGTCGCTGTGTCTTTGGCTCCTGTTTTACCAAATACAGCGATTTCCCATCATTCGACCAAACGATAGATGGCTCAACACCAGTGATAAGGTGCGTGATTTTATTGGTCGCTAGCTCAACAATGCTGATTTGATACTGTTCAGAACCATCAAGATCTTCTGCAATAGCGAGTAAGGAATTGTCAGGGCTTAGTTTCCAACCACCAATTTGATAATACTCGTGTTGATCAGCGTGATGTTTGGCATCGAAAATGACAGTTGTCACACCAACACTGCTTGGTGCGCGCGACAACAGTGTGTAGTCATTCCAAGCATATTCTACGCCATTGGTTTCTCGCCAAGGCTTCTCTGAACGTTGCGGTCGGTTCTCTCGCCACATGGATTGCAGCGAGTCGATTTCATTTTGTAAGGTCTTCTGATACGCGTCGGTCGTCTCATTCTGTTTCTCGAGATAACCCAATACGCGCTCACTGCTTCTAGAATCGTCTCTCAACCAAGAGAACTGATCCGCAGCAGTCACGCTTCCTGAAACTAAAGTTGCTAAAACAAGCAGGCAACACGTTTTCATAAACCCAATAAATCCATACGCCAATTTAATAAATTTCGCGTATACTGCACCCAAATGGTAATGAGATCAATTATCATTTTCATGATTTAGTGATATGAATCTCAATTATTGTGCTCGATTGACTAGATTTACTGGTTTATTATTCTGTCTAACTATTCATTTTAAGGGTGTTAAGCGATTACTTTAGTTTTTTTCACTATCATGAATTCGCTCTAGCGCTTCTACTCGCTTTATCTGTTGCTCGTTAAACAGATCGTTTCTCAACAAAGCAACTTCCTGTGCTTGCTGATCTGCACTCAAATTGGGGTTATCAAGTATCGTCTCTCTTTGAGTGATAAACCGTTGGAAATCACTATCAAATTGCTCACGTTGGGCGTCTAGTGCACTTAATCGTTGTGCAGCACTTTCGCCGACAATCTCTACTCGATTGAGGTATTTTTGCTGGTTATCTAAACTGTTTGCGTGACTAAGCTGGGTTAAGGTTACAGTATTTTTCTGCGTTTGTTGAACATACTCAGGTTGAAGAGTTAATGCCTCGAGCCACTGCTTTTCAAATTCAATTGGGTCAGTATATTCTTGCCTCATTTTTAGTTTTTCAATCGCTAGCTCGCGCATTCGATTTTCATGGGCAAATAGCAACTCTTGTTCACTCACAGTAAAGTAATAGGCCTGTTGATCCATCAATAGTTCGTGTAACTCTGTCAGCTCTTCAATGCTTAAATTAGAATAATTATTCGAAAAATCTATCTGCTCTAGTGCCGATTTGTACTCCAAATATTTTTCAAATAATCGATCATCTATCACGCTATTAAGAGCGATATTATTGAAGTCAGAGACATTCTCTTTGACCTGATTGAGGTCAATATCAACCATTGCTGCCATAAAATAATCCATCGTATCTTTGGCTGAACTTTGATCAATCTCCGTGTCACTTTGAGACTCACTCTTGAGGTGCTTTGCCGATACGGCTTGCGCTCGTGATTGGCCTTGGTAAAAGACCGCACTGAAACTTCCTACAGCGATCATTGATATCAGTAACAGTGTGGCCTTTTTCATCGATTAACTCCTTCAATAATAAAGGTTTACAAGCCCGCAAGCTTGAGGCGATTGGCGTGTTGACGATAGAGAGTGACAGGGTCTGTTTCAAAAAGGTGGTGGATCCCTAACGTCCCGTTGATTTCATCCAAGTGATTCATTTTGTAGTTGTCGCCAATCACACGACCTAAATGAGCACTACAAGTCCCCACTAGACCATCACTAGGACCATCAAACGCTAAACCTAAAATTGTCATTGCTCCATCCGTCGGGTCGAGCAAGTTGGTAAAGGTCGACGATCCCGTCCAAGAGTAGTAATAGACACCATTGCTCGCTTGCCATTCGCCATCTCCACACGCCGATGTCGGTACACCCTCCGGGTAATGCTGATTAAATGCTAGAGAGCCCTCAGTCGTGAGTGCTTCTAATGAAGCGAGCCCATCCTGTTCAAGATCGCTTCCGCCTGAAAGTAAGTTAATCAAAGTGGTTAGGCCACCAGCCAACTTAACTGCAATCGACTCAGTAATGGATCCTTCTGCGACATTGCCTCGCACTAAATCCGCAACTTTAGAGCCTTTATGAACCCCACCGACACTGGTGACCGATGCAACAAGATCTGGCCTCACTGAGCCTACATATCTTGCAGTAGGACCACCATGGCTATGACCAACTAAGTTAACCTTCTCTGCCCCAGTAACGGCGATAATAGTTTCTACTTGCGCAAGAAGTTGTTCTCCTCGCACCTCTGAACTATTCGTCGCAGAGACCTGAGCGACATAAACGTTGGCCCCATCTTTCGCTAGAGACTCGGGAATACCGTAAAAGTAATCGACACCAGCTAACGTGTCGAAACCAAATAACCCGTGTACCAACACAATTGGGTACTGTGTTTGCGTGTACCCTGAATGTTCCAGTGGCGCGGTGCTCGTTCCAGCGTACACACTGGCACTTCCCACGCAAAGGGCCGCCATCAGCATCATCTTTTTCAACGTCTTTCTCCTTTACTAATTAGACCTCGGATGAGTTGAAAAGCTAGGAGAGGAATTCAAAAAGTAGAAATTTATAAATTAAGAATCGTGAGCAATAACGACCATTCAACACCTAAATTAAACATCAACCACTCATTCACAGGAATGCAGTTCCAACAATTTCGCTCTGCTAAGAACTCAGAAGCCTTAATGACACTTCTATATTTAAGGCTTTGTTTTTATTGGGTTAAAGTAAAAGGTTATACTTTAACAATCAGTAAAAACAAATTTTAACGAACAAGACAAGGTTGTTTTTTAGACAGATTTTCGTTGAAAAATGGATCTTAGTACCAGATAGAGAAAATTATAAAATCAAATGGATTGACCAAAACGCATCACTAAGACATATAGGTCTGACCAGTTTTCAATAAACAATACTGATTACTGGTCTATTCAATTCCTCACACTCAATTGAAAGATCCTACATATGAAAAAAACAACGTTAGTTTTGGCTCTATTGATGCCATTTGGTGCGGTTTCAGCACAAGATAACACCATGACTCCAGAGTCAATCACATCAGCGCAAGTTGCACAAACACAATCAGATTCCACTTATACCTACGTTAGGTGCTGGTATCGAACCGATGCAAGTCATGACTCACCCGCTACGGATTGGGAATGGGCTAGAAAAGAAAACGGTGACTATTACACCATTGACGGTTACTGGTGGTCTTCAATCTCCTTTAAAAACATGTTCTACAGCGAGACCCCACAACAAGAGATTAAACAGCGTTGTGTAGAGACATTAGATGTTCAACACGACAAAGCCGATATTACCTACTTTGCTGCAGACAATCGCTTCTCTTACAACCACTCCATCTGGACTAACGACCACGGCTTTCAAGCCAATCAAATCAACCGAATCGTCGCTTTTGGCGATAGCCTTTCAGACACAGGCAACCTATTCAATGGCTCACAGTGGATCTTCCCTAACCCAAACTCTTGGTTCTTAGGTCACTTCTCGAATGGTTTTGTTTGGACTGAATACCTAGCTAACGCTAAGGGCGTCCCACTCTATAACTGGGCTGTGGGTGGCGCAGCAGGGACCAATCAATATGTCGCTCTCACTGGCGTCTATGATCAGGTAACTTCGTATCTTACTTACATGAAGATGGCGAAAAACTATCGACCAGAGAACACCCTGTTCACATTAGAGTTCGGGTTGAATGATTTTATGAATTACGGACGCGAAGTGGCTGATGTAAAAGCCGATTTCAGCAGCGCATTGATCCGCTTAACCGACGCTGGCGCAAAAAATATTCTTCTGTTCACCCTACCAGATGCGACCAAAGCGCCTCAGTTTAAGTACTCAACTGAACAAGAAATCGAGACCGTTCGTGGTAAGATTCTGGCGTTCAACCAATTCATCAAGGAACAATCAGAGTACTATCAAAGTAAAGGTGACAACGTGATCCTATTTGATGCTCACGCACTATTCTCGAGTATCACCAGTAATCCACAAACACATGGATTCAGAAACGCCAAAGATGCCTGCTTAGACATTAATCGCAGCGCCTCTCAGGATTACCTATATAGCCACAGCTTAACAAATGATTGTGCAACTTACGGTTCTGACAGCTATGTGTTCTGGGGCGTAACACACCCAACCACGGCAACTCACAAATACATCGCCACACATATACTGATGAACTCAATGTCGACCTTCGACTTTTAAAGGCATCACGCCGTTTAGATAAAAGAAAACCGCCATTAACGGCGGTTTTCTTATTTATTCGTCGTCGACTTTAGGAGCGACTTTCTTTTTAGGAATGAAGACTGAATCACCCACTGCCACATTTTGGTGGAAGCTCTTATCGCGCTTAACAGGTTTCTTCGGCGCTTTCTTCACTTGTGGCTTATTAGCCTTCTTCGCAGGACCGCCTTTCTTGAAAGATGGCTTACGAGGCTTGATACCCTTGAACTTACCTTTCAGGCCTTCAAGTACTGAGAAAGTAAGATCTTGTTGTAGGTAAAGCTCTACACGCTTGAAGCTGTCCCAGTCTTTTGGACCAACCAAAGAGATTGCATCACCTTTATTACCAGCACGTCCGGTACGACCAACACGGTGAACGTACTCTTCAGTGTGCTTAGGCATATCAAAGTTAATCACGTGACTCACGTTCGGGATATCAATACCACGAGAGGCAACGTCTGTCGTAACCAAGATCTTGTACACTGCACGCTCAAACTGACTCATGATCGCGTTACGTTGTGTTTGGTTAAGGTTACCGCTCAACGCTACTGCTTTTAACTTCTTCTCGTTCAGCTTTTCTGTAAGACGATCAGTATCAGCACGTGTTGCCGTGAAGATCATCACCTGACGGTATTCTGCTTCTTCCAAAACACGATCAAGAATCGCTTCTTTATGATCAAGGTGATCACATAGGTAGAACTTCTGAGTGATATCTAGGTGCTCTTCATTTGAAACACCGATTGCGATACGTTTCGGGGCATCTAGCATTTCGTTAGCAATGCCATTTACCTCCGCGTGATCCAGCGTTGCAGAGAACATCAGCGTTTGACGACGACGATGCTTAGCTGCGTTAGCAATACGGCGAAGCTCTGGAGCAAAACCCAAATCAAGCATACGGTCTGCTTCATCTAAAATCAGTGTCTCAACACCATCTAAGAACAATGAACGATGCTCTAGGTGGTCAGCAAGACGACCTGGTGTTGCCACAATAAAACGTGGGTATTTGCGCAGTGCTTTCACTTGATCGTTAAAGTTTTCACCACCAAGAATTAACGCTGCATCGTAAGACAACCCACCAAGCATGCTACGAAGCTCGCCATACACTTGCTTTGCCAATTCACGCGTCGGAGCCAAGATTACACCACGTGGATCACGAGCAGAAAACGCTTTTGTTTTTAATGCTTTGTGAATCATCGGCAGTACGAAGGCCAATGTTTTACCTGATCCCGTTTTTGATGAAGCCAATAGATCCTTACCGGCAATAGCAACAGGGATCGCTTTCTGTTGGATCTCTGTCGCTTTCTTAAAGTCATAATGTTTTAAGTTCTTCAGTAAGCGATTATCTAAGCCTAAATCTTTAAAGTGCAAAGGACTCTCCAGTCTTGATGGTATTGAACAAAATTATTTTAACGTGACATGATACCGCGAAACCCCGTTATAAGGATAGAGATCACAGAAAATTTATCCGGGATTCTTAGTGAGTGTTCTATCACGGATACGGTAAATTCGTGTTAAGCATCAAAAAGATATGGCCCTGACAAAGAAGAAGGTCATGCCATTCTCATTTTTGAGAATCCGTGTGACACCTTGCTAATTACCTCAATAATTTGGCAATTTTTCTTAGGATCGCTTTTGCGCTTAAGTAATTAGTCGCTACAATCAATGTTGAAGCGACTATATGATTAAGAATGTATAGCGCATCTAATGATGATTAATAAGCAAGGAGTTCTTATGAATAAGGTGTTAATCGCAGCTGCAGCCTCTGTATTTGTATTGGCAGGTTGTTCTTCTGGTCCTGAAGAGGCGGCAATGTCGGATGTGGAACAGCTATCTAATCAAGTTGCTCAACTAACTAGTGAAGTTGAAGCACTTAAGAATGAAAAAGCCGAAGCAGAGATGAAAGCTCAAGAAGCAAATGACGCGGCGATGGCAGCGAAAGAAGAAGCGATGCGTGCTAACGAGCGTATCGACAATATCGCAAGCTCTTACACTAAGTAATCTATTTACTAAAAGAGTTCATGCGCCACTGTTTTTACAGTGGCGCTTTTGTTTTCGGCCAAGTATGGTTTACAAAGCTGATTGAGAGCTGAATTGCAGGACGAATTAAAGACTTATGCCTACCACTGCTGAGTACGCGGTGCTATCTCTACAGGTACACCGTTCTGAGCAAAAATCACGGATTTAGCTTTCGAGTTAGAGACATCAGCTTCATCCAGCCACCACTTCAACTCGATAGGAATCGTTAATGGCTTTTTAGAACCATCGCTACGTGTTAAGGGCTCATGCGCTTCAACAAATACGCTACGATCGGGCTCCAATGCCACTTTGATCGGTTCATTGATTATCGTGACCTTCTCGCCCTTATTCACTTTCTCGAACAGCCATTCAATGTCTTTCGGCTCCATTCGAATGCAACCGGAACTGACACGTAGTCCAATACCAAAGTCTTTATTGGTTCCATGGATAAGATAGTCTCCTGCACCGTAAGCCAACCTCAACGCATATTCCCCTAGTGGGTTCTCTGGGCCTGCTGGTACGACTGGTGGAAGCTCAATACCTTTGCTCAAGTACTCTTCGCGAATGGATTTCGGTGGCGTCCATGTTGGATTCGGTCGTTTTTGGCTAATCGTCGTCACCATCTCTGGTGTATCTCGCCCTACTCGACCTATCCCCACAGGAAACACATGAACAAGGTTCTTCTCCGGTTCAAAGTAATAAAGCCTTAACTCGGCTAGATTGATGACAACGCCTTGGCGTGGAGTGTCAGGAAGAATAAAGCGACTAGGAATACTTAACACATAGCCTTCAGCCGGCAAGAATGGGTCGACCCCTTTATTTGCAGCCATTAGAGACAAAAAGCCAATATCATACTGCTTAGCGATCAGAGCTAACGTTTCTCCAGCAACGACTTCATGGTGCTGTATTCGGCCAACAACACGACTATCACTCGGTGGTAACTCAAAGGTTGCCCCGACACTAAAGGCGGAATAAAGACTAGTAGCCAGCAGCGAAGCAACGGCAATGCGTGTTTTAATTATTCGTTTTTTTACTACGTTAAGAAGCGTTGAGCTTAAGAGGTACGACATAAACAACCCTGTTTTTTATTATTATCATTTTAGATTAATGCTGAATCCTTGTCTCGACAATGCTCGTTATCGGCGTTTCGCACACGAATCACGCCACATTCGCTGCTTCCTTCCTCAAATCAACAGATATCGGCTCGGCAAAATCGATTGCCTTTACGGTTTCAACATTTTTAGTTATTAACGATCAAACAATTGTTGGAAACGCCTCTTTTTGTGACCTGCTTCTCAAGGAGCACCGTTTTAACTCGCTAATATTGCCTCAACGAAACGAATTCAATTCAACAGAAACGGTAATTAAAAATTCTGTTCCTATAATTACCGCTATAAATTTGGAGAACGACAATGGCTACACCTCATATTAACGCACAAGCTGGTGATTTCGCTGAAACTGTACTGATGCCGGGTGACCCACTTCGCGCAAAATACATCGCTGAAACATTCCTTGATGACGTGAAGCAAGTTTGTGATGTTCGTAACATGTTCGGCTACACAGGCACTTACAAAGGTAAGAAAGTTTCTGTAATGGGCCACGGTATGGGTATCCCTTCATGCTGCATCTACGTACACGAACTTATTGCTGAGTACGGTGTAAAAAATGTTATCCGTGTTGGTAGCTGTGGCGCAGTACGTGACGACGTTAAACTAATGGACGTTGTTATCGGTATGGGTGCATCAACTGACTCTAAAGTTAACCGCATTCGTTTTAACGACCACGACTTCGCAGCAATCGCTGATTTCGGTCTTCTAGAAGAAGCTGTAAACCAAGCGCGCGCTCAAGAAGTACCAGTGAAAGTAGGTAACGTATTCTCTGCAGACCTATTCTACACACCTGAAGCAGACATCTTCGAGAAGATGGAAAAACTAGGCATCCTAGGTGTAGACATGGAAGCGGCAGGTATCTACGGCGTTGCTGCAGACCTAGGCGCGAAAGCACTAACAATCCTAACAGTTTCTGACCACATCATCCGTGGTGAAAAACTAAGCTCAGAAGAGCGTCAAAAATCGTTCAACGACATGATGAAAGTAGCTCTAGAGACAGCTATCAACATCTAATCATTGATTAACGATACTTTGAAAAGCAATACCCCGCAGCCAAGTTCGCTTGGCTGCCCAAATAATCCCGAGGGGGCGATCGTGTCCAACGACGAGCTGCCAAAAGACGCGGACGGTTTACAACTCAACTTTTGTAAAACATTGGCGTGTGACAACTTTGGCTTGAGCGATGCAAAACGTTATGTTTTGCAACATGCAAACCCAAAGCGTCCAGCGATGGTTTGTCGTGAATGTGGAGCTTTCCCCCCCTTACTTAACAACCATGAAGTTTTGAATGAACTTCATCGGCTTCGTCACCTCCATAGTGACGGCCTTCCTGCTTGTCGCAATGATGATTGCGATAACTTTGGGCTTTCTGTCCACACTCACAAACACCTATACCATGCTTTTGGCTACAGCGGGGATAGACAACGCTATCGCTGTAAAGATTGCCAATCGACGTTTGTTGATAAATGGTCAGGCTCTAACAAAAAACTGCAATTCCAAGAAAACCTCATGGGCCTTTTGTTCATGGGTTATTCCGTACGTGAAATCTGCCGCAAGTTAGAGATCAACCCAAAAACCTTCTACGATCATGTGGATCATATTGCGAGCCGCTGTCGTCGTAAGCTGGCGATGATCGACGCGCGTTGGGTGAATCACGCGAAGGATTACCAATTTGCTTCTGATTACCAACGACTGCAACCACATAGCAACAATGGCGTTGTGTGGATCGCTACTGGTGAAGCTCACTCAGGCTATATCCTTTGCCAACACGTCAACTACTCTCAAAATGAAGAGCCCATTGGCAATGTTGATCATAACCCTTACGACTCTGTCGCTCGATTCGTCTCAAAAGAGCACTCTTCTGAGGCTAACTTAGAGCTACCAACCACGTCTGATGATCTTAAAAAGCGCATTGAGCAGCAATACCAAGTGATTCTTGCTCGCGGCAATGTCGAAGATCCGATGGGTAACCTCACCTCTTTTAGCTACCCATCTAAAGGCGCTTTGGTTCGTCCGCCTTATACCTCTTATGCTCATTTCTTACATGTATTAGACATGTGTGATGAGAGCAAACCGGTGTCTATCTACTTGCCTCAAGATCCGCTATTGCGTTCAGCAGCACTGAGTGTCTGCCTGCCAAGGATCCAAAACAACAACGTTGATCTGATGTATGTTGAAGAAGATGCCTTGTGGGATGACAGTCTAGGGTTTGAAAAAATCGATATTGTGCACATGAGTTGGTGGCGAGACCGTTGGGCGATAGCTAATCAAGGTGACAAGCAAAAAGGTATCTGTTACCTAGCGGGTAACAACACTCAACCAGAACATTGGTTCGAGCACGCATCTCTAAAACAGACCAAGTTCTATCAACAGCGATTCCAGGTCCTGTTTGATGGCTTTATTAACGAACCAAGACGTAAACTGCGTCCTGGTGGCATCCTTCCTCTGCTCGATATCTTTAGAGCTTGGCATAATTTGTGCTATCAAGATAAAGAGGGGCTGACCGCAGCACAGCGCTTGGGTGTTGCTGAACAACCTCTCACCTTGAAGCAACTGCTGTCGTAACGAAAAGATAGTCATCTAGCTGAATATGCTAGAAGTGGTTGAATACCAAGTAATAACATGAGGTAGCACTCATTAATCAAAAAGATCATTACTTGGTATCACCTCTTCGTTAGATAATTAGTGCTTATCCTAAATCACACACTTATAATGATGGTGTTATCAGTATGTTCGATAATTAATGGACTTATGCCTTGGACAAAAACCAGTATCTAATTGAAACAGAGCTTGAGCAACTCAAAAAGCGTATAGACTCAGAACCCGCCGTCGTCTTCGAGGTAGCTGAGCAATGCTTGGTGAGAGCAGAACAGGTTCTGTTTGAAGAGGGAGCGATTCAGTCATTGATGTTGATGTCTCGCTGTTGCTGGAATCTTATGGATTATCGCAAAGGCTTAAAGTACATCAAAGACGCCTATAAACGCCAAAGTCGACTCGATACTGATCTCTTTCTTCCTGAAATTCTCCACCTTCATGCGCTTCAGTTCTGGGGCCAAGCTAAATACTACTCCGCTCAACAATACTGGATTAACGCGCTCGAACAGTCTGCGTTGGTCGACGAACTTGAAATTCAAATCGAATGTCTAATTGGGCTTGGTAACATCTGGCGCATCACCCATGAGTACAAACTCGCACGCTCTACCCACCAGCTTGCCGTAAAGGTGGCAAATAATAGCCGAATTGGGTGGCTGGAAGGCAAAGCGAGAATCCTGCTCGCGTGGGACTACTACCTACTGAATAATTACGTTGAGATGCTATCGGTGCTTGATGGTGCAGAAGAAGCGCTAAAAGACCACCCAGATAACACGTGGCATGCAGAGGTTTGGGACTTTAGAGGATTGGCACTGCTTGGGCTTGAACGTCTTGATGATGCTGAACAAGCGACCGCCAAAGCGCACAAGCTGGCTGTTGAACACAACCTAGTATGGATGAAAGCGCACTCCTTCATTAGCCGTGCTCGCTTAGAGTTATTAAGAAAGCGACCACACCAAGCATCTGAACTGCTTACCCATGCGGAGCAATCAGCAAACGAGTTTGATAACGGTGAGTTGCTAAGCCAAATTTGCTACCAACAATCTCTGGTTGCTGAAGAGAATCAAGATTACGAAGCGGCACTGATCGCCTTTAAAAAATACCGTCAATATTCGACCAACATGCTTCGTGAGCAGACGACACGTGTCGGATTAGATAAAGCTCGCAGCTCAAAACGCCAACTCGAACAACGCGCCCGTAAATTGATTAACCGAATTCGCGGTCAGTACGAGTATGACCCAGAGAAGCAATTCTCTCACGTGGTATCAGAAACGTTTTGGTGGGAGCAGTTGGTGCTGTTTAAAACCGAGCTCAAGCGCTCAAATCACAGCATCATTATGTTCCAGCACGACGACCCCAACTATCTCGAAGTATGTACTGAACTCGCTCACACCTTCTGTAACCAAGAAGATTTCATCTCACGTTTGAGCGGTGAACGCGTTGCGCTCATGCTGGCAGAGAAAGGCAACGCAGCGCAAGCTATCTTCGACAAACTCACCACCATGCTCAACATCTACCCTTGGCATAGAAAGGGACTTAAAGGCGCTCCGCCCGTCGTGACACTTCATGACATCTTGACCTTCCCGTTCACATTAGAACAACTAGAAGAAGACGAAGCTGAGAAAGAGACTGATGGAAACGTTATTAAATAAGATCACGGACGCAGGTTTAGACCCTTCTTCAGTTTCTGGCGAAGAAGCGATCATTTTCTGGGATCACATTCGCCAGCACATCGCGACTACACAACAAGAGCAGGCACACTGCTACATTATTAGTTCTGAATATCGTGCTGAGTTGCAACAGAATCAAATCAGTATCGATGAGCTGCGCGCCGCGCTCGATCTTCTAACCTTACCCAGCGATGTTGAAGACATACTGACAGTCAAAACCAGCCTTAGCAGTCGCTTGGTGGAAAAAGGGGATTACACTGCCGCACTCAATGAGTTTATCAGCTCATCGACGATTGCCGTTGAACACGGGCATATTGACGAGTACGTAATGGCCATCTTGGGCATGGGTAACCTGTGTGATGCTTATGGCGATCACAACCGAGCGCTGCGCTATTACCAAAAAATCAGCAGTATCGATCATGCCATCAGTAGTCGCCTACTGCGTTTGAAGTTCAAGCTTCACATGGTCGCTAGCTTCCTTCATCTCAACCGAATCACCGCAGCCAGCGATCTGCTTCGTGAGTGTGAAGAGCTGAGTATTTTGGTGAGTAATAAACTACTGACCGCGCAGATTTCGCTCTACCAAGCCAAAGTTTACCGCGCTCAGAAAAAATATCACGAAGCCTTACGCTGCATCTCATCTGTTCAGCATACAGCAACCAACACACAGGCGAGTTGGTTAGCCACTATGATTCGTTTAGAGCTCGCACATTGCTTAACTATCATCAACAAGCAAGATTACGCGAGTATGATTCTCGAGAGCACCAGCAAGAGAGTAAAAAGCTACTCATCGCCGGTGTTGGCTAAGCGCTTCTACGACTCCATGAGTGAAGTCTGCATGCACCAAGGGCGTTATAAAGAAGCGTTAGAGCACGAGAAAAAAGGCTACCGCATCGAAACCGACCTGATGAAACAGATTCCGATCAGTGAGCTTGGGGCAAGTCAACTGCGACGTCTATCTCGCTTCGAATTGCAACTAAAACTCATCTTGTCTGAACAAGAGAACAAAGAGCTTAAAGAGACCACTGAGCAGCATAAAAATGCGGTAGCTCAGCTGCAACAAGACGTATTTACCGACCCACTGACAGGCCTCCATAACCGTCGTTGGCTAGATGTAAAACTCAAAGACCTTCTTATTCACAATACACCGTTTGCACTGCTGGTTGTCGATATCGACCACTTCAAATCGATCAATGACGAGCTAAGCCACCTGGTCGGTGATAAAGCGATCGTTAGTGTGGCGCAAGAGTTAGCGGGTTACTTTAAATTCCGCGGCGCTTCTTGTGTGCGTTTTGGTGGTGAGGAGTTCTTGGTTATTTTGGAAAACGCTACTCAAGCTCAAGCCGCTATGCACGCGGAGAATTATCGAGAACGTATCTTCCAATATGGTTGGCATGAAATATTAGGTGAACGAGGACTAACCGTCAGTGTCGGCATTACGCTCCATCGTGATGGTGAGAACACACAACGTACCTTCTACCGTGCTGATAAGGCGCTCTACCGAGCCAAAGCAAATGGACGAAACCAAGTCTGTACCGAGTAACCTTATTTGATAGAAAGCTTGGTAAATAACAACGATAAAAATAGAGAGATCATCGCCTCTCTATTTTTGTATCCAATGTTTCAAAGAAAAAACAGAGAAATACCGCCGACGGCGCACAACGTCCCTATTAAGCTCTGCTTTGATATTGACTCCCCTTTGAAGGCATATATGACCAGAATAAACACTGGGCTAGTCGCAATTAGTGTTTGTGCAATCGCAGGGTTGGCATGCTTAAGCGCCACTTGTTGAAGCCAGAGTGCGAGGAAGGTCCCGACAAAAATCGCCCCCAATAGCCACGCTTTGTCGTTTTTGCCCATCTGTTTTAAGTGTCTAGCCATGCTAGAAAATGGCTTAGGTTCGCAGAATCGAATCATTAGGATCACTGCAAAAACACCAACCACTAAGCGAATCAAAGCACCGACTAAAGGTGGGATATCACCGGCGACCAATGCATAGTGCGAAATAACCACTCCGGATGCCTGACAAACACTGGCCAACAAACCGTAACCGACGCCACTCCAATCAACACTTTCTTCTTGCTGACTAGGCTGAAACACAACAAAAGTCACCGCCAGTGTAGTAATGATCACCCCTAGCCAACTCTGCAAAGAGAGTGCGGCACCGAGCAGCATTAAAGCCAACACGCCAGATAAAGGCGGCGCGAGCGATTCAAGCAATAACGTCTTGTTTGCCCCTATTCTTTTCAATGATGCAAAATAAGCGCTATCACCTATCGCGATACCTATGATTCCTGACACCGCTAACACCAAGATATGAGTCGACTCTAATTGGAGATCGGGCATCGGCATCAAAGGGATAACAAGCATCATCATCACCGAGGCTACAACCCCTTTGACGATATTCAACTGCATCGCAGAGAAACGATGGCTAAACTGACTGTAGATCCACGTAGCCCCAGCCCACACAATAGCGGCTCCAATCGCTGCTACTTCACCTACATAACTCATTGGTTCACCTGCTTTCTCACCTTATCGCTCTCCTTAGCTTTAGAGTAGTAAGTGCACACTAACAAAGGCTCTAATAGTATCAATCTATTGTTTATCGGTGTCCGTTCTAAAAATCATATACAAACAAATCATTTTTATAACAATTACTTGTACGATAGCGTACTATATTGATAACTCATAAATAACATTACAAGGATCTGTTATGTTTTTAGACTATTTTGCACTCGGCTTATTAATTTTTGTTGCACTAGTCATTTTTTACGGAATCATCGTGATTCATGACATCCCATATGAAATCGCGAAAGAACGTAATCACCCTCATCAAGATGCCATTCACGTTTCCGGCTGGGTTAGCCTGTTTACGCTTCATGCCATTTGGCCATTCCTTTGGATTTGGGCAACGCTATGGCGTACAGACCGTGGCTGGGGTTTCGCTAAGCTAGAAGAAGAGCAGCACGATACTCATCACCGTGTTGATACACTCATCGACCAGGTCACCGCCCTTCAACAAGAAGTCGCAGCACTCAAACAAGCGGTAGCGACGCAACCGTCGGCAGACACCCCAAGCCAAGAACAGTCAAAAGATCAGGAGGTTAAGTAATGGATTTACTACTGATAATGACCTATGCGGCACTTTGTATCACCATCTTCAAAGTGTTTAATATCCCTCTTAACAAATGGACAGTCCCGACCGCAGTACTAGGTGGTGTAGTCATCATTGGCACCCTTATCTTGTTGATGAACTATAACCATCCATTCACTCAGATTGGTAACCAAGTCTACTCAACCACACCGATCGTTTCAGGTGTTAGAGGTAAAGTAATTGAGGTACCGGTTGAACCAAACAAGCCTCTGAAAAAAGGCGACATCTTATTTAAGATCGACCCTATCCCTTTTGAAGCAGAAGTGGCGAAATTAGAAGCAAAAGTAAAAGAGGCAAGCCAAGGTGCGCTAGGTCTTGAATCTCAGGTTGCTGAAGCTGAAGCAGCGAAAATCAAAGCGATTGCTGAACGTGACAAGGCGCAACGTGAGTTTTCTCGATACCAACGCGGCTTTAATAGCGGTGCCTTCACCGAGCAACAACTGGATACTCGTCGCCAAGCATACAAAGCGGCAGAAGCAGCGCTTAAAGTGGCTGAAGCTAGCCAAGAGCAAGCACAGATTGCACTTAACTCTGAAATCGGTGGTGAGAACACGGCAGTAGCTGGCTTATTGGCTGACTTACGTAAAGCACAATTCGATCTTGACCAAACGGTTGTCCGTGCTCCAACAGATGGCTACGTGACTCAATTGGCACTGCGACCTGGTGTTATGGCGGTTCCGTTGCCACTTGCACCCGTGATGACCTTTGTTCACACTGAAGAGCAGTTCTATACCGCGGCATTCCGTCAGAACTCGCTACAGCGTCTACAGCCAGGCTTTGAAGCAGAATTTCTATTCCGTGCGCTTCCGGGCAAGGTATTCAAAGGGCGCATTGAAGAGGTGCTTCCTGCGATTGGTGAAAGCCAAATCCAAGCTCGTGGTGCACTCCTGGGTACTGAAGCACTCAAAACCAGTGGTCGTGTATTTGCGAAGCTAACGATTACCGACGATCTATCGGAATATCACCTTCCAATGGGAACAGCGGTCGAAGTTGCGGTTTATTCTGATAGCTTCACCCACGTATCTGTTATGCGTAAGGTTCTGATTCGTATGAAGAGCTGGCAAAACTACCTCTACTTAGATCACTAACGTTTCAACACGCTCACTCGAGTGTTAACGACAACGCCAAAAGCCAGACACTGTCTGGCTTTTTTTGATGGTTATAGGCCAAAAACTCCGCATATCCGTCACCCTTTAACCAAGCCCTTAAAGTTATTTAGACATCCAGACACTTATCTTTCCTTGTGGCGTATTTCTACTGTATAATGCGCGCCTTATTTTTTATATTTGCCTAAAAAATCGTCTTTAAGACTTCTTATAATTCAATGGCGAATAAACGCTCTTTATAAAGCAAATTTTTCATTTGAGGTTATCTATGAACTTTTCAGCGAAAACTGTCGTCGTCATTGCCATCGGCGCTGCCCTATACGGCATTGGTGGTCTACCTATGTTTGGTGTGCCTGTCTTTGCCAACACCACTCTTAAGCCAGCAATGGCAGTGCTTGCGCTGTTCTCTGTTCTATTCGGCCCAATCGTAGGCTTCCTTGTCGGCTTCATCGGCCACTGGGTTACCGACCTTTTCGCTGGTTGGGGCGTTTGGTTAACTTGGGTATTGGGTTCAGGTATCGTGGGCATGGTCATTGGCCTATTCCCAGTAATGACGAAGAACCGCCTTGCTCAAGGTGAACTACCAATGAAAGATTTTGCTCTTTTCGTCATCTTAGCGCTAGCAGGTAACGTGGTAGGTTACGGCTGCTCAGCATTCTTAGACACGATTCTTTACGCAGAACCGTTCACTAAAGTCTTCACGCAACTTTCTATCATTGCAGCAGGCAACACAGTACTGATCGCTGTGGTTGGCTTCCTAATTTTGAAATCTGTTGCAAAACGCAATAAGCAAAGCCGTAACCTAACAGAGGCATAAGCGTTTAATGACTATCGCATTTTCGAACTTCTCTTTTAGATATGAGTCGCTGGATAAACCGACGCTAAAAAATATCAATCTAAGGATAGAGAAAGGAGAGAAAATCGTCATTATTGGACCAAGTGGTAGCGGCAAGTCTACCCTTGGTCAATGTTTAAATGGCTTAATCCCTCACGCTACAAAAGGCGAAGTGACCGGTAAATTGGAGATGTCAGGCAAAGATTGCGCTAGCTTCTCTATGCATGACTTTACTGAACAAGTCGGCACTGTTCTTCAAGACACTGACAGCCAGTTTGTTGGTCTTAGCATCGGTGAAGATATTGCCTTTGCTCTAGAAAACCAACTGATGTCAAACATCGACATGTATCCGTTAGTGAAATCGACCGCAAAGATGGTCGACCTAGCAGACATGCTTGAACGCTCGCCTCACGACCTCTCTGGCGGCCAGAAACAGCGTGTTTCACTGGCGGGCATTCTTGTTGACGAAGTAGATACACTACTCTTTGATGAGCCGTTAGCGAGCTTAGACCCAAAGACGGGCAAAGCGACTATCGAGATCATCGATCAACTACATCGTGAAACCAACAAAACCGTCATTATTATCGAGCATCGTCTTGAGGATGTGCTGCATCGCCATGTCGACCGTGTGATTCTGATGGACCAAGGTGAGATCATTTCCGACTCGACGCCTGATGAGCTACTTGCGTCAGGGCTTCTCGAAAAGCACGGGATCCGTGAGCCTCTGTACCTTTCAGCGCTAAAAGCTGCACAGGTACCACTTTCAGCAAAAGACACCCTCTCGAACTTAAAGTCACTAGATTACAAAGCGTTTAGGCCAACAGTTCAAGGTTGGTTTAACCAACGTCCACCAGCACAAGCTGAAAAGCAATACACACCGCTACTTGAAGTACACGGTCTTACCTACTCCTATGATGGTGAAAAAAACGCGCTTGAAGATGTCAGCTTTAAAATCGGTAAAGGCGAGTTTGTTTCGATTTTAGGCAAAAACGGCTCCGGTAAATCGACCATCACCAAGTTGATCATGGGTGTAATTGAGGCTGATTCGGGTTCTGCGTACCTTAACGGCGAAGACCTAAGTACACTCTCTATTTTTGAGCGTAGCCAGAAAGTCGGCGTTGTTATGCAAAACCCAAATCATATGATTTCACACCATATGATTTTCGACGAAGTGGCATTCGGTCTGCGTAATCGTGGTATTGATGAAGAGACCATCAAACAGAAGGTTGAATCAGTACTAGAGCTTTGCGGCTTGAGCAAGTTCCGTCACTGGCCAATTGAAGCTCTAAGCTACGGACAAAAGAAGCGTGTCACCATAGCAGCTATTCTTGTTCTTGAGCCAGAATTATTGATTCTCGATGAGCCAACAGCCGGTCAAGACTATCGAAACTACACATCTATGTTGGCGTTTATTCAAAAGCTAAACAGAGAATTGGGTATTACGGTGGTGATCATCTCTCATGACATGCATCTGGTGCTTGAGTACACCACACGCTCTATTGTAATTGCTGACAGCAAACTTATTGCCAACGCACCGATGACTGAAGTGTTCAGCCAACCTTCGCTATTAGACCGTGCCAACTTGTGTACCACCAGTATTTACGAACTTGCGACAATGATGAAAATCGAAGATACCAACGCATTTATGCAGTACTTCATCGACTACGAGAGAAGCGCAATATGAATGCCTCTAAGATAAAGTTTGGTATCAACTATATCGATACTCAATCTCCACTGCACGCATTGAACGGTATCACTAAGTTCGCACTGTTTCTCGCTTGGGTGACGGTCGTACTGACAACCTTTGACTTGCGCTTGATCGTATTGCTAATCACAACAGGTCTATTGCTACTCAAAATGACAAGAGTACCGGTCAGTGTTTATAAGCCACTGCTGATTGGTACATTTAGTGTTCTGAGTTTGAATGCGTTGTTTATGTATTTGCTTGCCCCTCAACAAGGTACTGAACTGATTGGAAGCGAGCATATTCTACTGACGCTGCCGGGTAACTACTCCTTGAGCCAAGAGACACTGTTTTATCTCATTACCGTGACTCTGAAGTACATGAGCATGTTCCCAATTGCATTAATCTTTGTGTTTACAACGCACCCAACAGAGTTTGCAGCAAGCCTTAACCGCATTGGCGTACCTTATAAGATCGCTTATGCCGTTAGCCTGACACTGCGTTACCTACCAGAGGTTAAAAAGGACTTCATCAACATCATGCATGCCCAACAAGCACGTGGTGTTGAGTTGTCAAAGAAAGCGCCGCTCGTGGCTCGCATTAAGAATGTTGCTAAGATATTGGGTCCACTCATCTTTTCGAGTTTAGACCGCGCTGATGAGATTTCGAACGCGATGACACTACGTGGCTTCGGACATCATAAGTCACGTACTTGGTACAGTACAGCGCCTCTTAAGAGGGCAGATTACATCGCTCTTGTCATTATCGTGCTGATTGTCGTTCTGGCAATCACCAAACGAGTATTAGAACCAGAGCTGTTTTGGTATCCATTCTAATTAGCTCTCACCTTAAAATACTAAGTCATAAAAAGCCGCTTTAACCAAGCGGCTTTCTTATTGTTATTTTTGAAACTTATTTTTTTATAAAAATTAATATGAATTATTTGTTTCATAATTGCGATATTTAAGTTATCGGATTACCATACCCTAAATCCAGAACAGCATCCCAATACCACATGGCTCGTATTACCCAGCAACAGAAAATAGAAAACCAAAAAAAGTACAACCAAGTCGTTCTAGACCTATTCTTGGCGGAAGGTCATGAGTCGCTCACGTATGCACGTATCGCGAAAGAGATTGGCGTGAGCTTAACAACACTGCAAGGTTACTTTCCATCAACTCGCGCGATTAGAGCTGCTCTACATGGGCATATATTGCCAATTATCATGAAGCCTCTAGATTTCACGAATGAGAACACCTTCTATGAATCTTGGGATAAAGCTCTGGATGAGCCACAATTTCAGAGCGTCATGAAACTGATCTTCTTCCATGCATCACAAGCAGAACAACCAGAAGGTTTTGATTTGCAAGCTGATGGTGCTTTTCGTGAAAAAGCTATCGAAAGCTTTGGTAGTAATGCAAGACAAGTCATTGAAACTGTTATTGGTCGCTCGCTTCTTAGAATGACTACCTTTAGGCCGAACTAAAGGCACTGCCTAGTTAACAAGAATATATTAATAGCGATTAGCAGACATAAAAAATGGGAGCCCTGAGGCTCCCATTTTGCTTTCAATCTTACTTAGAGATCTTTAACACTAGTTCAGCTTGTAGAAGACTGTCGCCAGTGGTGGAAGTTTCAGTTCAATCGACGTGTCCAAGCCTTCGCTTTGCACTGCTTCGATTTCAGCCACCTCTTTTACTTCAAAACCACTGCCGTTGTATTTAGCATCATCAGTATTGAGTAATAGGCTGTACTGACCTTGTGCCGGAACACCCAGACGGAAATGCTCGTGCGGTACCGGTGTAAAGTTCGATACAACCAACACGCGTTCACCTGATTCACTGATACGCTCATGAGCTAGGATACTCGCCTCTGCAGAGTCTTGCAGACGCCACTCAAAGCCTTGTGGGTCGAAATCTAAGTCATGCATCGCAGCTTCATTACGGTAAAGGTGGTTAAGATCTTTCGTCAGCTTTTGAACACCTTGGTGACGTTCGTAGTCAAGTAAGAACCATTGCAGTTGGTCATCGTGGTTCCATTCTGCTGTTTGGCCGAACTCAGCGCCCATGAAGTTAAGCTTCTTACCCGGCTGCGCATACATGTAACCCATGTAAGCACGCAGGTTAGCCGTTTGCTGCCATTCATCACCAGGCATCTTATTGTGAATAGAGCCCTTGCCGTAAACCACTTCATCATGCGATAGAGACAATACGTAGTTTTCACTGTGCGCGTAAACGAGTGGGAAAGTAATCGTGTCGTGGTGATACTTACGGTTGATAGGGTCTTCTTGGATGTAAGACAAGCTATCGTGCATCCATCCCATGTTCCACTTAAAGCCAAAACCCAAACCGCCCATGAATGTCGGTGCGGATACACCTGGGAATGCCGTTGATTCTTCCGCGATGGTCATTGCATTCGGGAAGTGTTTGTAGACTTCTTCGTTCATCCACTTCAATGTTGCGATGGCATCGTAGTTCTCATTGCCACCGTCGACATTTGGCACCCATTGGTCATGGCTGCGCGAATAATCGAGGTAAAGCATCGAAGCCACAGCATCCACACGGATACCATCAATGTGGAATTGCTCAAACCAATACAAAGCATTAGAAACTAGGAAACGACGAACATGCTCACGACCTAGGTCGTAGATGTACGAGTTCCAATCCTGATGCCAACCACGACGTGGATCTGGATCGTGGAACAGAGGCGTGCCATCGAAATTAGCCAAGCCATGATCATCACTTGGGAAATGTGCTGGAACCCAGTCAAGTACCACGCCAAGACCGGCTTGGTGACACTGGTCAACAAAATATTTGAAATCGTCTGGTGAGCCAAAACGGCTCGTCGGTGCAAATAGACCCACTGGCTGATAACCCCATGACCCGTAAAACGGGTGCTCTGAAACAGGCATCAATTCAACATGGGTGTAACCAAGATCCGTTAGGTATGGAATCAGTTCTTTTGCAAGGTCGCGGTAATTTAAGAAATCACCATTAGCATCACGCTTCCAAGAACCCGCATGCAGTTCGTAGAAAGACAGAGCTTCTTTACGCTTTTCCGTTACTGGACGGCTCTGCCACTGGCTGTCTTGCCACTGGTAACGAGCGTGATCATAAGTCACCGAAGAGAACGATGGGTACTGCTCAGAATAGAAGCCCCAAGGGTCAGCTTTGTGTGGTAGACCTTCGCCATTTGGACCTTTCAGTTCGAATTTGTATTGCGCGCCCTCTTCTAGCTCAGGGATGAATAGACCCCAAATGCCATAATCAAGACGCTGCATTGGGTGGCGACGGCCATCCCAAGAGTTGAAGTTACCCACCAAGCTCACCGCTGACGCATGTGGTGCGTAAACTAAGAATCGAATACCAGAAATTGTGTCCCCATCACGCTCTAATGTAATAAACTGAGCGCCCATATGATGGTACATATCTTTTGGTGTATGCAGTGCTTCGTAGCTCGCATACAGCTCATGGTATTGATATGGGTCGTCTAAGATTTGTTCTACACCAGCCCAATCAACAGCCAGTTTGTAGTGCGCAAAACGCAAATCACGCTCTTGCTTTAAGACAAAACCACTGTCGCCTTCGCGCTCTAATTCAACACGAGGTTCGTCGCCAACAATCAACTCAACTTTGTCTGCGCCTGGGATCCATACGCGCAATGCACCTTCATCAGAAGGAAGATACGGACCTAAACATGAGAATGGGTCAGCAAACGAAGCCTGTGATAGTTGGGTATATATTTGTTCTTGCTTTGAAATTGAACTCATTTCCAAAACCTTTCTCCCTAACCAAACATCCAAAAAATATAAAATAAAAATGCCCGCTATGGATGCGGGCAATATAACGACGATCTATTGTACCTGACGTACGGAAACGTTTGAGTGACCAAGATTATAGTTTCTTATGCAACAAGCAAAAATCTCAGTATTATCGGGCCACTCAAGCATATTAGTTACCCGCTTTTTCACGAACTTCGGTCAGACGAGAAGCAATACGGTTAACACCATCGTGAGCAAAAATCTCATCAAGGTTCATCGATAGCTTACGACGCCAGTTCGGGTATTCGTCTACCGTACCTGGAATGTTTACAGGCTGGTCCATTTCTAGCCAGTCTTCCAATTGAACACTTAGAAGCGTTGAAGACCCTGCCGCAACGTGAAGTTGTAGCGCTTCAGCTAGGTAAGAGTCCATTGGCACTTGGCTCGCATCACGACCTACACCATCCGGTAGGAAACCATGCCATGCAACAGAATCTAGAATGCCCTGCTTACACTCAAGACGGTCATCAAACAGACCATTCAGCTGTTCTTGATTTGGGTACAGGCCAATCTCTTGACCCATCTTCAGGTCATCACAGTGCCAGAAGCCACGTAGCGTCGGCATATCGTGCGTACACAGTGCAGCCATTGATTGTGATGCGTAGTGTTTTGGTGAGATGAAGCCACCGTCTTCCTCAGATGTTTCGAAGAAGAATACCTTGTATGAGTGAACGCCAGCATCCGCTAAGATATCGACGATTTCATCAGGCACAGTACCTAAATCTTCACCAATCACAGAACACTGATAGCGGTGTGATTCAAGCGCTAGAATTGCTAGCATGTCTTGAACTGGGTAGTAGATGTAAGCACCTTGTGTTGCATCTTCACCTTTTGGAATCCACCACAAACGCAGTAGGCCCAGTACGTGGTCGATACGCAGTGCACCACAGTGCTTCATGTTTGCGCGTAGTAGCTTGATGTAAGCATCGTAGCCCGTCGCTTGAAGTACTTCTGGGTTTAGTGGTGGAAGACCCCAGTTTTGACCTAGAGGACCTAGAATATCTGGTGGAGCGCCAATGCTCGCATCCATTACTAGGTTGCCTTCGTCCGCCCAAGTTTCGCTACCAGAATCAGCAACACCTACAGCAAGGTCACGGTAAAGGCCTACAGCCATACCCTTCTCTTCAGCCAGAGATTGTGCGTCGTTGATCTGACAATCGGCTAGCCATTGTAGGTACATGTATAAGTGTACTTTCTCAATGTTCTCTTTGATGTATTTTTGAGTCGCCGGGCTTTCAAATGTGCGGTATTTCTCTGGGAATACAGGCCAGCCCCACATGTTAGAATCTTCCGCGTGCAGCTCTGCATGTAGTGCATCGAACGCTGCTTGATGCATTAGGCTATCACCGCCCTCTTCAACGAACGCTAGGAATGCTTGAGCACGGTCGCTGTTTTTGTCTAGGTGACGATGTTTGAATTCAGTGAATAGCAGCGGAAGAATGCTCATCTTCAGCTCAGACACTTCTGTGTAGTTAACCCAGTGTGCGTCGCGAGCTTTCTGCAGACGCTGTTGGAACTCTGCGCTGCCTACTGTTTGTTGCGCTTCTGCGCTCAACGCAAACTCAGGCACTGAGCTCACATCGATATATAGGATGTTCAACCAACGGCGTGAAGATGGGCTGTATGGGCTCGCACCTTCTGGGTTTGCTGGGAACAGAGAGTGAATTGGGTTAAGACCCACGAAATCACCACCACGCGAAGCGATGTCAGCCACCAACTGTTTAAGGTCACCGAAATCACCGATACCCCAGTTGTGTTGAGTGCGAAGTGTGTAAAGCTGAACACTTGGACCCCAAAGCTTCTTACCTTGCTCGATTGGGTTCTGTTTGAAACACGCTTTTGGCGTGATGATCAGCGTCATTTCGTAAGGCTTTTTACGGCGCTTACGGCTAACCACAAGTTTGTGATAACCCCATGCCAAATCGTTTGGCAATGCAAACACTAAAGGGCCACCCTCTGCACGTTCGTCTCGTACAACTTGAGATTGAAGATAGCCTTCAAGTACCTCTCCTTGCTCAGTTTCTAAACGCCAGCTGAACTCACTTTCACGAGCACTCACACCTAGATTTAGTGCAACCTCTACAGGCTCACCATCGCGCAAGACAAGAACTGGGTCTAATACATCTTTCTTGTGTTTTTTCTCTGCAGACTTAAGCAGAGCGTCGTCGCTGCTTGTGTCGTAGCCCAATGAAGCCAATAGACGAGTTAATGTTTCGTCAGATACTTGTGCTTCATCGCCCCACGCACTTACGTAACTGTCGGCAAGGTTTGCCATTTCTGCGACTTGTTTTAATACGCTTTGTTCTTTCATCGCTCTCTCCGAAAACGCGCTAACGCTTTCAATTTTGTAGGGTTATTTGTCTAAGTTTATTTATTTTCAATTTAGCTTTGAGCCAACTAATTGAGCCAAGGCAGAAACTGCCTTGGCTTATTTGGGGTCTATTAACGTTTAACCGCTTCTAGTTTCCAAATGTTGTTCACGTAGTCGCGGATTGAGCGGTCTGATGTGAACTTACCAACCAATGCGGTGTTAAGGATGGCTTTCTTAGCCCAGCCCGCTTGGTCTTTGTATTGCTTGTCCATGTCTTCGTGTGCTTTCACGTAAGAAGCGAAGTCCGCTAGACATAGGTATGGGTCACCGCCATCTAGTAGGCTATCAAACGTTGCACGTAGTAGACCTGGTTGACCTGGAGTGAACTCTTCACCCGTTAGTAGGTCAAGTGACGCCTTCAGTAGTGGGTCTGCGTGGTAGTAGTCGTAAGGGTTGTAACCTTGCGCCTTCACCGCTTGAACGCCATCAACGTCTAGGCCGAAGATGTAGATGTTCTCTTCGCCAACTTCTTCGCGAATCTCAACGTTCGCACCATCCATCGTACCGATAGTTAGAGCGCCGTTTAGAGCCATCTTCATGTTACCCGTACCTGATGCTTCTTTACCCGCTAGCGAGATTTGTTGAGAAACGTCTGCCGCTGGGATGATGATTTCAGCCATGCTTACACGGTAATCAGGAATGAATACCACTTTCAGTTTGTTGCCAATGCGTGGATCGTTGTTGATCTTCTCAGCAATCTTGTTCACCGCGAAGATGATCTCTTTCGCTAGGTGGTAACCCGGTGCTGCTTTCGCTGCGAAGAAACATACGCGCGGCTCACATTCGAAACCAGGTTCGTTAAGGATACGGTGGTACAGAGATAGAATGTGTAGCAAGTCTAGGTGCTGACGCTTGTACTCGTGCAGACGCTTGATCTGTACGTCGAAGATAGCGTTAGTATCTAGCTCGATACCCATGTTCTCTTGAACCCAATCAGCAAGACGCTGTTTGTTTTCTTTCTTAACAGCCATGAATTCTTTTTGGAATTTCGCGTCTGTCGCGTACTTAGCAATACCCTCTAGCTGCTCAAGTTTTGCTGGCCACTCAGAACCAATCTTGTCTGTGATTAGCGCAGACAGGCCTGGGTTACAGAACTTCAACCAACGACGTGGCGTAATACCGTTTGTTACGTTAGTCAGTTTGCCTGGGAAGATCTCATTGAACTCAGGGAATAGGTCTTTCTTAACTAGCTGTGAGTGAAGCGCTGCTACACCGTTTACTTTGTAAGAGCCGATTACACATAGGTTTGCCATGCGAACCATACGGTGGAAACCTTCTTGGATGATAGACAGCTTAGCTTGCTTCTCACCATCACCAGGCCACATCTTACGAACTTCTTGTAGGAAGCGGTGGTTGATTTCAAAAATGATTTCCATGTGACGTGGAAGTAGACGCTGGATAAGCGACTCAGACCAAGTCTCAAGAGCTTCAGGAAGCAGTGTGTGGTTCGTGTAAGCGAACGTGTTTGCACTGATGTCCCAAGCAGTATCCCAATCTAGGCCTTTCTCATCGATAAGGATGCGCATTAGCTCTGGGATAGCGATTGTTGGGTGCGTATCGTTCAGCTGGATAGTCTCTTGCTTAGGTAAATCCGCCAGAGCAAAACCTGCTGCTTCGTGACGACGTAGAATATCGCGAACAGACGCTGCAGAGTGGAAGTACTGCTGCATTAGACGAAGAGTCTTACCTTTTTCGTGGTTGTCGTTCGGGTATAGAACTTTAGTGATGTTACCAGCATCGATTAGCGCGTGTTGTGCTTCGAAGTAGTCACCGTTGTTGAAGCTTGCTAGTGAGAATGGTGCGATAGCCTGACATTCCCAAAGACGCAGTGGGTAAACTGTATCTGACTCGTAACCAACGATTGGTAGATCCCAAGGCATTGCTTTAACAGACATACCTGGAACCCATTTACGAACTTGCTTACCGTTCTCTTCAACCACTTCAACGTGACCGTAGAAACCGATTTCTTGTGCTAGTTCTGGACGAGCCACTTCCCATGGGTAGCCTTCAACACCACGCCATGCATCTGGAGCTTCTTTTTGACGACCGTCTTCGAAAGACTGTTTAAATAGACCGTACTCGTAGTGTAGGCCGTAACCTACAGTTGGGAATTCTTGTGCTGCACAAGAGTCCATGAAACATGCTGCTAGACGACCTAGACCACCGTTACCTAGTGATGGGTCACGCTCTTCTTCTAGAAGATCCGTTAGGTTTTGACCTAGCTCTTCCATCGCGTGAGTGATTTGCTCGTAAAGGCCCATGCTGATCAGGTTGTTACCTGTTAGACGGCCAATTAGGAATTCAAGAGATAGGTAGTTAACGCTCTTAGCGTTCTTAATCTTCTCATCATTTTCAGTAGCAAGCAGATCAAATGTTGTCAGTTCTGCTAGAGCACGGCCCATTGCTAGGTACCATGCGCGGCTGTCTGCAGTTTCTACTGTTGTTGCGTAGGTTGCAGATAGGTGTTTCTTAACACTTTCTTGGAACGACACTTTATCAAAAGTTTTTTGCTGAGTTGCTTTCATTTCAGAAATCTCGCTTTTATTTGTTCTAATTCATCTGTGACATATCGTGCATGGTCACAATTAACTAAACATCATCCCGGTCTAACGGCTGACTAGGAGTAGATGAAAGGGCGTAGGGGGCGTACTGACGTTGGGTTAGTGATCTAAATCTCATGTTCAGCTCCAGAATAAAAAATTGGAGTGATTATGATCACAAGCCCCCGTTCCATAACTTAACTTTGAATGATGAATTTTTTGTTTACCTATTTTCACTTTCTTGCGAGTTCTGATATTTAGATCACGAAATATTTTTCATGTTCTCATCTTTTTCACAAATTCATGTGTAGAAACGAGCAACATCACGATCACAAACCACCCCGTTTAGTGATAAACATCACAATTAAAGGGCGTAGTTGGGTCAAAATATGCCACAGTGCAAGGTTTCTGAGGCTGATCATGGTCTGGGCCATTTTTCTTCACGTAACATAGCTTCAGAATTAGTTCATAACGGCTTTTGTTTTGATGGTCGGTTATACGCAATCGACTCTCCTTATAAAGACAAGAGCCATGGAATAGGTAACCTTCGACATGTGGATCCCGTCTAAACTGACTCGCCCGGGGCGATTACACAACGCAATCTTAAGACCACGCGTATTAGATCTGCTACAAAATGCCGACTGCTATAAGCTCGTATTATTCCGCTCTCCCGCAGGCTATGGAAAAACCACCATGGCCGCTCAGTGGTTGGTTGATAAACCCAATGTAGGTTGGTACAGCATTGACGACAGTGACAATGATGCCTTCCGTTTCATCAACTACCTGCTGCAATCTCTTAATAAAGCGACGCAAAACGCCTGCCCTAACGCACAAAAGTTAGCGGAAAAGCGTCAGTTCTCATCACTACACTCTTTGCTAAGTGAAGTCTTCGCTGAAATGGCGAACTTTCATCATGAGTGCTTCCTTGTGCTTGATGACTACCACCTCGTTAACAATGACGATGTGCATGAAGCGATGCGTTTCTTCTTAAAGCACATGCCAGACAATCTGACGCTTGTTGTGACAAGTCGCGGTACGCCACCGCTCGGTACAGCAAACTTACGCGTTCGCGATCTGATGATTGAGCTAGGCAACGATTCATTGGCATTCGATACAGAAGAGACAACCCGCTTCTTCAACCAGCGAGTTACGGACGGCGTCGATGACACGACTGCGGGTAGTATCTGTGCCTATGTCGAGGGTTGGCCTTCTGCACTTCAATTAATCGCCCTGCAAGCACAACATCAGAAACGTACACTTGCTCAATCGGCGGAATCGGTTTCTCACTTTAACCACGCCCACCTCTGGGATTACTTAGTGGAAGAAGTCTTTGACCTGCTGGACAAAGAGACTCGCCACTTCTTAATGCAGTGCTCTGTGCTCGACCACTTTAATGATGAATTGGTGTGCGCACTTACTCAGCGTGAGGACGCATTGGGGATGATTGAATCCCTCAACCGATTTGGGCTATTTATCTACCCGTTAGAGGGAGAGAAAAACTGGTACCGCTTCCACAATCTATTCGGTGAGTTTTTGGCTCACGAGCGTCAAGCGCGTATCCCGCAGCAAGAAGCTGAACTGCATAACGCTGCCGCTCAAGCTTGGTTAAAACAAGACACGCCTCATCAAGCTCTTCGCCATGCACAAAGAGCAAACAATGCTGAGTTAATCGTCCAAATCTTAGGTACACACGGCTGGCAAATGTTTAACCAAGGCGAACTCTCTTCATTAGAGATGGCGATCAAGCAACTCACGCCAGATCAGCTTTACAGCGACCCTAAGCTCTCGATGCTACGTGCTTGGTTGGCGCAGAGCCAACACCGTTACGACCAAGTAGGCACGCTGCTAGAAGAGGCAGAGTCTCAATATCAAGCCCGTAATATTGAGCTTGATACCCAGCAGCAAGGTCAATACAACGCACTCCGAGCGCAGGTGGCTATTAACAGTAACGAGCCTGAAAAAGCACTCGAGTTGGCAGAGTTAGCGCTAAGCCAGCTTAATACCACCGTTTACCGTAGCCGTATTGTTGCCACCTCTGTGGTGGGTGAAGTTAACCACGTAATGGGTAACTTAAGCCGCGCATTGCCAATGATGCAGCAAACTGAAAAACTCGCGCGCCAATATCAGGTTTACCATCAAGCACTGTGGGCGATTCTGCAACAGAGCGAAATTCTGATCGCACAGGGTTACGTTCAAGCGGCATTCGAACTGCAAGACAGTGCCTTCAAGCTTATCGAAGAGCACCAACTCCAGTACGTACCGCTTCATGAATTCCTACTGCGTGTGCGTGCTCAGATATGTTGGTGTTGGAACCGTTTAGACGAAGCGGAAGAGTGTTGCTACAAAGGACTAGATATTCTCGGTCACCACTCGCCAAGTAAGCACCTGCACAGCTACTCGATGTTAGCTCGCATTGCACTCAGCCGCGGCGAAATTGATAAAGCTGCCAAGTTTATCGACCAGATTCAGCACCTTCTGCGCCAGTCCACTTACCACGTAGATTGGACAGCCAACGCCTCTCTTTCACTGCTGCTTTTCTGGCAAGTGAAAGGAGATAAAGATTCGATTCAAGATTGGTTGAACGTTGCGGTTCGCCCTGAATCAGCGAGCAACCACTTCTGCCAACTACAGTGGCGTAATATTGTACGTGCACACATCATGTTGGAGCAGTTTGAAGAGGCAGAAGAGGCGCTGGTATTCTTGAAGAGTGAGGCAAAACGATCTCACCTTGTCACTGACACCAACCGCAACTTGATTGTTGAGGCGGTACTGCGTATTCAAACCAACGACGAAGAGAGCGCTCGTGTGCTGCTTGAAGAAGCACTACACATGACCAACCAAACAGGTATGGTCGGCAACTTCCTTGTTGATGGTTCAACGATTGGACACATTCTTGATAAGCTGAGTAATAAACCTGGCCTAGGCGATCTAGAGCGTCACCGTGCGCAACAGATCATGAAAGACATCTCAACCACTCAGCGTAGTCGCTCTGTACACTTCGATGAAGACTTTGTAGAAAACTTGGTCAACCACCCTAACATTCCTGAGCTAGTGCGCACTAGCCCGCTCACACAACGTGAATGGCAGGTACTTGGCCTAATCTACTCGGGCTTTAGTAACGAACAGATCGCACAAGAACTTGATGTGGCAGGTACAACCATCAAGACTCATATTCGTAACTTGTATCAAAAGCTGAATATCGCTAACCGTAAAGAAGCGATCAGTACCGCTGAGAACTTATTGCAGTTAATGGGATACTAAACGGATTCGAGATTCGAGATTCGAGATTCGAGATTCGAGATTCGAGAAAAAACATAAGCTGGTCACCGATGGTGGCTAGCTTTTTTTTGCTTATAAAACAGGCAACACCAACTTACAGACAAAAAAATAGCCAACCGCAATATCCGCGATTGGCTCTATATATGTGTGAACAAAATTCAGGTTCACTAACAACGTCAGTTGGCTAGGTGACCCTCGGCTTAAGAAGGGTCACTTGGTATAAAGCAGGATGCGTGCCAACTTTTAACACACAGTTTTTTGGGGGAATATCGCAAAAATGCCTCTCTAAATGACTCTAGATATGCAAAATGCAATTGCATAATGCAAACAAACGCAATATAAATAAGAAATCAATTTCATTTGAATTGGTAATAATGCGAGTCAAAATAGGGTGCAAGGTTTATTATTTTGCTTCCCAGAATGAATTTGATGACACAATCCATACCGTCTCCGTGGACTAAGAATTAAAGTGACGTCCTCGATTGCATATTCATACTTTTTTTACACCAAAGTTTGTATACTGCACCAAACCATTATTAACTCTCAGAGACAAATGAACTACTTAAGTACTTTCTTTAAAGGCATGGCGATGGGTGCAGCAGATGTTGTGCCTGGTGTATCGGGTGGCACCATTGCTTTTATTACTGGCATTTATGACACGCTTTTAGAAAGCATTCGTCGAATCAACCCTAGTGTTTTAGGTATTTGGAAACGTGAAGGCTTTAAAGCTGCATTCAATCACATCAATGGCTTCTTCTTAATCGCTCTATTTGGTGGTGTATTCACTAGCATCGCTACCTTAGCAAAACTGATCTCTTGGTTACTGGTCGCCCACCCTGTGCCATTATGGTCTTTCTTCTTCGGTCTGATCTTGGTCTCTGTGTTTCACATTCTTAAGCAAGTTGAGAAGCGCGATGCAATACGTGGGCTATTTCTGTTACTCGGCGTTGCTTTTGCTTATAGCATCACAGTTCTTAAACCACTGCATATGGAACCAACCAGCATTAATGTCATGCTTGCAGGCGCGATTGCAATCTGTGCGATGATCCTTCCTGGTATCTCCGGCAGTTTCATTTTGCTACTTATCGGCATGTACACACCTGTACTTGCTGCCGTAAAGGGTTTCCAAATTGACATCCTACTGCTGTTTCTTTCTGGATGTGTGATTGGTCTTTTAAGCTTCTCTCACGTTCTTTCTTGGCTACTGCGTTCATTTAGAGATGTAACTTTAGTCTTCCTAACCGGTTTGATGATTGGCACCCTGCCAAAAATCTGGCCATGGAAAGAGACCATCAGCTGGCGCACTAACTCCAAGGGCGAGCAAGTGCCATTGATTCAAGAGAATCTTTCTCCATTTGAATTTGAATCTATTACTTCTCAACCATCACAATTAGTCCTCGCGGTAATCATGATGATGGCAGCGATTCTATTGGTGCTAGGCCTAGAGAAATTCGCAGAACGAAACGGTCATTAACAGACCAGTAGACAGAAATTAATAGAAACACCTAAAGCGAAGCAAGCAGCTTCGCTTTTTTGTATCTGGAATATCCGAAAAATCCATGACCAATATCCAGATAAATCTCCACTACAAAGCTTCTACCCTCCGCACAAAATTGTTTTTTGATACAAGCACGTAATGAGCTTTGTGATACCATCGCCCCTCAATATAAGGAATGATGAGAGCCCCTATGCACCCAGCACTTAAGGTTGCGATGGTAAGCGCCGCCCTGCTTGCCGGCTTCTTTGGCCCACAACTACTCGAGCAAGTTAATCACGCGCTAGACACTCAAACAGAGCAAGACATCAGTCAGTACTGTATGTTGAGCACGCAAGAGTGCGCTCAAGACTCGGTCACCATGGTGTTTGAGCACGATACTGCTCAACCTCTGGTTCCTGCTACTCTGACCGTCACTTGGGATGGCACCAGTTCTGACCAACTTCAGTTATCACTCAGTGGTTTAGAAATGGAGATGGGTACGGCGAGATTTCAATTAAAGCGCACCGAAGGGAATACATTCCAAGGTGACGTCATTTTACCTGTGTGTACCATGGACAAGATGACATGGCTCGGTGAATTAACCGACGGCAATAATACGGTACACCCAGCAATAAGGATGGAAAGATGAGTAAAAATTGGTCACTCGCATTAGTCGTTGCGTTCGTACTCGGGTTCGGGGTCAAAACCTACCTTGATGAACAGAGTAAAGCTCAAATGCAGCTAGAGAAAGAGCAACAGATCTCAGCAACTACTCTGTTTGGTAAAGACAACCAACCCGTAGAGATCTTCGACGAAAGTGATGCTCGAGTGCGCATTGTGTACTTTGGCTTCACACGCTGCCCAGACGTTTGCCCAACGTCACTAGCCATGTTGGCCGGGGCGCTCAATCAGCTATCTGAAGAAGAAGTCGCGAACGTTCGCCCGATGTTTATCTCTTTAGACCCAGAACGTGATGCTGCAGAAGCATCTTATGAATACGCACAATACTTCCACCTGAATATGGAAGGATTAAGCGGCCCTCTTGATATCACAACAGCGCTGGCTCATAACTACGGCGTGATTTTCCGTAAGTCAGAATTAGAAGGCTCAGAGCTTGAGTACACACTCGACCACAGCTCTTACTTCTACTTTTTAAAACCTGATGGCACCTTGATTACTAAGGTTCCACATACACTTACGCCAGCGCCGATTGTTGATGCAATCAAAAAGCTATAACGCCTAGCGATAGCCGTTAACCGATTCAATTAGATTGTTTAGGGAACCAAGAATAATGAAACTAAAAGCCCTCGCATTAGCAGGTATGCTGCTTTCTTCAGTTGCTCAAGCAAGTGACGTTATGATTCATGACGCCTATGCACGCGCAATGCCGCCTTCCGCTGTGAATAGCGCTGTTTTTACCACTCTGATGAATCACAGCGATGCAGATCGCACGCTTGTCTCTGCCTCGACACCAGCGGCTGGAAAAGTAGAACTTCATGATGTCATCATGGAAGGTGAAGTCATGAAAATGCGTCAGGTTGAAAACATTCAAGTCCCAGCGCATGGCAGCACAGAGCTGAAGCCGGGAAGCTTACACATCATGTTATTTGATTTAGCTGCTCGCCTTGAGGAAGGGCAAAGCATCACTCTAACCCTCAACTACGCGAACGGCGACGCCCAAACTGTCGAAGTTCCTGTCAAAAAAGTGATGAATGGCATGAAGAAAATGGACCATTCTCATCATTAAGTTAGAGTTTCCATTCAAATTCGCATAATAATTGACCATGACAGCTTCTCGTTGTCATGGTTTTTTGTTAAAGTCGCCAAGCAATTTAGAGTCGAGTGGTATAACATTAAGTTATACTCACTACTGTCAATAACTCACCAAGGAGAACGTCCATGATTGTAATGAACCCACTAGCGCCCGTAGTAAAAGAAGCGTACTACTCGTAAGGCAACAACAACTTACTTTCCCTTACGACCAATAAGTTACTTCGTATATATCTGTAACTTGTTATCCAGCATGGTGTAAACATCATTCACACTAAGCTGAAAAATCTAATGATCACTTCTTTTACCCGGTTTGCGCTGCAGACAAGCACAAAACCCGGGGTCCTATCTATTGAATTCGACCCATATTCTCATTTTTTGACATCGCAATAGCGCCAAAGTCGCGAGTTGTATGTCGAGGTATAGCAATGAATTCTAAAAACGCATTTTCCGATCCAATTTCAATCTCGCAACTTGGATGGAAACCTATTTTCCAACAACAGCTAACACTTGAAGATTACGAGCAAGAAAACTTCGTAGCTCGCGTCATCGCACATCACCGAAGCGGCTATACACTTGCTTCTGAGCAGGGCGAAATCCATCTCGCGATTCACCATGCTTTGCCCGCAATGACAGTTGGCGACTGGGTAATACTCAAACCCAACCAACAATTTGAGCGATTATTGGAGCGCCAGTCACTGTTCAGCCGTAAGGCTTCAGGTACTCGAGTAGCGGAGCAATTGATATCGGCCAACGTTACGACCGTGTTTATCGTCGTATCCTTGAACCACGATTTCAATCTAAGCCGCATTGAGCGTTACTTAGCACTAGCTAATGAAGCGAAAGTGGAACCTGTCATCGTCTTAACCAAAAAAGATTTATGTGACGATTCAGATGCCAAAGTAAGCCAAGTTCAGAGCCTGGATCCGTTACTCATGATTGAGACCGTCAACGGACTTGATTTAGAGTCAGTTCAGGTACTCGCACCATGGTGTACATCTGGTGCGACTGTCGCTTTGATGGGCTCATCGGGAGTAGGTAAGTCGACTATCGTCAACTCTCTGATGGCTGAGCAAGCTCAAGCGACGGGTGGGATTCGTGAAGACGACAGCAAAGGTCGACACACAACCACGTCACGTTCACTTCATTTGCTGAAAGACGGTGGTTTGTTGATCGATACTCCAGGAATGCGAGAGCTGCAACTTTCTGAATGTGCCGAAGGTGTCAGTGAAACCTTTGCCGACATCGAAGAGCTTGCCATGAATTGTCGCTTCTCAGATTGCCAACATCAATCTGAACCAGGGTGTGCGATTCAACAAGCACTCGAAAATGGCGATTTAACAGAGCGTCGGTTCAACAACTACCAGAAACTGCTCCGTGAACAAGCTAGAAACAGTGCGACGCTAGCACAGCAGCGTGCGAATTTTAAACAGCTAACTAAGATGTATCGCAGTGTGCAGAATGAAAGCCGTCATCGAAAACAGTTCGATGATTAATATGCATACTTAGTCATCAAATAGCAGACAAAGATAAAGCAATATATGCTGCCAGTGAGAGATCGCTTGGCAGCATTTTTACATCCAAGATATCAATTATGCATACATAGTTTGCATAACCATTCCTTGCCAATCAAAACCACAGACACATCAACTGCATATCCATATTTGTAAAGACTTATATCTTAGATTGCATACATAAATTTAACAATTAGAGCTAAAACACCCACACAGCGCAAACAATCACACCAAAATGAAACTAATCCTAGACACTGAGATTAATCAAGCTAATATGACCGCCCATTCGACTAGTGTATAGTTCGAAATGGTTCCATTTTATAAAAGAAATATCACTATAATAAGTTAACAATTGCAGGTAATTTATGCAAAATCACAACATGTTCGCCCGCATCGCTCGTGGAAATCTCGTTCTACAGATCCTTGCTGGTATTGTATTCGGTGTCGTTCTCGCCATGTTCTCGCCTTCGGCGGCTCAAGATGCAGGTCTACTAGGTAGTCTGTTCGTAGGTGCGTTAAAAGCTGTAGCCCCAATTTTAGTATTCATTCTTGTTGCTGCTTCTATCGCTAACCAAAAGAAAGGTCAGCATACTCACATGCGCCCAATCATTGTGCTTTACTTGATTGGTACCTTCTCTGCTGCTCTAACGGCTGTAGTTCTGAGCTTCATGTTCCCAACGACTCTAACTCTGGTTGCTGGTGCTGAAGGTGCAAACCCTCCTCAAGGCATCACAGAAGTTCTACAAACACTGCTATTCAAATTGGTTGATAACCCAGTAAATGCACTGATGAACGCAAACTACATCGGTATCCTTGCATGGGCGATCGGTCTAGGCCTTGCTCTACACCACGCTTCAGCGACAACCAAAGCGGTATTCGAAGACCTAAGCCACAGTGTTTCACACATTGTTCGCTTCATCATCCGCCTAGCACCTTTCGGTATTTTCGGTCTAGTATCTGCAACATTTGCGACAACTGGTTTCGAAGCACTAGCAAGCTATGGTCAGCTACTGGCTGTACTACTAAGCTCTATGCTGATCATCGCACTGGTTATCAACCCAATCATCGTATTTGTTAAGACTAAGCAGAACCCTTACCCACTGGTTCTTCAATGTCTACGTGAATCTGGTGTAACGGCATTCTTCACACGTTCAAGTGCAGCAAACATCCCTGTAAACATGAACCTATGTAAGAAGCTTAACCTAGACGAAGATACTTACTCTGTATCTATCCCACTAGGCGCAACCATCAACATGGCTGGTGCAGCAATCACGATTACTGTTCTAACACTAGCTGCTGTACACACTATGGGTATCCAAATCGATATCTTCACAGCGATCCTTCTAAGCCTTGTTGCGGCTGTATCTGCATGTGGTGCTTCTGGTGTTGCGGGTGGTTCACTACTACTTATCCCACTAGCGTGTGGCCTATTCGGTATCTCGAACGACGTAGCAATGCAAGTTGTAGCGGTAGGCTTCATCATCGGTGTGATTCAAGATTCTGCTGAGACAGCGCTTAACAGCTCTACAGACGTGGTATTCACTGCTGCGGTATGTAAAGCTGAACAGCAAAAGTCTGACGCATAATCTGAAATTCAGATAAAGATCGCAAAGGGGTAGCCACTGGCTACCCCTTTTTATTTGCTTCGATTCTTATACCAACAACGCTGATTGATTCGTTTCTCGAGACTCAATGAGTATTTTAAACTAACTCTTCCAGTTTGGTTGCACGGTCGACTGACTGAAATCGAGACCAGCGGAACCATCACTTGGTTTGTTGGTTGATGCATCAAACGGGACTTGTGTGTAGTCACTCACTTCTTTTGCTGGTTGCTCTAACGCGACGTCTTCTACTGCCTCTTCAGGCATCACTTCGACACCCTCTTCTGTTTTCTTAGGCACTGGTACTTTACGCTTATAAAGCTTGTTTAGCGCCTTGATTACCGAGTGTTTGGTCACCGCTTCTTGCGAGAGCTTGGTCATAATAGGCTTAGTTAACGCCTGTAATCCAACGATCGAATCAACACCAAGGTTCGCTCCCACTTTGTCACGCTGGGCTTTGGCAGGTTCATAACCAAAGTGAGCAGATAAAAACAACCAGATGTAAGCGATAGCATTACCGTGCTCACCATGGTCAATCCAAGCTTCACCCGCATGGAACATGGCTTCGGTATTGTTCTTCTCCGCAGCACGCTCTAGCCAATAACAGCCTTGTCCGTGGTTTTTCTCGACACCTAAACCATTCAAATAACTCAGACCTAACTTAATCTTTCCGTTGAGATCGTGCTTATCCGCCGCCATTCGAAACCACTCCACCGCATTTTCTGGAGAGTAGTCAGAGTTGTCTTTATCAAGGCACCAATCGCCCATAAACAACATTGCATCGGTGTGCCCACTGGTGGCTGCTTCTTCAATCAGAGCATACCCTTTCGGTATGTTCTTAGTGGTACCTCGACCGTGAATCAAGGCTTGTCCCATATTGAACTTGGCATCGGCATCATTATCTAATGCAGCAATCGCTAGCTGCCAAAAGTTTGCCTGCTCTCTCAAGATCAGGTCTTCTTTACGCTTCATGCTGAGGCGAACAATGCCATACATACCGTTGACATTATCTTGCTGCGCCGCTTTCTCATACCAATACAACGCCTCTTTGATGTTGGTGCGTTCTGCTTCTTTGGCCAAATAGAGGACTGAAGGGATATGGCCAGTCTCAGCTTTGAACAAGCGGTCTTTCTTTTCTTGCAGGCGAGCCTTCTCTATCGCCTTTCGATAAGCGACCTCTCTAGCCTTGCGCTCCTGCTCTAGTCGCTGCTTTCTCAGAGATAAAGAGATCAGCCAAATGACGACTAAAATCAGAGAAAGTGCGGTTGCACCGATAGCGATGCCCATTGTGCTCATAACGTCTCAACTGTTTGTTGTTCAACTAGTGTTTATTTTTATATCGATACTAGTCGATAAATGGAGATTAATAGGCTAAAGAAAGAACCTATAGCCATCATGAGTTTAGTATCTCAGGATTCTTGTGCCATAAGAAGCTAAACCGATTTGTTCAGAATGAAATGCTAGTGGGTGATGTGATATTGCTTCCAACCTAAGTCCTTCACTTGATGTCACTATAGAAAGCAGCCATCTCACCCTTTGACCTTGTAAACCATCATACTCACTCTCGGCATATTTCCCTACTCAAGGTCACGAAAGTGTTACTGCGCTATCGTTTCGTTTATCAGCAATCTGCTAGTTTTAAGAAATAACCTGCCCCATTAAGTTACACCGTAACTCATGGGCAGCTATGCTCCCTCTAATTACCTCATTTATACGCCTCTTTTTTGCTCAATTTTACATTGTAAATCGGGGCACCAAAATTCCTCGGTAAACACCAAATAAAAAAAGCGGCTTGAAACTCATGTCTCAAACCGCCCAAGCTTACCGTTTTTGTCAATTTTACTATTTGTCGCTCTGCATTCTTTCCCAGATAGTCGGTGAGCCAATGTAATCTTGGACACAACTAATGAACTCTTTCACCAACTTTGTCTGCTTTCTATGTGGATACACAGCGTAGATGGCCGTTTCTTCGGTTGATATACGATACTCAGGTAGTAACTGAACAAGTCCAAGGTCTTTCATTGGTGCGTGCAGGTTTGATTGATCCAACAAACCATAACCCAACCCATCACTGACGCCCGAAACAATAGTGCGTACGTCACTCACCTTATAATTACCTTGCAGCGACAACACTTGATACGTATCGCCATTGGGTTGCTCACTAATGCGCAATTGATCGAGCGTCATATCTCCGTTGGTATAAATAATCGCAGGCAACGACAACAGATCCTGTGGCGTTTGCGGCTCACCATGCTCAGCGATAAAATCGTGCGATGCCACCAGCATAAAGTGACTATCTGCTATCTTCTTGGCGATAAGGTTTGATTCAACCAACTTACTGAAACGGAAAGCGATATCAATTTTACCTGCGATGATATTGGCAATCTTATCGTCGAGAGAGAGCACGATCTGAACATCGGGATAGCGACGCATAAATTGAGTCACGATCGGCTGCAAATACTGTTGTCCAAAATAGATTGGCGAGGTAATCCGCAACACACCTTTAGGTTCAGACTGATACGAGTCGGCAATGCCTTGAATCTGATTTAAGGTGTCTTGAAGCACACGCGCTTGCGCTAAGATCTCTTCACCCGCAGAAGTCAGTGAAAACGATCGTGTGGATCGATTGAGCAGCTGAACACCAAGGTCAAATTCTAAGCGCTTGATCTGCTTAGACAAAGACGAATTATCCATGTCATGAAGCGTTGCTGCTTTGGTAAAAGATCCCTGTTGAACCACATCAAGGAACAGAAGTAATTGGTTGGTATTTAACACATGACTCTCTTTAGAAAATAGATTCGGTTATCGTTCATCTTTCGGCGTATCCATCACCACCATGGTTGTGATGGATTGTACTTGAGGGCACTCACCCAACACATCCGCATGAAACTTTTTATAGCTGGGTAAATCTTGAGTTTCCACCCGCAAAAGGTATTCGTTCGCCCCAGTAATGTTATGGCACTCGACTACCTCTTTTTCCAAACTTACATGATCTTCAAACTCTTGCTGCGCTGCTTTGCTGTGACTTGATAAACCAATAGAAACATACGCGATAAAGCCAACGCCCATTAAGGTGTTATCGAGCACGGCACGATAGCCCTGAATCACGCCTTGTTTCTCTAGTTCCTGAACGCGGCGCAATGTCGCAGACGGAGATAAACCGATGCGCTCCGAGAGCTCAATATTGGAGACTCTGCCGTCCGCTTTCAGCTCAAGCAATATCCTTTCGTCAAATCTATCCATATGTGAATTTAATTGTGCAATTAGTGAATTTAACTCGAATAAAAGCACATAATTGCCCGACTTTCCACTTAGTATGAATCGTGACCGGTCAGACACAACTGTAATTTTCACTATTTAGGAACAACGCCATGCCTTTTGAACAACTTACCGCACTCGCGTTATTTGCGTTTGTCTCGACCTTCACACCTGGCCCAAACAACATCATGTTGATGACTTCGGGCGCAAATGTAGGCTTCACCAAGACCATCCCACACATGCTGGGTATCGCACTTGGCTTCGCCATTATGCTGCTATTGGTCGGCTTTGGCTTAATGGGTTTGTTCCACAGCTTCCCTATTATTCACCAAGTATTGAAATATCTGAGCTTGGCTTACCTGGTTTATTTAGCGATTAAAATTGCTACCAGCGGTAAAGCAGAAGAGAAGGAAAGCTACAAGCCGATGTCTTTTCTGGCTGCTGCAAGCTTTCAGTGGGTTAACCCGAAAGGCTGGTCGATGGCATTAACGGCAATTTCGGTTTACAGCACCGGCAGCTCATGGGTTGAGCTCGCAATCATCGCCGCTATCTTTACGCTTGCTAACCTGCCATCCGTGACATTTTGGACAGCAGCGGGGAAACAGCTCCAGCACTGGTTGACGACTCCCTTGCGCATTAAAGGCTTCAACTACGCGATGGCATTGTTGCTGTTAGTTTCGACCGTACCAATGATTTAAGTCCTTGCTGATCTATTTCTTACTCGAGCTACAACCAGCTAAAAAGCGCCTCCTGAGGCAGAGTCAACATAGACTGTCCATGAGGCGTTAATGTCCACACAAACCCTAGAATATTCAGACCACAGCAGATGAAAAACAGCGTTTTAAAGGGCTGCTTTTGAGTCTTATGTCGAAACTGCTGCTGGGCTATCAACGCGCCTAGCCAGCCCCCACATAACGCAAGCAGATGAAGTGTATTCTCTGGGACACGCCACTCACCTTTTATTGCCGCTCGCTTATCTTTTGCGTAAGTGAAATAAGTCATCAGTCCTATCAATAAATACCCTCCAAGCATCAGCTTTGAGCTTGAATAAAATGCGATCGAAAGGCTCACAATAAAGAGATAGGTAAACACAATTTTTAATGATGACGACAAGGTTATCCCCTTTTGCGCAGCAGCTCACGAAGCTTAATAACTACGCCCTGAATTCTTATAGAAAGGATGAGTAATAAGCCCGTTATTTGCGCTAGCCTACTCGCCTCATCCCTACATAACATGATGGAAGTTAAGGAATTATAACCATGTACAATAAAAAACATACCATCTATCAAGTCTTTACACGGCTGTTTGGCAACCAAAACACCAACAATAAGCCTTGGGGCACAATTGAAGAGAATGGCGTTGGTAAATTCAGTGATTTTACCGACAAAGCACTTTCTGAAATTAAGGACCTAGGCATCACCCATATCTGGTATACCGGTGTCCCGCATCACGCAGTGATCAATGACTACCAAGAAGTGGGAATCACCCAAGATCATCCAAGTGTGGTTAAAGGCCGAGCTGGCTCTCCCTACGCGGTCAAAGACTACTACTCGGTCAATCCAGATTTGGCAGATAACCCGGAAAAGCGCATTGAAGAGTTTGAGGCTCTCATTAAGCGCAGCCACGAAAATGGGTTACAAGTTATCATCGATATCGTACCAAACCATGTCGCCCGTCAGTATCGTGGTAATCACAATCCAGCTGGCGTTGAAGACTTCGGTGCCAGTGACGATACCAGTGTTGAGTATCACAGAGAGAATAACTTCTATTACATCCCAGATTCCCAGTTTGAGCTGCCGGATATCGACCCAGCCTTTACACCACTTGGTGGAGAAGCGCACCCTAGCCTAGAAGTACCGTTCGTTGAAAAGCCCGCCAAATGGACAGGAAACGGCTCACGTTTGGCTAAACCTAACTTCGACGATTGGTATGAAACGGTCAAAATTAACTACGGTATCAAGCCTGATGGCAGCAAAGACTTCCCTGAACTTCCGCAAGGCTATGAAGATAAAGACTATGTCGAGCATTACCACTACTGGCAGCAGTTTGATGTACCTAGCTCTTGGGTTAAGTTCCGCGATATTGCGCTGTACTGGATCGCTAAAGGCGTAGATGGCTTCCGCTACGACATGGCAGAGATGGTGCCTGTCGAGTTTTGGAGCTACTTGAACTCATCCATTAAAATGCGCAAATCCGATGCCTTCCTAATGGCAGAGGTCTACCAACCGGATCTCTACCGAGATTACATTCACCTTGGTAAGATGGATTACCTCTACGACAAGGTCGATCTCTATGATGGTCTAAAAGATATCATGCAGGGCAAAGCCTCCACCGCGATCATTTCTGAGATTCAAGGCAAGATGCAGGACATTGAGCATCACATGCTGCACTTCTTAGACAATCACGATGAGCAGCGTGTCGCGTCGCCAGAGTTTGCTGGTAACCCAGAAATGGCAAGGCCTGCGATGTTAGTGAGTGCTTTAATCAGTAGCTCTCCAACCATGCTCTATTTCGGTCAAGAAGTCGGTGAAGCCGGCGCTGAAAACGCAGGGTTTGGCCAGCCATCACGCACTTCAATCTTTGATTACATTGGCGTACCACAACACCAAAAATGGATGAATCACGGCAAGTTCGATGGTGGTCTTCTAAACGAAAGTGAAATCGCACTGCGTAATTTCTATAAACGCATCATGAACTTCACGTTAGAGCACTCTTCAATGACAGGTGAATACGTCGATCTCTTCGCCAAAGGCGAGCTTTCCGACACTAGCCACGCCTTTTTACGATATGACGCCAATGAGCTAGTTATCGCGACCAGTCGCTTTGCAACGCAAGGTAATGATTCGATTAAAGTGACTATCCCTGAAGAGCAGATCTCCGCGATGAACCTAACTGACGGAACTTACTCGTTGGAAGAGAAAATTGAAGGCCTAGAAACGCAATTACTCACGGTAGATAACGGCATCGGGTATTTCAGTTGTGAATTGAAGCCATTAGCCGCATTAGCTTGGGTGTTGAAACTCAATTAATTCTGTATTTATGACCAATTATAAAAGAGCCAAACGGCTCTTTTTTTTTGGTGATTATTAAGTAACAAATAAAGCGCTAGTAATCTCACAAAAATTAGGCTGAGTTCTCATCCTATTTACTCATCCTCCCTTCTACGCCTTTTTAAAATAATCACCCGTTTTGTGTGTTATCGATCCAATTAATTATTGTTTGGCCTAATACAAAATGTGATTCCGACACTAATTACTTTTAATTTCCTAATTTTAAATAACTTTGTTTATAAGGCTCACAAATAGATCACCGTATTCAACATTACGATATTCATCGAGAATAAAACTAATATGGATATAACACGTGAATACAAAAAACTTTAAACTCTCTACCCTTGCAAAAGCAATGCTGCCAATCCTTGCTGCAAGCGCACTAAGTGCATGTGGAGATGACGACAGCAGCTACACCGCACCAACACCAGGTACGTCGGTACCGGGAGAAGTGGAACTTGCACCTAACGTTGATCTGCCAGCCGCAGCTGCAACTCCAAGTGCCAATGAAGTTTCACTAAGCTACATCGCTGATACCACTTCAAACGTGGCGCGCATGTCCAATACCACGACAGATTTCAGCAAATGGACTCTGGTATGTGGCGACAAATCCTTTACTGCGACATCTTCGGATCAATTTGGTCCAACTTGGTTAGTCGCGTCCAGCGAGGCAACCGGAAGCTGTAAGATCACCGATGGCACTACAGAGCAAGCGTCGGTTAACCTTAATGCTTCTGACGCGGGTAGCACTGTTGGTGTAACCCATACGGGTGAAAAAGTTTTAGGTTCACGTCAGGACACCATGCTTAAGGGATACGGACTTGACCAAGAAGGAACCGATGTAAAACTTCCTGAAGCACAGCCTCCAGGTGAGTTGCCTGCTCCACCAGCTAATCATTTCGCCGTTCACCTTTATGATCCTCTAGGCGATAAGAAAGAAGAAGGCGCAGACAAAGACGGTTACGGCAACCTTAACCTACACATCTGGAACGATGCAAAGTGTGCAGCTGGCGATCCAAGCTATTTCAACGATGACTGGGAAGACACCAGTGTCACACCAGACGACTCAGACGAGTTCGGCCCAGTTTGGTATGTTCCGGTCACCGATGATGCAAGCCAATGTTTCAATCTCATCTTCCGTAATGCCAATAAAGATAAGCTGATTGGTGCTGACCTTGTTATCGATATTTCTGGGCAAGCTGAAAATCCAGCTGTCACTTACATGGCTGGTAGCTCAACGTCTTATGCGACTCGCAGTGAAGCCTTTGAGGTTGCAGGTCCATCTTCTGAATTCACTATCGACAGTGTTGGCGCGATCCTGATTGACGACCAAACACTGGTTTGGAGTGCAGGTAACGGAGCTGACCAAGTTCAGATTATGTTCAGTTCCAATGGTGAGTACCAAGTATCAGAAGATGGTGTCGTTAGCGGTGCATCTATCGTTCTTTCAAGTGCAACACTCACAGACGCTCAAAAAGCCAAATTCCCACACTTAGCGGATTACCCAGCGTTCGAACTTCCTGACTTACCAGAAGAGCTATCACTTAGCTCATTAATGAAGGGCAGCTTAATTGCACTGGCTTCTTCTGATGGTGCTGAAGGCGAGCCATCAGCACTGCGCTCTTCAACAGCGGTTCAATACGCAGGTGCACTGGATGCGATCTTTGCCGAGGCAGCAACTGACCTTGAATACGGTCCTATCTACGGTGATGACGGTGTGACCTTCCGCTTATGGGCACCAACCGCCTCTGAGGTTGAACTGGTTGTTTACAACAGTGACAAATCAGAAGCTTCTCGCCACACAATGCAAGAGGATAGCGCAACGGGTAGTTGGAGCGTTGAAGTCGAAACTGATTCAGTCGACAGCAAGTTCTACCGCTATGCGATGAAGGTCTTCCAACCAAGAGAACAGAAGGGTTACAGCTACGAAGTGACAGACCCATACTCTGTCAGCCTATCTATGAACTCTTTCTACAGCCAAGCTGTGGATCTAGATTCTGACGAACTGAAGCCAGCTGGTTGGGATGGGTTAGATGCCCCACATTCACAAAACCCAGACAATGGCGATCTAGCGAATATGGTGATCTACGAATCTCACGTTCGTGACTTCTCAGCTCGTGACAAGAGCACTGACAACAAGGGTAAATACCTAGCGTTTACTGAGCAAAACTCAGTACCAGTGAATCATCTTAAAGAGCTTAGTGACGCGGGCATGACACACCTGCACTTAATGCCTGTATTCGATATCGCAACCATCAACGAAGATCCAAGCCAAGTGGCAGATATCGACGAACCATTCAGCAAGCTTTGCTCTTTGAATGAATCGATTAAGAACGACAGCCGTTACAGCGACTACTGCATTAGCGGTGGCACAATCGCCGAAGCCTTTGAAGAGCTTAAAGCGACTGATACCAAAGACAACGCAGTGGTAGAAGCCCTTAACGAGTACGTCCGCTCTGTCGACTCTTACAACTGGGGCTATGACCCATTCCACTACACTGTACCAGAAGGTTCTTACGCAACAGATGCAGAAGGTACCGCACGTATTCTTGAATTCCGTGAAATGGTTAAATCGGTCAAGCAAGATGTTGGCATGAACGTAGTAGTAGACGTAGTGTACAACCACACTAACGCTTCGGGCATGAATGACAAATCGGTACTCGATAAAGTCGTACCGCTATATTACCAACGTCTGGTTCCAGATTCTGGTCTCGTAGAAACATCAACCTGTTGTGAAAACACGGCGCCAGAGCATGCAATGTTCGCGAAGCTGATCGACGATTCCATTCAAACTTGGGTAGAAGCGTACAAGATTGATGCATTCCGTTGGGACTTGATGGGCCACCACCCACTATCTCAAATGCAACAAACGCTCGCTGCAGCTCGTGAAGTCAATCCAGAGGTGTACTTCTACGGTGAAGGTTGGAACTTTGGTGAAGTTGAAAACAACCGTCGCTTTACACAAGCAACACAACCTAACCTAGGTGGCACAGGCATCGGTTCTTTCTCGGACCGACTCAGAGATGCTGTTCGAGGCGGTAGCCCATTCGATGGTGGTGAAGCGATTCGCAAGACTCAAGGCTTCGCAACGGGCGCAGCAACACTGCCAAATGAACTAATGGCCGATGATGAAGGTAATGTTTCTGACGTCGAGCTGGAACGCGCGCTACACCAAATCGACCTGACTCGTTTGGGCATGGCGGGTAACCTGAAAGACTTCAAGATGGTCGACTTCGAAGGCAACACCCAAGTAGGTTCATCCATTGACTACAACGGCCAAGAAGCGGGTTACGCAGAGCAACCATGGGAAGTACAGAACTACGTATCAAAACACGATAACCAAACATTCTGGGACATCAACATGTACAAGGTATCGGAAGATGCTAGCGTAGATGTGCGTGTTCAAATGCAGACCATTGGTATGTCTACTGTACTACTAGGTCAAGCGATGCCGTTCAACCACATGGGTGGTGAGCTGCTGCGTTCAAAGTCGATGCAACGTGACTCGTACGACTACGGCGATTGGTACAACCTCGTTGATTTCACTCTTACCGACAGTAACTGGAACAAAGGTCTGCCAGCAAAAGATAAGGATGCGGATAACTACGACCAGATCGCTCGTGCAACTGCGGATCTAAACTCTCAGCCTCAAGCTGAACACATGGAGCGCATGTACAATAACTACAAAGAGTTGTTGATGCTTCGTTCTGCCTCAGATCTAATGACGCTTCCAAGCGCACAAGAGATCATCAATCGTGTTGATTTCCGTAATACGGGTAAAGGTCAAACGACCGGTGTGATCGCAATGACCATCGATAACGGCAGTACCCAAACCGCGGATATCGACAGCTCAGTTGATGCTGTTGTCGTTATCATCAATGCAACGCCAGAGACGCAAACAGTCGGTGATTTCGTTGACCACGAGAGCAAGCCAATTGTTCTGTCTGACTTTGAATTGAGTGCTGCGCATCAAGACAACGGTATTGCTGGAAATGCATCCTTCACTGAAGGCAAGTTCTCAGTACCGGCTTGGTCTACTGCAGTCTTCGTTCAACCACGAGGTTCTGAACGCGGCCTAGGTCTACCAGTTGCGGAGAAGAAAGCAGACTTACCACCGTTTGGTAAAACTAAGGTCTACATTGCAGGCGGCTTCGAGCAAGCTAGCTGGGATCCAGCAGCGATTGAAGTGCCTTACACCAACAGCGGTTTGTACACTATCGAGTTAGGCTTGGCTTCTGACACTGGGTACAAGTTCACGCATGGTGATTGGGACTCTCAAATTAGCTGCGGCGGTGAGAACTGTCCTTCAAACTTCTCTGATATGGGTATGTATGAGTTCTCATTGGACGCTTCTGATGTGGAAAATCCAGTAATTGTCGAAGCTAAGCTTGCTGAAAGCTACAAAGACAAAACTTGGTACATCCCAGGAACAATCTCAGGTAACTGGGGTCACGACGATGCACAGAAGATGACCACGAATGCACAAGACGCAACTATGGTGAGCTTCACCACTGCAGAGCTGGCTGCGAACCAAGAGTTCCAATTCAAGTTTACTTGTGGGGATTGGGGACAGTGTGAGCATGGCTACAGTGATATCGTGGTTGCTGAAAGTTCACTTGCCGTTACTGACAATGGGGGCAACCTAGCCTTTACGCCTGCAAGCGAAGGCACCTACACAGTGACATTCGATATCATCTCTAAACAGGTGAACATTGCAGCGACTAAGTAATCGCTCGTTCAACGCCTACAAAAAACGCTGACTCAGGTCAGCGTTTTCTTTTTCAACTCGTTTAAAAACGTAAGATCGCAGAAAATTCAAGCTCGCAGAAATTAGAGCCCACTAATAAGAGTGTTGCTGAAGAATCTCAATAAAGGCTTCGATCTTTTTATCCTTTACGCCCTGCTTCGCGTACAGCCCAACATTACCCAAACGTTCACTGTTCACCAAAAGCGTCTCAACACCCTGATCTTCCATCCACTGACACATAGTGTGGCTGTATGGCATAACCGCATCGGTCATTTTCAACAGATCGATACTGGCCGATAAAGAGTCCACATCGTAGATATCTCGGCCCAGGTGTTCGCTCTCTTTGGTCATGATTTGAGAGTTTACATGATCACTCAATACCGAGTTGTGACGCGAGTGATCTGGCGTAACCCGCAAGATCGGATAAGCCTCGGCCTCAGTCATCAACACCTCAGTAGATAACTTTTTCCGTGTCAATAAAGGGTGTTCAGCCCTCACAAACATCGCTTCTTTATCTCTAAACAGCGGATAAAAGGTCACTTTACATCGCTCATGCAAACCGTAGATTTCGTGGCCAACAAACAGATCGATATCGCCTTGTACCAAGTGATGCATCAAAGAGAGATTGTTGCCGAACTCCAGATGAAGTGATCCCGAAGGCTCTCGCTCTTTGTAGGTTGCTACCGCATCACGAACAAACTGTTCCCACCAAGCTTCACCCGTACCCAACTTCAACTTACCCAGTTGACGCTGCTGCATATCGGTAAAACGATGCATTAAAGAGAGATGCTTCTCTTGTTGCTCTTGAGCATGTTCACGAAAGAGTAAGCCATACTCAGTGAGCTCAACACCTTTCGACTTACGAACAAAAATCGGCACGCCAATATCGTTCTCAAGTTTCTTAATCGCAGCGGTCAATGATGGCTGACTGATATTGAGCTTTTCAGCAGCACCTTTAATACTGCCTGTATGCGCAACCATCAAAAAATATCGGTAGAGCTTATTCATCGTATTCTCTTAGTTTGCATCGGATCACAAAATGTAAGGTTAGAATTTCAACAGTTTTAGACAGCTAAGACTGGATCCCGCCTCAAACCACAATGATATAGGATTTTTCTATAGAGAGCACCATTCTCGCTATTTCCCAGAGAGAGACGAAATCTCTATAGTGGCGAAAGTGAAATGAATAAGTGAGATCGAACAATGGAACAAAAATGGTGGCATGACGCGGTAGTCTACCAAATCTACCCTCGCAGCTTTCTAGACTCTAACAATGACGGTATCGGTGACCTAAACGGCATCATTAGCAAACTTGACTATCTAAAACTACTGGGCATCAATGTCATCTGGTTGTCGCCAGTTTATCAATCGCCAATGGATGATAACGGCTATGACATTTCAGACTACCAAGCGATAGCCGAAGAGTTCGGTAGCATGGAAGACATGAAACGTTTGATGGATGAAGCCAAAAAGCGCGACATCAAGATCGTTATGGATCTTGTGGTCAACCACACATCAGATGAACACCGTTGGTTCGAACAGGCTCGTTCTTCAAAAGACAACCCATACAGAGATTACTACATCTGGCGTGACGCAAAACCAGATGGCAGCGCACCGGATGATCAGCAATCTATTTTTGGTGGCAGCGCATGGCAATGGGACGAGCAAACGGAGCAGTACTACTTCCACTTATTCTCAAAACGTCAGCCTGACCTAAACTGGGAAAACCCGAAAGTACAAGAAGAAGTCCACCAGATGATGAACTGGTGGATTGATTTAGGTATTGGTGGTTTCCGTCTTGATGTGATTGACCTTATCGGCAAAGAGATCGATAAAGGCATTACAGGTAATGGCCCACGTTTGCACTCATTACTAAAACAGATGAACCAAGCGACCTTTGGTAATAAAGATCTGCTAACGGTTGGTGAAACTTGGGGCGCAACGCCTGAAATCGCTAAGCTATACAGCGCCCAAGATCGTGATGAGCTTTCGATGGTATTCCAATTCGAGCACATTACCCTGACCTGGGAAAATGGCGATAAGTGGAACCCAATCCCGCTAGATCTGCGTGAATTCAAGAACGTACTCACCAAGTGGCAGGTAGAACTGGCTGACGATGGCTGGAACTCGTTATTTTGGAACAACCACGACTTACCGCGCTTAGTTTCTAAATATGGTGACGACAAGCAGTATCGCGTTGAGTCAGCGAAAATGCTCGCGACGTGTCTGCACTTCCTAAAAGGGACACCTTACATCTACCAAGGTGAAGAGATCGGCATGACCAACGTTGCTTTCGATACGTTAGAACAATACAAAGACATCGAGACTCACAACTTCTACAAAGTAAAAACAGAAGCGGGCGTAACCCATGAACACATGATGGGCGCGATTCACGAAAACAGCCGTGACAATGCTAGAACGCCTATGCATTGGGGCAACAAACCTAATGGTGGATTTACAGAAGGTACGCCTTGGATCGAACTGAACCCGAATTTCCCAGAGATTAACGTAGAGAGTGCACTGAGCGATCCAAACTCAATATTCTTCCACTATCAAAAACTGATTGAGCTGCGCAAAGCACACCCTGCAATCGTTTATGGTTCATTCACTCCGGTCTTTGAAAAGCATGACCAAGTGTTTGCGTACGTGAGAGAACTGGATGGCGAAAAACTGTTTGTGGTTTGTAACTTCTCAAACGACAACCTGACACTGGATATGCCTGAACAATACCAAACTCAGACGCTTGATTGTCTCATCAATAACTATCAAACGATCACAGAGTTGTCAGCCAAGCTTGAACTGGCACCGTATGAATCATTTGCTGTAAAACTGTAATCATACGTTAAATTCAACACACCAAAGGCAAGGTTCTCCTTGCCTTTTTTATTGCCCAAAGCCATCGATTCTATCCAACATTTCACATCTTAACCTAAGCAACCTAGCACTTAGTTTGGGATGGCTTTCAACACCCCAAAATAGTTTGAGCCCGCCTTCACATTTCTCTATACGCGCCACTTCACAAAACTATGGCGATAGCCTGTAAAACAGCACTATATCGACATTGCTATAGTTTTTTACTATATCAAAGGTGCGTTTACCTATTTCTCAAAGGCTAAATTAATCGATATTATTTTCAGCAGATAATAAGAACTGGTAGAAGCGTTTCCCGTTACGGATAACCTTCTTAATATGGAACAAGACTATGAAACCTCTATTAAAAACACTTTCAATTTGTACCCTTGCTGCTCTATGCAATGCTCCTGCTATTGCGATGGAAGAAGGCGAAATCACTATCTGGATCAATGGCGATAAGAGCTACGCTGGCCTTGCTGAAATCGGTAAGCAGTTTGAAGAAGACACAGGCGTTGCAATTAAGGTTCAATACCCAGATTCTCTAGAAGCGAAATTCCAACAGCATGCTGCAACAGGCGGCGGCCCTGACATCATCTTCTGGGCACACGACCGTTTTGGTGGTTACGCGGAAGCTGGCCTGCTTCATGAACTAAACCCAAGCAAAGAATTTAAAGAAAAACTTGTAGACTTCAGCTGGGATGCAGTAACAGTAAACGGCAAAGTTGTTGGTTACCCACTAGCAATCGAAGCACCTTCTCTTATCTACAACAAAGACCTACTGCCTACGCCACCAAAAACTTGGGAAGAGCTAGCTGACATTCAAAAAGAGATGGCGAAGCAGAACAAGAAAGCGATCATGTGGGACGTGAAAAACGCTTACTTCACATGGCCAATGATCTCAGCGGGTGGTGCATTCGCATTTGAGAAAACAGCGACAGGTTACAACGCGAAAAGCACGGGTGTGAACAACGCAGCTGGCGTTCGCGGCCTACAGTTCCTAGTCGACATGGTTGACCAAGGTGTTGTTGATCCAAACATGGATTACTCTGTATCTGAAGCTGAGTTCACTAAAGGTGAAGTAGCAATGACCATCAATGGTCCTTGGTCTTGGGGTAACCTAGATAAGCTAGGCGTAAACTACGGTGTTGCTGAACTGCCAACATTGAACGGCGGTAAAGGTAACCCATTCGTAGGTATCCTAAGTGCGGGTATCAACGCTTCGAGCCCAAATACGGATCTAGCTGTTGAGTTCTTAGAAAACTACCTATTCCAAGACGACGCGCTAAAAATCATGAACGATGATAAGCCTCTTGGTGCGGTAACACTGAAATCATTCCAGAAGATTCTTGAGAGTGATGAGCGCATCAAATCAACAATGACTAACGCAGAAAACGGCGAAATCATGCCAAACATCCCACAAATGACCGCTTACTGGTTCGCTGAGGGTGCTGCAATTGATAACGCAATGCAAGGCAAGCAAACCGTGCGTGAAGCGCTAGACACTGCCGCAAAACAAATTACTAAGTAAACCATTCCATAATTAATATCCTATGTCCTTTGGCACAGCAGTTTGCTGTGCCTTTTTTTGTTTTGGAACCTTCATCCTATGCAAATCCCAACACTCTACCTAAAAGGTACGTTTAATGGCTGGGGACTTGATACCCCACTCACAGCAATCAACGACCATACACTGCAAGCCACGTTATGCCTCTCTACAGATCAATACCGCTTTAAGATCTCCGATCTCGATGGCACCAAGCAATGGACGTTATCAGGCCACCCAACCAAAGCCGTAGAATGTGCTCTAGAAAACGTGTTACCACTGGTTAACACTCAAGGCATTGGTAATGACTTACTCTTCACACCCCAAGCCGCAGGCCACTACACAGTGACCATTGACCTTGCATCTGACGCACCAGCGATGACCATAGAGCAAGGTGAACAGCAATCAGAAGCTGTAACGCAGAGACCGCCTGTCGATATTGCACTAGAGGCAATCGAGGCCGAGCAACAAGAGTGGAGAAAGCCTAGCTTCGCTTTAGAGGCGAACGATCTTTTTGCCCAGCTTGCGATCACCGAAACAACGCCGTTTACTTTCGTGTTCGGCGACAACGTTGATGGCTACTACCACGGTACCACGCACACCTTCATCAACAGCGGCAAATATCGCCATCATCAAGGTTGGTTGTTTGGTGGGTTTGCAAGCTTCATCAATCGCGTTATCAATGACAAAACCCAAGCAAAACAAGCGTCCTTAATGCCTTATGGGCTTGAGCATCATTATCCATCGAGCCAAGACTGCTTGAGTTTGATGCAAGAGAAAAGACAGGTCGCAATTTCCGTTAAGAGCGATAGTAAACAGACATTAAGCCTACTGCCTGAACTCAATATTCCAAGCCATTACGTGCAGGTTCACCAGTATCCTAACCACATCATCCTAGAGATCGATGACCAGGTTTGTCCAGAAGGGTGCCCTAAGTTTGTCTCACTCATAGCCAATCACGCTGTACAAGTTGAAGAGCTTTCGTCAAAGCAAGTCCGTTCTATCGCTGAGCCTATGCAGCTCTCTTCAAACAACATCAACCTGCTGTTCTCAACGAAAGAAGAGCAGACAGAACTGGTGGTGTACATGAGCTTTGCGCATCAGCGACAAGAAGCTGAAAGCATGGCAGAAGACGCTGCAGAAAAAGGTGCATTAGTAGGCCACCAGCAAGCGATATACCAGTTCCTATGTAACAACTACTTGTGGACCAACGACGTTGAGTATAACAGAGCTGTAATGTGGGCACGTTTGGCCAGCCGTACCTTTGTGAGCCATGAGTTCGGTACAGGGATATGGGCTGGCTTACCTTGGTTTAAAGACTGTTGGGGACGAGATACCTTTATCGCGCTATCTGGTACCAGCCTGGTTAACGGATTCTTTGAAGAAGCGAAGGCGATTATTGAGAACTTTGCAGCAATGCAGATGACCGACGAATCTTCGGTTAACTTTGGTCGTATTCCAAACAGAGTCACCAGTAAAACCAACATCATCTATAACACCACAGACGGTACACCATGGATGATTCGTGAAGCGCTGGAATACATCAACTATTCGGGAGATGAGGCCTTTGCTAAAGCCATTTATCCAGCTTTAAAACGCTTTATCTCAGGCGTAGAGAAGCATTACCTTGCGCAAGATGGCCTAATGAGCCACCGACATCCTGATACTTGGATGGATGCTAAAATTGACGGCGCGATTCCATGGTCACCAAGAGGACCAAAAGCGAATGATATTCAGGCACTCTGGTTCGAAAGCCTTCATTGTGCGATGGCTTTAGCTGACCTTGTTGGTGATAATGAAAGCAAACAGCAGTGGCGAACACGCGCTTCTCAAGTAAAGCAAAGCTTCATCAGCCAGTTTTGGCACTCAGAGCAAGGTTGTTTAGCGGATCACCTAACCGATGGCGATAAACCTGACTATAGCGTTAGACCAAACCAGCTAATGACAATATCAATTCCGCAGCAAGAGTCGCTGACTACGCCTGATATTGAGCAACACATCGTCAAAAATGCGGTCGATAAGTTATTGTTCCCTTGGGGTATCTGTTCTCTGCAGCAGCAACATATCGACTTCCACCCTTACCACGACAATCAAAGCCAATATCATAAAGATGCGGCCTATCACAATGGAACGATCTGGGGCTGGAATGCCGGCTTTACCGTGACGGCGTTAACTCGATACAAGCAACAAGACTTTAGCTACCAACTGTCTAAGAACTTGGCCAAGCAGATCCTTAATCAAGGATGTCGTGGCACCATGAGTGAAAACTTAGATGCCTACCAACACGACAGTAACAAGTTAGTTGAATCTGGCACCTTTGCACAAGCTTGGTCGGTATCAGAGTACGCGAGAAACGCTCAGCAAGATTACTTAGGCTACCGCCCTCAATTGCTCGACAATCGTATTAATATTGCGCCTAAGCTACCTCAGCAGTGGACGCAGTTTAACGCATCGCTACCTTATGGTGACAATAAACGAATTGTCTTAGGTTATTCGTCAGATAATGAAGTCACTCGATATGCTTTGTCATCGAGCGAAGAGTCGGAAGCGATGTCTGATATCGAGCTGGTTTTAACCTTAGATATTAATAACAGTCACTACGCAGAAGTTCGTGTCCCTCTTGCGATTGATCTAGAGATCATAATCAACCAAATGAACGGAGAAGTGACAACGAATACTTCTAAGGCCGCAGTAACCATTCATAACCAACCAAATTATGAACTGTTAGAAGGACTTGAGTTTGCGCAGCCTGATATTTCAATCGCTCATAATAGTATTCTTAATCAGGACTACTTACGCAATAAAAGGGAAATTCAGGAATTCGCAATAGCGAAAGATTAATAGCAAATAAAAAAGCCTGAACAAAAAATCTATCAGAATATATTGTTCAGGCTTTTTGTTAGTGGTTCATAATAAACCGAATAAAGTCTGGAAAGCGTTTCGCCCAAGCAATTTCATTATGTTCATGCCCCTCGCCTTCCATATAAATAAGAGAGACATTGTCTTTATTTAATAAAATATCATTCATAGAGCGGGAACCCTCTAAATATACCTGAGCAAAATCTACGCTGGTATCTTCTCGTTTTTCATTGGTTCCCATGTCCATATAGATCTTAACAGGAAGCTCAAACGCCAAACCAGAGGCATAATTAAAATATTCACTGTGGTTAAACCAAAACGCAGGTGAAAACACCCCTAGAGCACCAAATGCATGCTGATGCTTGCCACCGCCATACAAACTGATCAATCCACCCATTGAGCTGCCCGCTAAATAAGTAGAATTGCGTTGCTGCTGGGTTCGGTAATTGAGGTCAATATATGGCTTTAACGTATCAACAATAAAGTCGACGTAATCATCCCCTTCGCCACCAAAATCGCAAAGCTCGTCTGGAATACCAAACTCACTGATCTGACTCGTCGCTTTCCACGGCGAATACTCATTGTATCGTCCCATTTTGTCGAGCTCATCGCTGCTGTCGATCGCGACTAAGATGATGCCATCTGTTTCACCTTGCTTTTGCATCTCATCCAAGGTGGTTTTTGCTTGCCAGCACATGCCGTAAGTCGCGGTGAGCTCATCAAACACATTTTGGCCATCGTGCATGTAGAGCACAGGGTAGTGTTTGTTGGATGTCGCGTAATCGTAAGGGAGGTAGATTCGTAGGGTGCGAGTGCGCTTTAATTGAGGCATAGGAAACGCCTCAATCAATAGCAGGTCATCTTGTTCTATTTGTGTCATTACAAAAACCGTTAACTCTAGATAAAAAAATAGCGCCTATATTAGGCGCTATTCCTGTTCAATTACTTAGCATTGACTGCTCGTACAAAGGCTTCTTGAGCTCCTTCGACATTCAGTGCTTTGGCTTCGTCTAATAGGCTGAGTGCTTTTGGCACATCACCAGACTTAACTGCATTTTGAATTGCAGAGATGTAGAAGTCTTGAGTCTCTTGTTGAACACGGATTTGTGTTGTCGGTTTCTTCGTTTCAGCGACAACTGGTGCTGCGACTACTGCTGCAGGCGCAACAACTGGCTGGGCACGATAAGGGCGAAGTTTTAGAGTTTGAACTTCTAGCTCCAAGCGACCACCTAACTGTTTTGTGTAAACAGGGTCAGTTACCATTGGCATCACTTCACCAAACTCTTTGGCACGCACCTTGGCTGGGTGATCAACCTGAATCGATTTACCTAATTGATCCGCTGGTGTGTAAACAACCATAAATGGGGTTTCGCTTGCATCGATACGCACGCGCTCAATATAGCTAGTGCGGGTAAAAGCATCTGATGCGCGAATTTTGAAATCTTCAAATTTCAGTGTTTTTACTGGCTGAAAATTTTCATCCAATAGAATTGCTTCCGGAGCAAACACTGAGTCATCAATCATCAGGCTAGACAGCGTCACTACCATTTCTCCGGAGCGATCACTGAATCTAAAGGCCGCAAAATGGCTATTGCCTTCTGTAAAGGTACCGACAGGAGAACCTAAGTCGATATCAAATTTTAAATCTTCATTGTCGTTAAGTTGGGCGTATGGAAATTGCGAAAAATCGCTACAACATACTTCTGCATTGGTTGGGGGCGTTAATTGTGTTTGTACTTGAGCATCTGAAGCACAACCGCTTAGCAAGGCACCTAGTAAAACGGCTAACATGGAGCTTTTATTTGTCATTGTAATCTCTCTCACTATTGGTTGTTAGTAGGGGGAAACGGAAAAAGGCAGCCAATCGGCTGCCCTTTACTATAAATGGTTTAGAACCAGATTTCAGTGTGAACACCGAATACAAATTGGTCTTTACCGTTTTCGATGCCGATTTGTGATGCACTTGCTTCATCGTCAGCTTTGATGTAGCTGATGTAAGGCTTCACTTGTGGGCGACCGAAGTAGTCAGAGTTAGCTGTGAATGCAGTTGCAACTTCTAAGTTAATGATGTTGCTTTCAACAGCGTCACCAGTACGACCCCAGTAACCTTCATCACCTTCTTCATGACCGTAAGATGCAGTTGCTTCTAGACGAACATTGTCGTTTAGCTTGTAAGAAGGACGAGCTGCTACGATGTAACGAGTCAGACCTTCAGCACCCCAAAGTTGGTCAAGAGCTGTAATGTAAGTCACTTCTGTACCTAGTTGAACACGATCAGAAATGTTTAGTACACCGTAAGAAGTTAGGAATAGTGATTCAGCGTTGTCGTCACCGCCAGACCAGCCACCGAAGTTCACACCACGGTTTTGCATTACACCTTTACCGTAAGCGATCGCGTTCTGTGTCCAACCGTCTAGGCCGTAGTAGCTAGTGTTCAATGTTACAGAAGCACCGAAGCCGTCGTCATTCTCGCCGTCTAGAGCTTGCTGACCGTATTTGAAGTCAAAGTCTAGAGAACCGATACCAGCATCTACACCGTAGTAGTAAAGGTCTAGAGAAGACAGAGTTGCACGGTCTGCACCATTGTTAATTGAATCATCAGTATCTGCCATCATGTAAGCGATACCAGCAGTGTTGCCGCCTAGCTTAGTTTGGATGCCTGCACCGATACCAGAAGATTGCTTCCAGAACTCACCAGATAGGATACCTGCAGCACGGTTTAGGAAACGTTGACCACCCCAGATAGACGTGTCTTCGCCAAGAATGCCACCTAGCTCAACAAACGCTTCTTTTACTTCAAACTGTGCAGTCGTGTTGTCTTTTTGGCTGCCTGAAGAAGTGTATGCGTAAGAGTTACCGTTACCATATTCAGTACGTAGCACGTAGTCCGCCCAAACACCGTTTTGGTACTCTGAGTGCTTCTTAACTACAAATTCAACTTGGTTAGTACTCTTACCGTGTGTACCTGCTGTTTTGTAATCTGGCTTACCAAATTCAGTATCAACTGTTTTGCCATCTACAACGCGAACGTTAGAAGACATGTAACCGTGGATTTCCCAACCATCAGCAATCACGTCAGTTGGGTTAGCTACCTCAACTTCCATTGCCTCATCACCACTTGTTACATCAAGAGCTACTTCTTCTGCGTATACTGAGCCAGCCATTAGCGCGGTAGTCACTGCTGCAGCAATCAAACTTACTTTTTTCATTCTTAACTCCATTAAGGACGATTTATTTTTAGGTTTTATATTTTTGCTCTCTTGCGACAGCCAAAGGCAGTAATGGCGGACGTAAGATAGAGAGGTTTAGGGTTTCCCCTGATTCGTTTCAACGGGGTCAATATTAAGGGGGGCGCACAAGTTTGACTTCCTCCACCCCTAACTAAATTAAGGGGGATGAGAAGGGAGTAGAAAATTTACAGAACGGTGTTTAGAAGAGTTAGATCACTTAATCTAGGAGGAGTAGACAGTACACAGATCTAATTATTCATATCAAATGAGATCCAGCTCAAATATATTGTTTGAACTTAATCGGTAAATTATTTTTTTAACAATAAATTCTTCTTGAAGTTGCTTGACCTTAAAGAGACAAAGCTTTTTACTAATAGTTCACCAAAGCTGTTTAACGATTAAGAAATAAAACAATGACTAGAACGCTCGGACGCCCATATCCACTCGGTGCAACGCTAGATGACACTGGCTGTAACTTCTCTATTTATTCCCCTGACTGCCCTAATCTCTCACTCGCCCTCTTTGACGAGAATGATGAATTTGTCACTTATAAATTAGAAAACGAATACGCTGGCATTAAGTACACCTTTGTTGAGGGTATCTCTGCAGGTCAAAAGTATGGCTTCATCGTTGAGACAGAAGAAGGATCACTGCTGCTCTCTGACCCTTATGGCAAGGCACTCAGTGAGCCACTTCATTATCAAACGCCTTATACGCCGGAAAAGAGTTTCGGTATGGCAAAGTGTGTAGTGACAGGCGACAGCTTCGATTGGCAAGGCATTCAAGGGCCTAAGATTTCTCGCGAAGAGACAGTTCTATTCGAAACCCACGTCAAAGGCCTCACCAATCTGCACCCTGAACTAGAAAGCAGCAGCAAAGGGCGTTACATGGGGTTAGTAAGCCCTGAAATGCTCAGCTTCTACAAAGAACAGAACATCAACTCGCTGCAACTTTTACCGGTTGCTGCTTGTATGCACGAACCGCACCTTTTAGACATGGGCAAGGTTAACTACTGGGGTTACAACCCATACCTATTCATGGCTCCAGACCCTCGCTACGCAGAAAAAGACGCCGTCACCGAGCTCAAAACAGCCATCCGCGAGCTTCACCGCAATGGCATTGAGGTTATCCTAGATGTTGTCTACAACCATACAGCAGAAGGTGGCGAAGGCGGTTGTACCTTCAACCTGAAAGCGCTCGATCATCGTCATTACATCAAGCACGGTTGTCACTACGCGAACTTCACTGGCTGCGGCAATACGGTTGACCTAACATACCAAGCATCACTTAACTTGGTGATGGATACGCTGCGCTATTGGGTGACTGAATTTAAAGTTGATGGCTTCCGCTTCGACCTCGCCGCAACGCTGGGCCGCCAAGGCGATCAATACAGTCCAGAAGCCGCGTTTTTCAAAGCAGTAGCTCAAGATCCAGTGTTGAAAGAGACCAAACTGATTGCTGAACCGTGGGATATTGGTCCGAACGGTTATCAAGTGGGTAACTTCCCACTAGGTTGGAACGAGTGTAACGACAAACTGCGAGACATTACCCGCAGCTTCTGGCGCGGTGATCAAGGTTATCTAAAAGAGTTCGCGACACGCCTAATGGGCTCACGCGATATCTACAGTGCCGCGCACTGGCCTTATAAGCTGACAGTCAACTACATCACTTACCATGACGGCTTCACCATGCAAGATCTTGTGTCTTACAAGCATAAGCACAATGAAGAGAATGGTGAGAACAACCGCGATGGTCACGGTGATAACCGCTCGGAAAACTATGGTGTAGAGGGTGAAACTGAAAATACCTTAGTAATCGCCACACGCGAGAAACAGAAACGCAACTTCATGGCGAGTTTACTGTTTGCCTTTGGTATCCCACACATTCTGACGGCGGATGTGCTGTCTCATACCCAAAACGGCAATAACAACGCTTACTGTCAAGACAGTGAAACGAGCTGGCTAAATTGGGAATCGAGCGAGCGAAAATCTGACTTTAAACAGTGGCTCTCTGACATGGTTTCAGCTCGCCAAGAGTATATGGTGCCATTCATTAAGGCGTTCAGTGGTGAACAGCGTAACTCGAACCGAATCTTCTGGAGCCGTGTCGATGGCACGCTGATGGAGCACGATGACTGGAATCGACTCAGCTCTGTCGCTCTACATCTGGGAATTGGTGAAGATGGCGATGAGATGATCTACTTGATCAACCAAACCAATGCGCCAGCTCGCTTTAAACTGCCAAATGACAGAGAGCAAAACTGGGTAACGATTTGTGATACCAACTCTCACAATGTAAAACCAGGCTCTGCAGAAGGTGAAATGCTGCTTTCGCCAACGTCGATGGCCATTCTGCACTTTACTGCGCCTAGCCAAGAGAACAGCTCAAACACATAGAAAAACGCTCAATATAAGAACGATTTACATAAAAACCAGTTATATTTATAGCTGGTTTTTTTATTCGGTGAATATCACAAATCCGTTTCTTTTATATGGAATCATTTGCATTGATGTGATTACGAAAACTGTTTAGTATGCTGCCACTATAAAAATGAATCTATAACGTCTTTGGATATCATGGCTTTACCTAAAACATTAATTCGTCTTTTCAAACCTTATATTGTTTTACTCACAGGAGGGATGATCTATTTAGCGGCAGCTCAGTTGGAGCGGATGGAGAACTCAGCGCGGGAGCAGTCTGCTTCTAACATCCGGATTGGTAACTCTATTATTCGATCTAATATTGAAGCCACTTTTGGCAAGCTCTACCTCCTCAAAACCAGCTTAGAACAAGGTCAAACGGCCTCAAAAAGCGCCTTCATCGAACTGAGTGAAAACATCCTCAAGCGCACATCCAACTTCTCCGATATCGTCTTATATCATCTAGATACCAAGCAATACCTCTCTAGCCGCGGCTTATCCCTCCCCTCGTCGACACTGAACAGCCTAACATGGCATAGAATCGATAGTGTCGCAGAAGATTTCTATATCTCCTCCGTGTATCAAAAGACTGATGGACGCTGGGTATTCGCGGTTAAACACACCATTTCAGACCGCCCGAAAGAGATATGGATCGAGTTTGATCTTCTTCACACCACCCAAGGTTTACGTGATCTCAAGACACTGAATAATGGCTACATATTTGTCGTCGACCGCTCAACGGAAAGGCTGATCTTCCACCCAGACCCAACACGAGTAGGCACAAAATCGATCAGTTTTCATGCGGGAATCAGCCACCAGTTGTCCTTGGGGCAAACCTCTGGGCAACACGAGTACTACTACCAAGATCACTTTAAAGTTTCGGTTTACGATGCAGATAACAGCTTAAATTGGGTATTCATTGCTGGTACCGATCGACAAGACATACTCACTAGCTCACATCAGTTCACTTTAACTGCGATTGTGCTTGGTTCACTACTACTACTCTGGATTGTCGCCAATTATCTAATTCACAGGCTCAACCTAGCGCTTTCACTCCTCAATCAAGTGGATGATATAGCGGGCTTTAAACGTCAGCTTAAATCAGTAATCAATCACTTCTGCTACAACAAGGGCATTCAATTTTGTCTCTATGATTCAACAAGTCACGCATTTAGCACGATCGATTACCATGGAAACAAGCGCATTGTGCATACCAATCAATCCCTAGCACAAAGCTTGCTGCCAGATAGCCTAACCTACCGCAATGGAGGGTATGCTGACTCACTGGCTCGAAGCCTTAAAATTACTGAACGTCACTACTGCATTCCACTCCATTCACGCAAGCAACTGCTGGCCGTGCTCTACATCAACAGCACATTCCCTATTAGCCGCTCTATTCTGCGCATGGTTCGAAGCGCTACTGAAACATCATTAGCGAACCTTCTATTGCATCATCAACTAAGTTGCAAAGATCTGATGACTCAGCTTGATAACAAGAACAACTTCAATGCAGCCTTAGCTTCTCATCTTAATGAACCTGATACCTTTGTCGCTCTACTGGATATTGACCATTTCGAGCACCTGAATAACGCTTATGGCGAAACCATCGGTGATCGTTTAATTAAGAACACTGCCGAAGCCATTCGCTCCTACTTTCCAAAACCAAAGAGTTTGAGTTTGGCACGAATGGGTGGCAAAGAGTTTGCCATTCTTTTTAAAGCCAACAACGAGAATGATGCTAGAACCCAGCTAGACCAGTGCAGGATATCCATTGCATCAAGCACAATTAAGACGCCTGATATTGCTCTTTCAGCCAGCGTCAGTATTGGGTTTTCTTCGCTCGAAGGGGAGTCAGAACCCGCACTGGCGTTAGCGGAACAAGCCAAAGTGATTGCTCAGCAACTAGGCCGGAATCGCGTCGAAGGTTATTTCAAACCTGTGTCACCGCAAGACTCAGCTTCCACCGCTGCTGCATAAAACCGATAAAGCGAACAAAAGCACCGAACTCCCTCTTCGGTGCTTTAGTTTTTTCTGAAACCGACTACAATGCCTCTCCGGTCAAATCCAACGCACTCATTCGCTCAATAGAAAGAACCTACCTATGATAAAGCTCAGTCATCGACTTCAATCTATCAGTGACCTCATTACTGAACCCTATGACCATATCTGGGATTGCTGCTGCGATCATGGCCACTTAGGCATGCAGCTATTGATTGAGCAAAAAGCGCCGAATATTCACTTCGTCGACATCGTTCCCAGCCTGATGACCGAGCTGGAAACAACTCTTAGTCAACACTTTGTCTCTGAGAAGCTGGGTAATAAAAATAGCGAAACCACTCAACACTGGCACGTGCACTGTATGGACATGAGCCAACTGCCGCTTGCTGATCATAAGGGCAAACATCTTGTTGTGATTGCGGGTGTCGGTGGGGAGCTAACGCAGACGCTAATCGAAGCCGTCATTTCAAATAACCCGAATATCTCCTTTGATTTTCTACTGTGCCCAGTGCATCAACTGTTTGAGCTGCGTGAGTATCTCGGTAAAGGTGACTTCTCGATGAACGATGAAAAGCTCGTGGAAGAGAATCGACGCTTCTATGAAATACTGCATGTAACTTATCAACCAGCCACTAGCGAGTTAGCAGGTACTCACTTACGCCAACATAAAGTGTCTCCTGTCGGTAACAAGATTTGGTTACCCAACTGTGAACAAGAACAACAGGTAATCGAGAAATACAAACAGCGTACCTTGCAACACTATCAGCGCATCTCTTTTGGTTTAGAAAAGCAAGGAAAGCCTAATTCTGTGGCTCATATCATTGAGCAATACCAAGCCGTTTAAGTTGCTAGAACTGCAAATCAAAGACAAAGAAAAAGCCGATTGGAATCAATCGGCTTTGTTGTATCTGGCATCAATGGAGTAGGCTATTGCTTACTGCTATACACGCCATCAAGGTACTGGTCTTTCTCTTCCCATGCTCCGTTTAACCAACCGTGGAAACGACGCTTGAAGACCTTATCTTCAAAGTAGTTGCCGTCTAAGTTTTCATCCATCGGGTGTACTTTAATTCGCACCACAATTTTGGTCATCTTGCCCTTAAGCATATCCTCAAATGGTGATTCTTGATTCTCTGGATACGCCAGTGTCACATCAACGACACCATTGAGCATGTGACCCATATTAGAAAGAGCAAACGCCACACCACCCGTTTTTGGCTTTAGTAGATGTTGGTAAGGAGTTTTCACTGTCGCCAATTTATCAGCATTCACGCGCGTGCCTTCCACGAAGTTCACTACAGTCGTCGGGTTGTTTTGAAACTTCTGACAAGATTTCTGAATCGCATTGAAATCATCGTTTCGGCGCTCTGGGTTTTTAAGCAGAAACTCGCGCGAGTGCCTTCTCATGAATGGCATATCCAAGCCCCAACACGCCAAGCCCACAAACGGTACATAAAGAAGGTCGTGCTTAAGGAAGAACTTAGGCATTGGCATTCTATCTTTCATCACCGAGGCTAAAACTACAATATCCGCCCAGCTGCGATGATTCGACATCATCAAATACCACTGCTCTTTTGATAACTCCTCACCCCCTTCAATTTGCCAATCGATACGGTTCATCGAAGACAAAATACCGAGATTCACAGTCGCCCAAAGCCAAAATACAGCATCAGACGCACGGTTAGACAATTTCGTTACCGAGGCAATAGGAATGAGCAGTTTAATCAACGCAAGCAAAGAGATCAGCACCGTTATCACGGCAGTGTTGATAGTCACCAAGGTAACACTGATGACTAAACGGAGGTTATCTAACATATTGGTAAACAGTAACTTAACGAAATTCGGTATAAAACAGGAGCGCATATTATACCTTTTTCACAGCCTCTCTATCTACCGATTGAAATATTTATGACACATTTACCGAGTGGTCATAGCAGTTAGACTTTAGTGAATTTGTCACGCCATTGGGTGGGAGCCAAGTTAAAAGTCGCTTTAAAGTGCTTGCGAAAAACACTCTCAGACCCAAAGCCTGCTTGCTCTGCCACTTGATGAATCGCGTAGTCGGTAGACTCTAACAATCGCTGACTGAGTTTCAAACGCTGTTGAAGTAACCATTCACCAAACGAGCACCCATACGCGGCTTTAAACTGACGGGTAAACGTACGTCGACTCATTGCACACAATGAAGCGACCTCATCTAGGTTATATGACTTAGTTAGGTTCTGCTCTATCTCTTGAATTACACCTTCAAAGCTAATTGCCTGAATTGGCTTGGTTTGTATCGGCGTCGGAATATATTGCTGTTGACCACCAGAGCGATACGGGGCAGTGACCATGATACGCGCAAGTTGAGTCGCGACCTCAGTCCCACATACTTTCCTCACAATATGTAAGCAGCAATCCAACGCAGCTGCGGTACCCGCTGAAGTAATCGTGCTCTCGTTATCAATGAACAGAGGCTGCTCATCGAATTCAACAAGAGGAAAGCGCTCCTTGAACTGTTGACTAAAGGCCCAGTGAGTCGTCGCCTTCTGCCCGTTGAGTAACCCCGCTTCCGCCAACACAAAAGCACCTAAGCAGAGCCCGACAATGGTTTTACCTTGCGAATGACACAATATCAGTTCATCAATTAGGGCTTTTGGCACCTGAGGTAAAGAGTTGGGCCAACTCGGCACTACAATAATGTCGCAATCGCGAGCACGCTCAATCCCCTCTTCTATACTGATACCAAAGCCTGATCCCGAGGCAAAATCATCCCCAGAGAGACTGCACAAGCTCACTGAAAACTTGGGTTGCTTCTCAATGAATACATCTTGAAAAACCAAACAGGGTACCGACAAATGAAATGCGCTGATCCCTTCAAACGCGATCACAGCGACTTTGACAGGCTCAGTAGAAGACGAAAGCATTAAAATGACCTCAATAGAACAATGGCCCAATTTGAGCGATAGATTACCTTAAACACAGTATTACACGTTTTCACTCTGCACCATAATTGTTGGACATTAATTCATCGGAGCAAACATCATGAAAATTCATCACCTTCGCAGTGCCACTTTTATTATTGAATCAGGCCAATACCGTATTCTGATTGATCCGATGTTAGGTGAAAAAGGCTCACTGCCTCCGTTCTCTGTACTGCGCTTTAAAGCTGCTAAGAACCCAACCGTAGACTTGCCCGCCAATGCAGGGCCACTACTTGATACGGTGACTCATGCTTTAATCACACACAGTCAAACCTTTGGTTTCAAACCCCTACAACATGGTGACCATCTAGACACAGCAGGTGAGGCTTTCTTGGTTAATAACGGCATTACAGTCGCCACACCAAGCAAAGATAAAGCTTACCTAGAGAAGTATGGGATTACCGTGAGTCATGGTTTAGACAGTTGGGTCGAGACGGATTATCTAGAGGGGAAAATCACCGCGGTGCCTGCGCAACATGGTCATGGCTGGATCCATAAAGTGATGGCAAATGGCTGTGGATTCTATTTAGAGCTTCCAAATGAACCATCAATTTACATCAGTGGTGATACGGTACTGACTGACGACGTGAAGCGTGCTCTAACTGAGCTAAAGCCCGATATTACTGTGGTCGCAACTGGTCAAGCTCAAATGGATGTGGGACAGCCTCTGTTGATGCCAACCGATGAAGTGATGGAGTTTATCCGCCTTTCTCCAGGTAAAGTGATCGCCAATCACATGGAAGCGTTGAATCACTGCCCTATCGAACGTTCAACATTAAAGCAGACGCTTGAACATCATCAATTAGCAGACAAGGTGTTGATTCCTGAAGATGGTGAAACACTAGAGTTTTAAATAAGAGATATAAACTCTAAATATCAAAATTTCTGTCTCCTAAAAGAACAAACCCCGCGTAATGCGGGGCTTGCTCTAGGCAGTGTCTGTTTTTTTAGAAGCTGTAAGCAACAGAAGCTTTGAAGTTACGACCTGCTTCGTAGCTGGTGTACTTCTCAGAACCCCAAGAGATACCAAAGCCTGTGTGCTCAGCGTACTTCTTATCAAATAGGTTATCGACAGCAAGGTTAACCGACAGGTCCTTAGCAAAATCTGGAACGTAAGCCGCCCAAATGTTGTGAGTACCGAAGCCAGCACGTTCAATCTTCACGCCATCTTCATCTGTGTAGTCATTACCCGGAACAAAACGTGAATCCCAACCAAACACTAGCTCATTAGATAGGCTGTAGTTGAAGCCCGCTTTGATGTTGTGGATGCCAGTCTTGTTCATGTGGCTTGTTGTGCCATTTTTTAGACTAGTTTGGTCACCGTCAGAGAACGAGTGGTTTGCGTATAGCGCAAAGTCATCGATGCTGTAAGTAAATACTGTCTCTACACCCCACACTTCAACATCGTACTGGTTTGCCAGTGTTGTGTTGTTTTTCGTTGGGTGCATTTGGTTATCAAGGTCGTACTGGTAAGCCGTGAAACCTAGGATTGCGTGATCAGCTGCAAGCAAATCAGACAGATCGTAATCGAAGCCCGCTTCGTAGTTGTTACCTGTCATCGCCTTAGTATCCGCTTGATTTACATCGCTCGCGGCTTTCATGGTTAGCGTTTCAGGAAGTGCAGCACCCTTGAATAGACGACCATAACCAACACGTAGTCTTAGGTTGTCTGTTGTTTGGTGCTCACCTTGGAACTTAGGTGAAAGCTGGTCGTACTTACCAGAGAACACGCCACCTAGTTCGTGCACGTCATAACGAAGACCTGTCACAAAACGGAAGTCACTGATTTCAAAGGCGTCTTGAGCGTAGATACCGTAAGCAGTAACGGTACCACCATCCATGTCGTAGTTCTTAGTTTCGCCTGCTTTAGTACCTGAAGTGTAAGTACCTAAACCAGAGTCAATCCACTGTTTCGCTTTGTAGCCTTCAACACCATAAGTCAGCTCATGATCACCGACCCATGAGATATTACGGATATCACCACCAATGGTTGTTACATTGTATTCACGATCTGGAATAGACAGTTCGCCGTCTTTGGTGAATACCCAGCTACCTGATGAATTATCCCAGTTACCGTAGTCTTCAGTTAGTGCATCACGGTCCATGTACTGACGGTTGTAGTACAGGTCAGTTGTTAGGTTTACAAGATCGCTGCCATTGTCGTAATGGTGGTTTAGTGTCACTGTATCGCGGCTGATTGCATGGTAGTTATGCTCATCATCTGCGTACAGCGCACCCGCTTTTTCACCTGAAAGCTGGCGCTTACCACCATCTTCGTATTTGTTGAATGTCAGCTTAAATTCGTTGGCGTCGTTTGGAATAAATACCACTTTCGCCAAGCCAGACTTTAACTCGCCTTGCTTAGATGTAACGTCATCTTCACCAGGGATATGTAGGTCACCATCTTCAGAGTAGTTAGCGATACCCATGAATTGCAGTTTGTCGTTTAGCTTCGCGTAAACAGCTACGTTAGTAGTGAAACGCTCATAAGCCGTTTGGTAGCCAGTCTTAACACGTGCACCAACTGTTTCGTCACCACGCAGTAAGTCACTCGGATCTTTTGTTTCGTAGCTGAATGAGCCGTTAATCGCACCCGCACCAGAAAGTACAGAGTTACCACCTAGAGTAATTTCTGCAGATTTCAGCATTGCAGGATCAAACGTCTGGTCACCTGAGTGGTGGAACAATTGACCTTCTTGGCGAGCGCCATCGATGGTAACAACCGAGAACTTGTCTTCCATACCACGGATGAAGACTTTACGAGAGTAACGAGCGTTACCATCTACCGTTACGCTCGGCATGGTATTCAGAACATCTTTAATGTCTGACGCTTGTTTCTGTTCCAGAGTATCAGAGTTGATCTCAGTTTGAACGTGTTGATCTAGGGCGGAACCGACAACAACGACGGTTTCATCGGCAGCTTGGGCAGCAAAAGTAGTAAGTGCAACGGTAATCGCTGCAGAGAGTGACTTCAGTTTCATAATGGTACTTATATTTTATAAACAACAACAAGAGCGGTGCATAATACACGATGCAAATGATAATTCATCTCATTTACATTCTTTACTTTTCTATGCTTTATTTTTATAAAATCACAATGTAGTATTCATCAAAGTTCACTGAACTCTTGTTTTTTGAACTGAATATTTCAAAAAATCCTAGAAATAGGTAGCCATCAGTCTCTATCTGGTGGCTTTTTGAAAGAAACCCGCACGAAACCCACCCAAACCGTTCGAAATAAGCCAATAATTACCAACAGGAAAAATCAAACAACTGAATACAAGATTACATTGCTATTCAATTAATTAGTCATACTCTGGTTTAGACACTTCACAATAATTCGATGGCTTAACTTTCCTTACCACGCTTACATGTCGTTACGCCAGATAACAAATGCCCTTGCTATGATGATTCACGTCATAACAAAACCGCCATCATCGCTATCGAAAAATTCTTATGAAAACTCTTTACCAACTTTCGGACTCTGACTTTGAACAATACCTCCTTTCAATCAAACCCATAGTCAGAAGAAGTGCCAAATCTCAGCGTGAAATAGAACAAGTTGCTATCGAGTTTGGTTATCAATTTACCGATAGTTATCACTACCAAAATCAGACCACAAAGGTTTCTCTGCTTTGCCCAAGTTGCAACCACATAGTCTTTAAACAACCTCGCTCAATACTCACCAACCCTGCTTGTCCTAGCTGTAAAGTGGCAACCAAAACAAAGCCATCCAACAACCAGGCCACTAACCGTTCAATTCGGCTTGATGACTTGATATCGACCCAAGGCTCAAAAAAGCTCGCTAAAGCAATTAGAGATTCCAAGATTTAAAAATAAAGTCATTTAGACTCAAATAAGTCATAGGGGAATAAATTTAAGTGAGTCATATAGACTCTTAAGTCAGTTAAAAACATTCCCAAACCCCATTTGATAACGATTCTCATTATTGGCATGTAACCTGCTAATATTAAGTCAGACTCTTTGATTATGCTTATTAGAGCCTTGCTATCGAGGCACTCAATAGGAGATTAAGATTATGACAGAACTACCCCACGGCTTGGTGTCAGGCACAGTGATTGGGAGAACTGATTGGAACCATCAACTTTTCTCGATTGAAGTGAAGGCGCCTGTCTCCAGTTATCTTGCAGGACAATTCACCAAACTAGGGCTCGAAAACGAGCAAGGAGAATTAGTCAGACGCGCCTACTCAATGGTGAATGCTCCTTCACACACTAAGGACCATCAACATTTAGAGTTTCTGATAGTGAAAGACTCTGACGGACAACTGTCTCCGAAGCTCCACCAGCTTCAACAAGGTGATGAGGTGTTTGTTGGGCGGGATCCTAGTGGATTTATGACGCTCGAAGAGATCCCTTCGACCGCGAACGATCTATGGATGTTGTCAACAGGTACCGCAATTGGCCCCTTTCTATCTCTTTTAGAACAGCTTCAACAACAAGAGACACCTCTGCCGTTTAAGCACCTCATCCTCGTTCACGCGGTAAGGACTCAAGCAGATCGAACCTATCAAGAACGCATCCAAGCATTCATCCAACACTTTCAAGGAGCACTTCATTATGTGCCAATTATTTCACGAGAATCCGTTGCCGGAGCTTTGCGCGGACGAATCCCAAGTCTGTTACTTGGAGGCGACCTTGAGCAAGCCACGTCTGTCACTATCAATAAAGAGCGTAGTTTCTTCTACCTTTGCGGCAATCCAGAAATGGTTCGCGACACCAGCGCAGCCTTAAATCAGCTCGGATTAGAAAAGCACCTACGTCGTAAACCCGGTCAGTTCAGTAGCGAAAATTACTGGTAACCCGAACTCATTCTCTTCAAATTCAATAACAAAAGGATCACTTTATGGGCCATTTACGTATTCCAAAGCACTGGACGATTCAACGCTCAACGCCCTTTTTCACCAAAGACAATATTCCAGCGGCACTACTCAACCAACACAATACCGCCGAGGGTGTGTTTGGGCAGATCTGTGTAATGGAAGGGACTGTCACTTTCTATGGCTTTGCTAATGCTGATGCTATAGAGCCAGAGCAGGTCATCGTGATTGAAGCGGGTCAATTTGCTACGAGCCCTCCTCAATACTGGCACCGTGTTGAACTCAGTGACGATGCGCAATTCAACATTAACTTTTGGTCTGAAAAAGAGACCAAGAAGATGTTCAACACTCGTAAATAACAGTGTGCTCTTAAGATCTCCAATAACGAATAGCCGTATAAAACCACACAATAACCATAATAAAAACAATGACTAATCATGATAGACAACACATCTAAAGTGGCGCACACTGCGTGAATTGATCATTTTGATACTTATTATTGATGTTTAAGGTAAGAGAGGAAGCCATGCTCAACATTGCTTTTTTTAGCTCAAAATCATACGACGAAAAGTCATTTACACTGGCGAAAGGTGAACTCAAGGCTGAGTTTCATTTTCACGACTTTCGTTTAACAACCACGACAGCGAAGATGGCTCACGATTGTGAAGCAGTCTGTGCCTTTGTAAACGATGATTTATCTCGCGACGTTTTGGAAGTCTTGGCTCAAGGTGGCACTAAGCTTATTGCAATGCGTTGTGCAGGCTTCGACAAAGTTGACCTAGAGGCAGCAAAAGAGCTTGGTCTTCAGGTTGTTCGCGTTCCGGCTTACTCACCAGAATCCGTGGCTGAGCACACAGTCGGCATGATGATGTGTTTAAACCGAAAACTGCACAAGGCATATCAGCGTACTCGTGACGCGAACTTCTCTCTTGAGGGCTTGGTTGGTTTCAACTTTCACGGTAAAACCGTCGGTGTCATCGGTTCAGGTAAAATTGGCCTCGCGACCATGCGTATCCTGAAAGGCTTGGGAATGAACATTCTGTGTTACGACCCATACCCTAACCCACTTGCTGAAGCACTGGGTGCAAGATATGTCGAACTGGATGAGCTATACCAACACTCAGACGTGATTTCTCTGCACTGCCCTATGAGCAAAGAGAACTATCACCTACTTGATGCGACAGCATTTAGCAAAATGAAAGATGGCGTGATGATCGTGAATACCAGCCGTGGTGAACTACTGGATTCTACAGCGGCAATTGAAGCTCTAAAACAGAGCAAGATTGGCGCACTAGGCCTTGATGTTTACGACAACGAGAAAGAGCTGTTCTTCCAAGATAAGTCTAACGATGTGATTGTCGATGATGTATTCCGTCGTTTGTCTGCATGTCACAACGTACTATTCACTGGCCACCAAGCATTTCTGACTAAAGATGCTCTATCAAACATTGCCAACACCACGCTCGGTAGCATTATTGCTTACTTTAGCAATGAAAAGAGTGGCAATGAGCTTATCGAGCTATAACCGATAGCTCTAGATACGAACGACCACGAGCTGACTTGGAGCTCGTGGTTCATTAAAAGATCCTAAATACAGAAGTGGCAGTTTTCCGTATCTAAGCCATGAATACCATTTCGAATCGCCAAATGTTCATTACCCGCATCGATACCCATTTGGTACCCCTCACTCAATAGCGTCTGGTCCATGGTCAGCCTTTTTACTCCAAAATTCTCTGGGGGCGCGATCACTTTGATCTTGGCATCCTTCGGTGGGTTACGAATAAACTCTAGCGACTGGTTATAGTTTTCAGCACGTACCGCCATCGATTCTGCAATATTGGGATACTTTGAAAGCAGCTTTTTGATCACCCATTGATATTTTTGTGGCTTCATCTGATAGCTCAAGGGATGTGACAAGATCACAGTAATATCACGCGCGCCGCGACGATAAGCTTCTCGAACGGGAATAGAGTCCGCGACACCACCATCGGTATAACAACCACCTGAAAAGCATGGCGTTTCTCGATAAGCGATAGGTAAAGCTGTTGTCGCCTCTACGACATTGGAAAGGTTTTCTGGCTTGATTTGGTAGTAGTTCGCATTACCAGTTTCAACATTGGTCACCACTGCATAAAACGGAATGCCCCCAAATAGACGGCTGTAATCTAATGGGTAACGTAGGTTCGACTCTTCCCACAACCATTTCACGTCTACCAAATTGCCACCCTTGGCAAAACGCGCTGGGTTAAAAAAGGCTTTGTCTGTCGCCATGGTGGTGATCACATCTAGACTACGACGTGGTGCATGAGACAGATAGCCGATTAAGTTGGAAACGCCAGCCGACACACCGAATGCAAAATCATACGGTTTAAAATCCTTCGCCATGAATGCATCCAATACACCCGCTGCGAAAATACCTCGCATTGCGCCGCCTTCTACAATCAGTGCTTTCTTACTCATTTTTCTACTCTATTTACTGCTCTAAAACTGATAAAAGGAATAGTAAAACTCGCTAGCTCCAAATGATAATGGGATAAATTTATAGATTCGATAGGCAAAATCTATCGACAAAAACCGCAGACGAAGTCGCCTGCAGTTACAAAGATTTAAATAAGCCAGATTTATGAAGATCAGTTAAGAATGGCAGAGCCGAGTTTTAATGTCGCGGCTATGTTTCGTGCTGTTCGAGTTAGGTTGGTTTCTGCCTCTTTCAATACTTGCTCTAGCGGCTGAGGAGAACGTACTGTGCCAAAAAGCGCTCCCATCGCAGAGTAGAGCTCATCAACTTCAGTGCCTAGCGAACCCGCGATTCCGATAGTTGGGATACCCTGCTTTTGTGCTCGCAGCGCAATACCAAAAGGGGTTTTACCTTGCAAGGTTTGGTTGTCCATCTGCCCTTCCCCAGTCACAACCAGTGAAGCACCTTTAAGTACCTCGTCAGCATTAAGAGTGTCGAGCACCATCTCAATACCAGGCTTTAACTGCATCGCAAACAGCAAGCTCAACCCCATTGGCGTGCCGCCCGCTGCACCATAGCCTGATATTTCTAAGGTGTCGCTTTTAGCAATGCTAGGGTGTTGATGCATGGCAACGCTCGCAAAGTGATGAAGAGCCGAATCCAACGCTTGTACTTGGTCAGACGATGCCCCTTTCTGTGGACCAAAAATATGACTCGCACCATTTTCGCCGCAAAGTGGGTTTGCAACATCACAGGCGACTGTCAGGTCAATATTGCGCAAGCGATCATCTAATCCTGAAAGGTCGATCGTCGTTAGCTGAGACAAAGCAAATCCACCTAACGCGATTTCTTTACCTTGTTCATCAAGCAGCTTGCCTCCTAGTGCCTGAACAATACCTGCACCGCCATCATTGGTCGCACTGCCACCTAACCCAAGTATGATCGCCTCTGCACCTTGCTCAATCGCTTCCAGCATTAATTGCCCAGTACCAAACGACGTCGCTAGCATTGGGTTACGCTTATCTGGAGCTAACAAATCCAAACCGGAAGCTGCGGCAATCTCAACAAGGGCAGTACGCTTTGGGTTACTAGGTGAAGGCTCTAGCATTGCCCATTGCGCGGCAACTGTATTACCAAGCGGGCCCATAACTTCAGTGGTGTACTTGTTACCCGACAATCCCTGAAGCAGCACATCGACAGTGCCTTCTCCGCCATCAGCTAGGGGAAGTGCCACATACTCTGCATCCGGAAACACTTCTCGAAATCCGTTTTCAATACATTTCGCCACAGAAGCAGCGTCTAATGACTCTTTGAATGAGTCTGGTGCGATAACTATTTTCATAATTCGTAGATCCAATAAGCCCCTATGAGTGATCGACAAGCCAATCAAACGATAGGGGCAGTATAACCAGAGATGCGGTATTAGCTTGCTGCTGCAGTTTTTACTTGTGACTTCTCTTTAGATTTTAACCACACCATAATCGCGCCAAGTACAGCAATTGGTACTAATGGGTCGATCTAGACAAACCAAACAATAGAGGTATTGAAGTTATTTGCTAATCGAACCCTTGGGATTAAGGGCTAGAGTACTCTTCTAGCCCCTTCGAAGCACCTTCAAAATACGAACCGCAAAGAAAATCACTAGGCTCGTGACATAGATCTTACCAACCCATAACCCCAGATTCATAAGCTGATTTTCCTGCTCAACTAGAAGCTTATATTCAGCGTTTGAGAGGTAAGGGTCGTCAAAGGGGGCAATATTGATCCCAAAAATAAGCCAAATGAATAGAGCAACACCGCCTATGGAGACAAACAACGCCAGCAGTGACAGTTGTTTAAGTACTCCGAATAGTGTTTGTCTATTAAACGACCATTGCGCTTTTTTCACTTTGTGTCCTCTATCGTGGGGGAAATGCGTAAAACGAGACGACTAGAGTCTCAAGTTCCACTTGCCTTGGTGGTCACGGTCGCAGTTTTCTTGAGTGTCGTAACTGATGTGTTTATCAGCATTCTTGAGTTTAATCCCAACCTGATTGAACGCATTTTGAATGACCGTAGCGACTTCCTGTTGGCCTCCACTCTCTAAGAAATGGGTTCTATCTTGATTGGTATCGAATACACCAACGATTTTCAGGCTCTGAGGAAAAGAAGAGAAGTTGACTGTATGAGTCACCCACAGAAAACCATCGTAGCTTTTCAAGGTATCTTCACAAACGTCGGTGAGTACGTCTCTAATTTGATTTTCTATCTTCTTATCGGATTTGCGCATAAAGCAACGTTCCTATTTAACACCTTAAAATATAAGGTTTTTACAACTCAAATCTATTAAGCCGTATTGGACACTGTGGCTGCTTGAATTGCAAAGTATTTATAGGGAATCAAAAGGGAATATATTTGGGGGAATATGTCAGAAAGAACGACCCACGTTGATTAGCAAAGCTATACAGCAAGGTAATCAAGCATGAGTCGTACATACAAGTCTGGGGGTTAAGCGCTAGCCGCTTGTTCCCAATCCGTCAGCAATTTCATGATTACGCGTGAGTTTTGGTGAGTTGCCATTGGCGCAGCAAGTTCCTTGTTACCTTGCTCAACCGCTTGGCGGATATTGCGCACTTGATAATGGAAGCCATCACCTTGCGCTTGGACTTTCACTTCACGTTTCGACGTTTCGTAAATCTCAACCGTGAATCTGTTTTCTTCAGTCGGTAACCATGGATTGGTATCGAGAGTGATACAACCTTTACTACCTAGAATAGTAAAACCATGCTTTAACCCGTGATCTTCTGCAGTGTGGATTTGCGCAGTAAAGCCATCATTGAAACGCATCATCGCTGACGATTCACAGATATTACCATCTTGGCCACGTCGGCCAATTGCAGAGATCTTCAGGTTTTCAAACACACCCTCGCCAAACTGGTGCTGCGCGACAGAGTGAATTAGAGACATCGGGTAACAACCTAGGTTGTACAATGCACCTTTACTGTCTGGATTCACAAACTGATCAATCGCCGCGATGTATGACGCTTGAATCGAGCGTACTTGACCAATTTCGCCACTTGCTAGCTCTTTATGAAGCGAAACGATAAGTGGGTGGTTTAGATACATCAAACCTTCAGTAAAAAATACATCCGCGTCTTTAACAGCCGCTAGCGCTGCGTCGGTTTTCTCCATATCAACCGACAGCGATTTCTCACACAGAATCGCTTTGCCTTTTTGAGCGGCTTTAATTACATACTCGTGGTGAACATGATTTGGCAGCGCAATGTAAATAATATCAACTGACTGATCTTCGATGAGAGCGTCATAGCTATTAAAAGTGACGGTTGGTTGATATTGCGCAGCAAACTCGTTCAGTGTTTTCTCTGTACGCCCTGCAACTGCATACAACTCACTTTGAGCATCACCTTTGATTGCATCAGCCATGACACCCGAAATAAAGCTAGTTCCTAGGATTCCCCATTTCATCGCTTACTTCTCCTGCTTCTGAGTTTCAAATGCTTGTACCAGTTCAGTCATATCCGTCTGAATAAAGGCCTGCGTATGAGGCATACCAAAGTGTTGATTGATCGCTTCACGATCAGCGTACTGCTCAAGCAGGATAACTCTATCACTCTGCTTTTCATCATAGGTTGCAATCGCTTGTAAGCAACCCGGTTCACTCTGCATGTCTAGGCAGAACTGCTCGATCGCCTCGATGGCTACAGCACGCTCAATGTTTGGCTTTATTCTTAGTTCAGCCGTTACGAAGATAGGATTCGTCATTTTCATCTTTCCACAGTTTTAGATCCTCACCAATATAATTACCCCTTAATAATTGATAAACTCACGTTTCGTTTATTGTTTGTAAACTAAGAGTGTTTAATAGGGCTTTATCATGGACAAACTAACTAGCATGAAAGTGTTCGCTTATGTGGTTGAGCACGGCAGCTTCCGACGCGCCGCAGACCACTTTGCCCTCTCGGCAACCATGATCAGCAAACACATTCACTCGTTAGAAGCCGGCCTGAATACCCAGCTACTTCATCGCACTACACGCAAACAGTCTTTAACCGACTCCGGCCAGCTCTATTACCACGAGTGTAAGCGGATATTGGAAGATATCAGTAACGCAGAAAATCTAATTCAGACACTCGAAAACAAGCCGCAAGGAACGGTGAAAATTAACAGCCCTATCACCTATGGAAATAAGGTGTTAGCTCCCATCATTGCCAAGTTCTTAAGCCTGCACCCAAGTATTAACGTTGAACTGATGCTAAACAATGACCTCGTTGATCCTTACTCTTCGGACATCGATTTGATTGTGCGTATTGGGGAACTCACCGACTCCAGCTTGGTTGCTCGTCATCTGGGTGACTATGAGATGATTTATGCCGTTTCCCCCTGCTATTTAGAAAACCATCCTAAGATTGAATCGGTCGATGACTTAGCTAACCACCCATCTTTAGGTTTCAGTTACTCTAGCCGCGGTGATAGCCAAACTAAGCAGACTGCGATTCACTCTGGAACCTCAGACCACGTTCGATTGCATTCAAACAACGGGGATGTACTTCGCTATGCCGCTTTGCAAGGGGTAGGCGTATTACTTCAACCTCGAATTTTGGTTGAAGAGGAGTTAGAAAAAGGAACATTGAAAGAGATTTTGCCAGGATGCGCGCCCAAACCGAAACCGGTTCACCTGCTGTACAAAACTAAGCAACTCTCTTTGAAAAACAGAACTTTTGTCGATTTTTTGCTGAGCGGGTTAAACCTAACCTAATAGAGCCTTTAAACGCTCCATCAAAACATCACGAACCGCCTGTGGCGTAGACTGATGAACAACGCACTGTGAGCATTGATTAAACGCCATGAAGTGTTTCAGCTCCTGCACTAAGGCTTCAACAAACGACTCAAGCTGTTTGACCTTACTTTCGAGCACTAGGTTGTTGATGTGTAAACACCCTTGTTTACGGTCGACTTTACAATCCATGCGCGCTACCAACTCGCCCTGCCACAGCAAAGGCAAGCTAAAATAGCCATATCGGCGCTTGGCTTCTGGGACATAACATTCGATCAGATAATCAAAGTTGAACAGGGCATTCATTCGCTTTCTTTGAATCAGAAGATTATCAAACGGCGATAAGATTTTGAGTTTACCTCGGCTCAATGGTCGCTTGAGCAGGTCGAGTGAGTGTGGAAGTAAATAGTAAGCGTGCTGATTAATGGCAACCTCTATCACCTCGCCCTCCTCTAGCATCTGCTGTAAGACTTGGTTAAGCAGCGGCTTGACGTTCTTCAGTAGGTAACTCATTTCCGAAACAAGCCCCACTCCATTCGCCTGTAAGAATTGGACGATCAGATAACGAGCGTATTCGAACTCGCTGGGCACGCTGGTATCAATGTGGCTAGGAACGACGCGCTCGGTTAAATCATACACCTTGTGAAAATTAACCCGCTTAGGCACCATCAAGTCCCCCTGCATAAACAAGGTTTCCAACGCTTGTTTGGCAGGTTTACCGCCCCATCCACCTTTGTTAGCCCGTTCACCCTCAAAGTCTTTGGCCATTAACGGACCTTCTTGCTCAATTCGTTTTAGTACATCGTCCATCAAGCTTTGATCTTTCTTATACCAGTGTTTCAGCTGTCCAGTTTTAAAGCCGTTTTTACGATACAGGCTGTAGCGATAATCACGCATTGGTAGGTAAGCGGCAGCGTGCGACCAATACTCAAAGACCTGCTTTTGTTCGAGCAGTACATCAAGATCTTTGGGTTGATAGCGAGCATTTCGATTCCAAAGCGTATGGTGATGAGCACGCTGGATCACTGAAATAGTGTCAATTTGGATATAACCAAGCTGCTCAAGAGCTGACAAAGTGACTGCTTTAGAGGACTGTTTGACCTGCTTAGGCGGCAACAGTTGAGAGTGCAGAATAATTTTTCGAGCTTGGGCGAGAGACAGCGAATCCATAAAGATCCTGAGAATGACGAAGGGAATAAAAATAGCCTATCGATTCATATGTTTGCTGTAAAACGACGTAGTCACAAAACAGCAAACACTCTCAATAGGCTATGCAGATGGTTATGACTCTTGTTCTAGCTCTTCGAGTAAGATCTGCTTATACGTTTCTACCGTTTGTGCACCCGTCACAGCGCTGGTTCGGTTGATCACAACCGTAGGAACAGAAGATATACCTAATCTTTGCCATTGGAACTCTTGCGCCTCTACTTGCTCGATGTGAGATGCCTGACTCAAACGCTCAAGCGCTTTTTCTGCGTCTAGACCAACTTGTTCTAACTCGCCTTTCACCACATTAAGGTCAGAAAGGTCTTTCTGTTCGCTAAAGTGTGCAGTGAAGAAACGCAGTTTAAGGTCGGTTTGTTTGCCATGCTCATTAGCATATTCGAGCAATACGTGAAGGTGACGGGAGTTTACCATTCTCATTTCATCGTAAAAATCGAATGTAAAGCCAACCTCTTTACCACGTTCAGCGATATTTAGACGATTTTGCTGACTCTGCTCCGCACTGATTTGGTATTTACGCATCAGATGCTCACGAAGGTTTTCACCCTCTTGTGGCATGTCTGGGTTTAGCTCAAAAGGCTGCCAAGTAAGCCCAATCTTCTGTTCTAGTCCAAGCTCATGAATCGCCTTTTCCAAATTCTTGTAACCGACCACGCACCAAGGACACATGACATCGGAAACTACATCTAACTGGATTTTATTACTCATCGTTTTTCACTTAGTACTCTACGTACAGTTATGCTGGTCGAGATAATATAGATAATTATGAACAGTCGTTCAACTACAAATTAGTTCTAGCTTATATACATTGATTTGCCTTGAAAAGCGCCTTAACTACTCTTGGTTTTCTGGCCTTCCTTGAATCAAACTCCCCCCAGTTTGATGCACACCTTTAGTGTCATCAGGGTTGTAAAGTTTGCATTTCTCCATCGATAAACAGCCACAATAGATACAGCCACTTAACTCACTTTGCAGTGTTTTTAAGCTTTGAATCTTTGCTTCTAACTGCTTATTCCAATCCAGAGCAAGTTGCTCCCACTCCTCTTTCTTAGGCGCTCGATGAGTGGGCAGCGTTGCTAACGCATCAATGATCTCTTGTAGAGACAAGCCGATATTTTGCGCCGCTTTAATGACTGCAATTCTTCTTAGAATTTGTCGATCAAACTGGCGACGATTCCCTTGATCTCGAGTACTGGTGATAAGTCCTTTCTGCTCATAGAAGTGTAGCGTTGGCACACTTACACCAGCTCGCTTAGCCACCTGCCCTACTGTCATATGCATAAACTTTCTCCTAAAAGCCGTTGACCTCAAGTTAACTTTAGGATTTAGAGTAACCCAAAACGAACACAATTACATGGACAGAGTATGAAAAGTAAAACCCCACCCTACCTCGCAGGACGATTCTTTGATGGCATTAGTTCTGGTCTCTTTATGTTGGCATTACCTTGGTTAATGCTCAGCCAGCCCGGTCAAGGTGAATTCGTCGCACTCACGGCACTGGCTTGTACCCTCACTACTTTCTGTTCAACACCCTATTTCTCAGCCTTGATTGACAGACATTCACGCAAAAACATCTTGGTATGGATGCAGGTCATTCAATTTATGACGGCATTTTTGGTCGCTTTCATCTACGTTATCGGCTGGGGAAGCCTATGGGTGTTAGGGGCCGCGCAACTGATCTTTTGGGTATCGAGCAACTTAGCTTGGCACACCAATAATGCGTTTACTCAAGAAAACTACGACCAAACGGAGTATGCGAAGATCTCAAGTTATCAAGAGGTTGTCATGCAATCGACGACGCTAGGCGCTGGCGCTCTGGGAGTGATTCTGCTGGAACAGTGGAGCATTATTGAGTTTGGGTTGTTTGCAGGCATCGCCTCTTTGTTAGCTACCTTAAGTTACCTGCTAACCCCTTACCAACGTCGTATAAAATCATCAGTTCGTACACCATTCAAACAACAACTGATTGAGATAAGGACACTCGTTATTCAATCGCCCTCTTTCTTTGCTTTTTTAATGGCGTCGTGTCTCTCTTATCCGGTACTTACTTTTCTAAGTCGTCTGGTTCCAATCTGGTTCTCTGAAATCAACATCACTGGTGATTGGTTGGCCCTTTACAACATAGCTTTAGGAGTGGGAGCTTTGGTTATTGGTTTGTTGATACCTAAAATCCTAAAAATGGCTTCTCATCAAACCATCATGCAACTGTCGATGCTGATCATTGGTTTAACCTTGATCGCCATTGGCCAGCTCAGCGATCCGGTTTACATCATCGCGCTAACCTTAGCACTAGGGGCGTTCAATGCTCTCAATCGAATCGCAAGGACTAACTGGATGCACCATTCCGTAGACATGGCTCATCGAGGACGCGTTGATGGTGGCCTAACCTTATTCGCCACTATGACGCAAAGCTTAAGTTACGTGCTGATCGCCTTCTTAGCCTCAACTGATGCGATTGTGTACGGGTTTGTGATTGTAGGAATTATTGTACTAGCCGCAGCACTTTGGATGACACAGCTTGTTAAGCAGATTAGCCCAGAGTGCACTCTGTCGAATCAATGTGTTTAGCTTCTATTCGTAAGAAACGCTCAATAAAAACCAGCTCACATAGAGAGCTGGTTTTCGATGCATAAGTAAGGCGTTGAATGATTTAGTTGAGAAGCTTTTCAATCACTTGGAAAACACCCGCTTCTTTATTGCTTGGCGCACTGAAACGCGCAATCTCTTTCAATTGTGGATGCGCATTATCCATCGCATACGAGTGGTAGCTCTCTTTTAGCATCTCGTAATCGTTGAGGTAATCACCAAAGCTCATCGTCTGTTCGTATGTGAAGCCCAAGGTATTCTGAAGATGTTTGATCGCCGCACCTTTTGAGGCTTCCGCATTCATTACATCCAACCAAATTTTAGCACTGACGACGACTTGAAAATCTTCACCAAACTTCTCGTTGATAGAAGGATTCACAAACTCTTGCGAGCCACCGAAATGACAAATCGCAACTTTGATGAATTCATCGTCAACCGCCAGTAGATCATCCACCAGCTCGCAACGGTGATAGTATTTTGCGAATTCAGTTGTCGCTTGCTCGTCTTGCGTTTCAATATACGCAGATTTCTTACCGCAAAGAACCAAATGAGCGCCTTCAATCTTGCGCGCCTCTTTGATGAGCGCTTGAATCGATGCTTTATCGATCGTGCAGCTATAAAGCTCTTCGCCTTTATGCATCACTAGTGTGCCGTTTTCAGCAACAAACATCATGCGATCTTTAATCGGCGCAAAGGTCTCCATCAGGCTGTAGTACTGGCGACCAGAAGCAGCGGCGAACATAATATCTTGCGCTTCTAGCTTCTCATACAGGTCAAAAAATGCAGGATCGAGCTTACCGTGCTCATTGAGTAGAGTACCGTCCATATCAGCAGCGATAAATTTAATGTTGTGGTGTGGCATCTTCAAAACTTACCTTAAAATTATTGTCATTTACCCGCCATGGCGAGCTAAGAGCGAGAGTATATCTCAACAAGGAGCGCTATTTCTTGTCCTAAACACGCCTTTCTTTCTATATCAGAATCAGTATCCAGCTAGCGTCAACCAAGTTTTATGGTAATGATCTTTATCTGCTTCCAATCTTTCAAACTCGCTTCTAACAATAAGACCTTCTAAAAATACCATCATCATTTCTGAGCGAACATCGTCGTTTGATGATGCACTAATCACCTGATCAAGAAGGCTTTTTATCCAAGTTTTATGCTGTTGAGATAAGTGAGCAATCTCGCTTTCAGACTCCTTAAACTCAGCCAGAGCATGCATGAACATACAGCCCTTAAAATCGTTTTGTGCGAACCAGTTGAAATGCCAGTCCAACAGTGAAGATAGCTTTTCTTGCGAACTCCGAGCTTCAGCTATACAGGCCACTAAACTCTCTTCAAATCTCTGATGGCGCCTTGCCAATACCGATTCAATGAGCTTGGTTTTAGAACCAAAATGACGATACATCGAAGTCTTTGAAACACCCGCTTCGTCACGAATCATATCGACACCCACCGCGGTGTAACCAAGCCGATTAAATAGAGACTCTGCCACGTCTAGAATTAGATCTTTTTTACTCATTACTTTCAACTCGTTAGATAAATTCAAAAACACAGTTTGAAATCTGTCGTTGCAAGAAGTGTACAGATCGGTATCATTCAAATCAAACGGTACAGATCTGTACACTTTAAAATATCAAACTATCCTAGTCGAGGAGATGAATATGAGAAGTCGATTATCAGGTGGAGGCGCGCTACCACCCAAAGCTGACGCAATGCAAAAGTTAAAAGGATTTGTCGGTGGAACTGCAGGAATTTTAGTGTTGTCTCTGCTTGCGGATTATTCAGGAATACCTTGGTTAATGGCGCCATTTGGAGCCACGTGTGTACTGCTATTTGCCGTGCCCACTTCGCCGCTAGCGCAACCGAGAAACATCGTACTCGGCCACTTCATTTCGGCTGCCGTGGGATTATCTGCTCTATTTGCATTTGGTGATTCATACGTCGTCATGGCGATCGCAGTCGGAACTGCCATCATGTTGATGCAACACTTCCGAGCGGTTCATCCACCAGCGGGAGCTAACCCTATTGTTATAGCGCTCGCTGGCACCGCCAATATTGATTGGACATTTCTGATCACGCCGGTATTAAGCGGCAGTTTGGCTCTTGTTTTTATTGGTACTCTGTTAAACAACAGCAATAAAAACCAAGCATGGCCACTCTATTGGCTTGGAGAGAAAAGCCAATAAACACATGATAGATATAGAAAAATAGTAATCAGATAACGGTAAATGTGCGAGTTAGAAAAGATAAATTTGACCGACTCGGTAAATCGGCTTACTATTAATCGTCTTTTAACGATTAGTAGTAAGCGAAACATCACCATGACAGCACAATGCGAAGCGAAGGGTAACTGCGGTACGCTGCCACCTGGCAACAGTGAAGCGGAACAAGAGATGGCAGCCCTAGCCAAAGCACTTGCTCATCCTGCAAGAATACGTATTTTGAGTATTCTCTCTGCTTTAGAGAAGGCCGGTGGTTGTTTGAATAGTGACTTGGTTAGCGAATTGGGTCTGGCTCAATCGACAGTTTCCGAGCACCTAAGAATTTTGAAAGCCAGCGGTTTTATTACAGCGGAATCCATCCCACCTAAGATGTGTTACCGCATTGACCGCGACAATATTCAGCGCTTTGAATCTATCTTTAATAACATATTGAAGTAACAGCCATTATTGGCTAGAAAACAACGATCACACTAAGTGACAGACCGAAAATGATCTGTTCCCATTAGTGTGTTTTTTTGCCTTAATCAATCGTCTTTCGACGATTAGCGATAACAATAGAGAGAATAGTATGAAACCGAAGTTGAGTTTTCTAGATCGCTACTTAACACTCTGGATCTTCATCGCCATGGGACTGGGTGTCCTTCTGGGTATTATGTTTCCACAAATTGAACAGTGGAACGAATCAATGTCAGTAGGCAGCACCAATATTCCATTGGCTATTGGTCTGATCCTAATGATGTATCCGCCACTGGCTAAGGTAAACTACAGCCTATTGGGCACCGTGGTTAAAGATAAACAAGCGATCAAACTGTCACTCATCATGAACTGGATCGTTGGCCCAATCTTGATGTTTGTTCTTGCGATTACATTCTTGGGTGACCACCCAGGTTACATGGTCGGCGTTATCCTAATTGGCCTTGCTCGCTGTGTGGCAATGGTGTTGGTTTGGAATGACATCGGTGGCGGTAACAAAGAGTACGGCGCGGCTTTAGTTGCTCTCAACAGCGCTTTCCAAGTCGTGAGCTACAGCTTTATGGCTTGGCTGTTCATCAGCGTATTGCCACCTGTGTTTGGTTACGAAGGCATGATGGTTGATATCTCTATGATTGATATCGCCCATAGTGTACTGATCTACCTAGGCATCCCGTTCTTAGCAGGTTTCCTAAGCCGTAAGATCTTGGTTTCGATGAAAGGTGAACAGTGGTACACAGAGGTATTCATCCCACGCATTTCTCCAATGACTTTGATTGCACTATTAGCAACCATTGTTCTGATGTTCAGCCTAAAAGGTGAGATGATTGTTGAACTGCCAATGGATGTACTGTTAATCGCGATTCCGCTGACAATTTACTTCACCGTGATGTTCGTTATCAGCTTCTTTATCGGTAAAAAGATGGGCATCGATTACGACAAGAACGCATCGATCGCTTTCACCGCAACGGGTAACAACTTTGAATTGGCGATTGCAGTCTCTATCGCGGTATTTGGCATCAACTCTGACCAAGCATTCGCAGGCGTTATTGGCCCACTAATCGAAGTACCAGTCCTGATTTACCTAGTAAACGTCGCTCTGAAAATGAAAGACAAATATTACTCAGGTCAAACAGTAAAAACGCTTAACTAGTGTGAGCGGATATAATCACTATTGATACAGAAACCAAAGGCTCATTCCGAAAGGTATGAGCCTTTTTAATTTCCGAACATCATTGAACAGCTGCACAGACATTTAATCGAGCAAACTCTTTAAACCATGCTCCAACCACTTAAGCGCAGGACCTTTGTTTTTGGTCTTCGACAAAATCAGATCCACTGGAGGCGACCAAGTTTTATGATCAAAGGCGATGTTAATTTCCACCAGCTGCTTCTTATCTATCTCGTCTCTAACTAGGTGCTCTGGTAGGTATGCCCAGCCAATATCACTGCCCAACAACATCTCTTTAATCACGATAAAACTGTTCGACCACCACACTTTCCCAGCAATCAAAGGGAACTGATCCATCAGCTTGCCCTTATCGCCCCTCAACATTAGCTGTCGATGGGGAAGCAAGTCAGGCAACCTCGCTTCTGGAACACAAGCAAGGGGATGATTGGGATGGCAGACCGCCACAAACGGCAGATGACCAATAAAACAGGGCTCGGAGCCAACATCAAACGCCAAGTCAGTGAACATTAAACCGATATCCGCTTTCTCCTGCTGTACAAACGGGTTCACCTCTGTGGTGGTGCAAGCGATCAACTCAACCTCTGTGGCAGGGAAATGCGCGCTGAACTCTTTCAGTATCGGTGACAAATTCGGGACTAGCAGTGAATCGTCGAGCGCCAATCTAATCAGCCCCTCTTGTTGATCATTAATGGCGTTAACCATTACGTTCAAATCTTCGACCTGCATAATGATCGCTTTCACTTGCTTGTAAATCTGCTCACCTTCACGAGTGAGTGTCGGCTTCCGAGTTGAGCGATCAAATAGCGTGGTATTGAAATCGATTTCCAGATTACTAATACCTTGGCTTACGGCAGATTGGACTTTCCCTAGCCTTCGCGCACTTGCTGAAAATGAACCCAGTTCTACCGCATAAGCGAACATTTTGAGTTGTTCTATATTGTACATACCACCCGCCTATCATCACCATTAGTGATGGTTACTATCTTTTTATTATCAACATAATCGATATTATTGCCACCATTGAAGGGGACAAATGCCCAACTGAATAGAAAAGAGAAAACGACATGTCACATAAAGAACGAATCTTACACATGGTGCTATTTGAGCTAGTTGCATTAGTTTTAATGGCAGGGCTTGCCACCTACATTACTGGTAACGGCGCTGGGGAAATGGCGGGGTTAGCGCTTGCGATGTCGCTAATTGCCATGGCTTGGAACTATGTCTACAACTACGGCTACGACAAAATCTTTGGAGCGGACAGAACAAAACGAACCAAAAAAACGCGCGTATTACACGGGCTTGGCTTTGAGCTTGGGTTAATGACCGTGACACTACCAGTGTTGATGTGGGTACTTAAACTCGACTTTCTAACCGTGCTTATCATGGATATTGGCTTAGTTGTTTTCTTCGTGGTGTATGCGATTGGCTTTAACTGGGCTTACGATTCAGCCCGTGATCTTCTGGTCAGTAAAGGCAAAGTAAAAGCATTGGCATAAGGATAAGGGAAAGGAGTTAGGTGAAACAAAAGCGGTCGTAAAATGGAGATAAGTACGACTGCTTTCCTCAAACGATACATCGTTACTGCAATTCGATTCTTGACTACGAACTTCGAAAATAAAAAAAGTAACAACAATAAAACAAGCCACACGACCACATCACATTTAGAAAGTCCAGTTTCAGTACCAGAGACTCTTGCGCGCAATTTAAACAACCGTTTGATTACATTTCGGTCATCAAGGCAGTAACGTCACAAAATCAAACTCTCGGCTTGTCGTACCAGTTGTGCATTGCAGCGCATACGAGTAGCTTTAGCTCGAAGTGAACGTTCGCAACTGTCATCAAAACAACCATCGAAATACCCACTCTTCTTTCATATGAGTTTCATTTGTGATCAAAGTTGCGCTAATTAACAATAAAACCGCGTTTCATTAACAAATTCATGCTCAAACGCTCATTTTTAATGTTCGTTTGTTTTCGGGTTCGCAAATATATGCACAATACACGTGCTAGACAAGCAAACTAACAAGGACTCGAACAATGACAATAAAAAAACACCCCTCTTTATTCGGCGAATGCTTAGCAGAATTTATAGGGACAGGACTACTTATTTTCTTCGGTGTAGGCTGTGTAGCTGCACTCGTACTAACTGGCGCAGCATTTGGTCAATGGGAGATCAGTATTGTATGGGGCTTCGGCGTGACCATCGCAATTTACTGTACTGCTGGCGTATCTGGTGCACACATTAACCCTGCAGTGACTATCGCACTGGCTATGTTCCACGGGTTTGATAAGGCGAAGGTTGTGCCTTACATCATCTCTCAAATGCTTGGCGCATTCTGCTCAGCAGCGCTGGTATACACTCTTTACAGCAACTTGTTTACTGACTATGAAATCGCGAATAACTTCGTACGTAGCAGCCAAGATGCTCTTGCAACAGCTGGTATTTTCTCGACTTACCCACACGCTTCCCTTTCTTTCTTTGGCGCTTTTGCTGTGGAATTTGTGATTACAGCTGTTCTGATGTTTGCCATTCTTGCGCTTGGCGATGAAAACAACGGTGCTTCTCGCGGTGCAATGAACCCACTGCTTATCGGTATTCTGATCGCTGTAATTGGTGGCTCTTTAGGTCCACTAACAGGTTTCGCGATGAACCCAGCGCGTGACTTCGGTCCTAAGCTATTCGCTTACTTTGCAGGTTGGGACTACGCACTGAGCGGTGCTCGCGACATCCCTTACTTTATTGTTCCAATTCTTGCTCCAATTGCTGGTGCGTGTTTTGGCGGCTGGTTATACCCGAAAGCCATCGCTGCATACCTACCTGCAACGGGCCAAGGTTGTACTATTCCGAATCAATGTGAAACAGAAGAAGAAGCTGAACAAGCTCGTGCTTAACCCCTAAGCCTTCCAACATTTACTAAAATATAGATAACGAAATAAAAAGGATTCTTACCATGACCGAGCAAAAATATATTGTAGCGCTAGACCAAGGCACAACAAGCTCTCGCGCTGTTATCCTCGACCATGATGCGAACATTGTTAGCTCTTCTCAACGAGAGTTTACTCAAATCTATCCAAAAGCAGGCTGGGTAGAGCACGATCCAATGGAGATTTGGGCAACGCAAAGCTCAACTCTGGTTGAAGCACTAGCGAAAGCAGGCATCCGCAGTGACGAACTTGCTGGTATCGGTATCACCAACCAACGTGAAACAACGATTGTTTGGAACAAAGAGACTGGCAAACCTGTTTACAACGCAATTGTATGGCAATGTCGTCGTACCGCTGATATCTGTGAAGACCTAAAAGCGCGTGGCCTAGAAGATTACGTACGTGACAATACAGGTTTAGTCCTTGACCCGTACTTCTCAGGTACCAAAGTTAAATGGATTCTAGACAACGTTGAAGGCGCACGCGAAGACGCTGAAGCTGGTAAGCTACTATTCGGTACTGTCGATACATGGCTAGTTTGGAAGATGACTCAAGGCCGCGTTCACGTAACGGATTACACAAACGCATCACGTACTATGCTGTTTAACATCAACGACCTATGTTGGGACAGCAAGCTACTAGACGAAATGGGTATCCCAGCATCAATGATGCCTGAAGTGAAACGCTCCTCTGAGGTTTACGGCCAAACTAACTTGGGTGGTAAAGGCGGTACTCGTATCCCAATCGCAGGTATTGCGGGTGACCAACAAGCAGCACTTTACGGTCAAATGTGTGTAGAAGCGGGGCAAGCGAAGAACACCTACGGTACGGGTTGTTTCCTTCTAATGAACACAGGCCAAGAGAAAGTAACATCGAAAAACGGTCTACTAACGACACTAGCATGTGGCCCTAAAGGCGAACCAGCTTACGCACTGGAAGGTGCGGTATTCATGGGTGGCGCATCAATTCAATGGCTACGTGACGAAATGAAGCTTCTGGCTGATGCGAAAGACTCTGAGTACTTCGCAACAAAAGTAGATACGTCAAATGGTGTTTACGTTGTTCCTGCATTTACTGGTCTAGGCGCACCATACTGGGATGCTTACGCTCGCGGTACTATTGTTGGTCTAACTCGTGGTGTTAACTCTAACCACATCATTCGTGCGACACTGGAAGGCATCGCTTATCAAACTCGCGACGTACTAGACGCAATGCAAGCGGATTCTGGCATCAAACTAGCAAACTTACGTGTTGATGGCGGCGCGGTAGCGAACAACTTCTTGATGCAGTTCCAATCTGACGTTCTGGATACAGAAGTTCACCGTCCTGAAGTAACCGAAGTAACAGCCCTAGGTGCAGCTTACCTTGCGGGTCTTGCAGTTGGCTTCTGGGACAGCATCGATGAGCTTCAAGACAAAGCCGTTCTTGATCGCACATTCGAACCGCACCATGACGAAGAGAAGCGTAACCGTCGCTACAAAGGCTGGAAACGTGCAATCAAGTGTGCACAAGTATGGTCTGAGCTTCACGACGATGAAGAAAACGAAGATTAATTCGTTATAAATCGGGTGTGATTTAACCAAAATCACCAAACGAAACTCAAAAGAGCACGCCTGTCGTGCTCTTTTTGCGTTTTAGCCCCGATAACTCAGCATAGAAACTTCTCACATCGCGCCAATTCGCGCACAATAGAGCGAGTATATATTTTCGAAATTGGTGTTCTAGAGCAAGATCTAGGCACATGGGAGCAGTAAGTGAAGCAGATACCAAGGCACCAGCAGATTGTCGATCTGGTGAAAACACAGGGATACGTCAGCACAGACGAACTCGTTGAGAAGTTTGATGTAAGCCCACAAACCATTCGACGCGACCTCAATGAGCTCGCAGACAGCAACAAAATCCGCCGCTACCACGGTGGTGCCACTATTCCTTTAAGCTCTGAAAATACCTCTTACAACACGCGTAAAACGCTAAACTTCAATGAAAAAGACGTCATTGCTGACGAGGTGGTGAAACACATTCCAGATGGCGCGACTCTGTTCATTGATATTGGTACTACACCGGAAGCCGTCGCTCGTGCCCTCAATAAGAACCATAAACAGCTGCGTGTTGTGACGAACAACATCAATGTCGCGACTATCCTGCTGGCTAACCCTGAGATCAAGGTAATCCTCGCTGGCGGCGAAGTGCGAAATAAAGATGGTGGAATCATGGGCGAAGCGACGCTCGATTTCGTCAAACAGTTCCGCCTAGACTTTGGCATCCTAGGTATCAGTGGCATCGACTTCGACGGCTCACTGCTCGATTTTGATTACCATGAAGTGCGAGTAAAACAGGCCATCATCGAGAACAGCCGCAGTATCTTCATTGCTGTCGACCACTCTAAGTTCGGTCGTAATGCGATGGTGAAGTTAGGCAATATTAATCAAGCACACATGGTTTTCACTAACCAGCAGCCGCCAGAAGAGATTCACACCATTCTTAAAGAAGCTGAAATTCCTCTAGAAGTGATTGAAACGCGCTCAGCTCCTTCAGAATAGGCATTGATTTCGCGAATCTATCATTTGCACTCAGATATGTTCGCTTACGCAAAAAATCAGTCTACACTTTAATCAATTGTTAATAAAAACCTCTATTCGATATCGAATAGAGGTTTTTTTATGTTCAAATCACATTAAACGCGCATAAACGAAAATAAATAGTGACCAAAAACGAAAGTTGCAGTAGGATTCAATGAGTTTCAAAAATGCTCGTTCGCTCACCAAGAGGTCAAAATCATGAGTGCTCAACAACATAATACAAATAATGGTTCATCCTCCACTTTAGATTTGATCGTTATCGGTGGTGGTATTAATGGCGCAGGTATCGCAGCCGATGCAGCTGGACGCGGCCTAACGGTAGGCTTATACGAAGCTAGCGACTACGCATCAGCAACGTCATCGGCAAGTTCAAAACTCATTCACGGTGGCCTACGCTACCTAGAACACTACGAGTTTCGTTTAGTATCAGAAGCGCTAGCAGAACGTGAAGTTCTGTTAAGAAAAGCGCCACACATCGCGCAACCAATGCGCTTTCGTTTACCGCATCGCCCATTCTTGCGTCCAGCGTGGATGATTCGCTGTGGCCTATTCCTTTACGATAACTTGGGTAAACGAACTACGCTTCCAGCAAGTAAAACAGTTAACCTAGCGCAATCAGGCCTACTGAAACCTGAAATGAAAGTCGGTTTCGAATACTCAGACTGCTGGGTAGATGATGCTCGAATGGTATTGCTGAATGTACTTGCAGCGAAAGAAAATGGCGCTGAAACGCGTAACTACTGTCGCGTAGAAGCAGCACGCAGAGAAGGCGGTGTATGGGTAGTAACGATCCGCGACGTAATGACAGATCAAACATTCGAACGTAAAGCCAAAGCCCTAGTGAACGCGGCGGGTCCTTGGGTGAAACAGTTCTTTGATGATGGCCTTGAACAGGAATCACCACGTAATATTCGCCTGATCAAAGGTTCACACATTGTCGTACCACGTATTCACGATGAGCCTCAAGCGTATATTCTTCAAAACAAAGATAATCGTATCGTCTTCATGATCCCTTATCTAGATAAGTTCTCGATCATCGGTACAACAGATGTTGAGTACAAAGGCGATCCTCGCGAAGTTGCGATCTCTGATGATGAAGTCGATTACCTAATCGATATTGTTAATCAGCACTTTGTGCAGCAGCTAACTACCGAAGATGTGGTTTGGACATACAGCGGCGTGAGACCACTTTGTGATGACGAGTCTGACTCACCACAAGCGATCACGCGTGACTACACGCTAGAGCTTGATGCTGAACTTGATCAAGCACCACTGCTTTCAGTATTTGGTGGCAAGCTCACGACTTACCGTAAGCTTGGTGAAGCTGCATTGAAGAAGCTAGAACCGTTCCTACCAAACATGGGACCAGCGTGGACAGCAACCGATACGCTACCAGGTGGTAACTTTAGCTGCGGTCGCGAACAATTGGCTGACATGATGAACTCTAAGTATCCTTGGGCTTCAAAAGGTCTACTGCTTCGTTACATCACGCAGTTTGGTACTCAGACTTGGGATCTACTCGCAGGTGCAACTTGTGAAGAAGATCTTGGTAAGAAGTTCTCGTCGGAAGCACATGGTGTTTACCAACGTGAAATCGACTACTTGATCACGCAAGAGATGTCTCAAACTTCAGAAGATATGTTATGGCGTCGTACCAAACTTGGCTTATACATGAGCGATGAAGAACAACAAATGGTGACGGACTACTTAAAGACGACACTTGAGCAAAAAGTGGTGAGTTTTTCTCAAGTGAGCTAACAGCACCTAGCTAATTCGAGCAAGCAAAAGCTTAGTCTTCCCCCGACTAAGCTTTTTTATTTTCAACGAAATCTAAAGAGTGTTTTCACCAGCCCGTTAATTATCACCATTTCAAAACCTTGCTATGCTTTATCTCAACGAAACCAAACACATAAACGCTTGCTCACTCAGCGTTTCAATAAGGAATAGATACCATGCAAAAAGTTATTCTGATTACAGGCGCTACTGATGGCATTGGCTTTGAAACAGCAAAAACACTGGTTGAACAAGGTCATCACGTTCTGTTGCACGGTCGCAATCCACAAAAATTAAAAGACGTTGAACAAAAGCTCGCGAACATTTCAGACACAGCAAAGATTGAAAGCTATGTGGCGGATTTATCGATATTGGCGGACGTAGAAGCCTTGGCGAGCAAAGTATTAGCAGAGCAGTCTAAACTCGACGTGCTGATCAATAATGCGGGTGTGTTCAACACGCCAAACCCAATCACTTCAGATGATTTGGATGTGCGCTTTGTGGTCAATACGCTCGCACCATATCACCTAACCAAGCGATTACTACCACTGTTGGACAGCTCAAGCCGAGTGGTGAATCTATCTTCTGCAGCTCAAGCGCCTGTGAGTATTGATGCGTTAGAGGGTCGTAAACCACTGTCAGATGGAGAAGCCTATGCACAAAGTAAGCTCGCTATCACTATGTGGACTCGCGAAATGGCAAACGAGTTAGCAGGCGTTGGTCCAATGGTTGTGGCGGTGAACCCGGCATCACTACTTGGTAGTAAAATGGTAAAAGATGCCTACGGAATTGCGGGCGGTGACTTAAGCATTGGCTCGGATATCTTGGTACGCGCATCGCTATCCGATGAGTTTGCGAACGCTCATGGCAAATATTTCGATAACGATAATGGAGTATTTGCAAACCCACATCCAGATGCCGCTCATGGTAATAAATCGCAACTGGTGATTGAGTCGATTGAACACACGCTTGCCCAAAAGCTAGCTTAAGCGAGTTACGAACAGCGAATACAACAAAGCCCGCTAAGATGCGGGCTTTTCACATTTGACTGTCAACCTGAAACTACATATCCCAGTAGGGTGGCGTCCCATAGTGCTCAGAGAAATAATCAATGAATGCACGTACTTTCGGCGCCAATAGACGCGAACTAGGATAGACAGCCCAAATAGATGGCTCAGATGTGAGCGGGTAGTCGTCTAACACGCGAACAAGCTCACCACTTTTTAGCTTATCGTAAACACACCATGTTGAGGCAATGGCGAGACCGACTCCGCCAATAGCAGCATCTCTCAGAGCCTCACCATTATCAGTACGAAATGGACCATTCGCTTTTACGGTGACAGGCCCTGTCTCAGTCTGAAACGTCCAGTTCTCAAGCCCAATCAAACTGTTACATTGATGATCGTTTAAGTCTTGTGGAGTGACTGGCTTACCATATTTGATTAGGTAATCAGGAGAGGCACAGATAATACGGTCATCCGGCGCAAGCTTTCGAGCAATCAAAGAAGAGTCTTTGAGCTCAGAGATACGAATCGCAATATCAAAGCCACCCTCGACCATATCGACCACTGTGTCAGACAATCGCAGGTCAACCTTAAGCCCCGGGTAAGCTTCCATAAAACCTGCCAAAGCAGGCACCAAATGCAGACGACCAAATGACGCCGATGCCGTTACCCTAAGCGTGCCCGTTGGAGAGTCACTGCCGACGCCAATTGCCGAACGAGCGGCATCTACGCTAGACAACACCTCTTCGGCATGCGGCAGAAATGCTTGTCCCTCTTCGGTCAATGACACTTTACGGGTGGTACGATGCACAAGGCGCACTCCCAAATTATCTTCGAGCTTACTGATATGCGAACTTGCAACCGCTGGTGACAGCCCGAGCTCTTGCCCAGCCATACTAATGTTATGAGTCGAAGCTAAGCGAACAAACAATTTCAGGTGTTCAATATTCATCTGATTACCAACAAAAACTTGAAAGTCATAATTTAATACTGATTATTATGCTTGGTTTTCGAAGTAATACAATCTCTATACCGTACAAGTTCTGCTACTTCAGACACAAAAAAAGCTCCCGAAGGAGCTTAGTCATTGTGTTTGCTTTATCACTGTCTTGGTTAGGCGGTTAGTCGCGCATAAAGCGAGTCTTTAAGCACTGAACGGTCGTGCTTCATTTGGTGCATTTGACCATCTTCAATCGGCGAGCCGTTTAGCTCCAATTTACGAATCTCTTTATCTAAGTCGTTGTAGGTTTTCATGTCAGTCGCAAAGTTTTCATTATCCTCTGCAAGCTGAGCAATTTTATCTTTCATTTCTGGGAATTCATGAACAAGAGAGTGGTTTTCACCTAGCATAGAGACCTCTTTCCTTTTGTAGAGCCTTCAGGCTGAAATTAGAGAATGTGTCATAAATACCTTAGCAACTGAGTGCTAAAAACGATGAGATCCAGCACACAGCATTGAACAATGTTTAGACACAAATCGTATTAAAATTAGACGAGAGCGAACACCTCGCTCCCGCCTGTATCCTTACCAAGAATAGGTTTGGATGATGTTTTGTGCTGCCATCGGATTACTATCAATGGCGTGATTTACGCGCGCTAAGAATTGCTCGCGAGAATCCAACAAATACCCTTTCTGAGGAACAATGTTGTTGCCATGATCACCCCAGTAGAAGGTATCTATCTCTAAATTTTCAAGTAGGTACCTTTCTTCTTCAAGGATTTGCAATTGTGTCGGCATAATGAACGTACCGTCTTTGACCTCTTGCTCCATCACGGTTCCCGGTTGAATCGCAAGGGCCATTGGCGCAATGTGTTCCGGCTTGGTGATGTTCAGAATACGCGTGGTCTCGATGATGTGCTCTTTAGAGCGTTCACGACCACCTAAGCCGAAGATAAACGACAGCAGTACTTCGATACCTGCTTCTTTCGCCATCGCCATACCTTCAATTGCTTGCTCTTGACTCATGCGTTTTTTAATTCGGTCGAGCACCACTGGGTCGCCAGACTCTAAGCCGCAATAAGCCATATCAAGACCTGCACTTTTCAGCTCTTTCAACTCTGCAACACTCTTGCGACGAAAATCGTTCAACCCACTATATAAAGAGATTCTTTGGCTCTCTGGAAAGGTGTGCTTGAGCTTATTCAGTACCTTCAACAAGTAATCGGTGCGCGCTGCCATCACATTGCCATCAGTTAAGAAAATCGACTCAACGTATGGGTAGATCTGACGTGCCTCTTCAATATCTTTAAACACATCCTCGATATCACGCACCTTAAAGCGCTTATCATCAAACATGCTACAGAACGTACAGGTATTAATGCTGCATCCGAGTGTGGTTTGAATCAGGATGCTGCGAGCCTCAATCCAAGGGCGGTAGATTTTTCCCTCATATTGCATAGTGGTGTCTCCAGTTACGCGCTCTAAATGATGCCCAATTGGCGGAGCGCTGTTTTGTTGCGGAGAAGTCTAACAATGAGGAATTAGATTGATAATAGACATGAATATGGAATCAGTTTATAGATTTCAAGTAAAATACCCTCAACAGAAAGTGAGGGTATTTTTATGCTATATCTAGAAAAGGTAATGGCAAATCTAGTGATCGCAACCACCACCACGTTCCCACTGATAACTATCGTCAGGCGATGACGAACTGGTTGATTGACAACCAACAGCAAAGAGTAAGGTTAAAGAAAGTAAAAGCCACTTCATTATTTGACCTCCGTTTTCATTCAGTTGAGTTCTATTAAAATGTAGATCATAGACTCCACCTATAAGTGACCCAGTGAATCATAGAAAACTTTCAGCCTTATCAGAGAAGTTAAAATGAACTAACCTTTACGCTCATATAAGTCCGTCGGGACTTCGGTTTCACAACGCTCAAGATCATAATCTTGCGTCGTGCCGCTAGCACCTAGAAATTGCAATCTCACAATCATCCCTCTATCGACAAACCAGCGTAAGTCTTCGCAAGAATATCGATAACTTAATTCCATAATATGAGACTTCAGCCAACGAGAGCTACCAGGTAATCTGGCAACATAATAAATAACACCACTCTCAGTAACAGTTATATCTTTGTAATCACTTAAATGCTCGACTGCAGTATCGATCGTTTTTTGATCCGCGGTTGGGTGTAACTCCTCAATAGGTACAACCAAACAACCCGATAGTAGGGTTGCAGATAAACCACCCAAAAACATAGATTTCAATTTCATTTTTATTCTCGTTCAATTACTTAGCCAAATTAACAATCGACCGAGATTCTATTCATAAGGCTAATAAATGTGTACACCTTAAAGCATCAATTTATAAAAATGTGATATGAAAGGCTTTTAAGAGCGATCAGTATCTTGCAATAAGATCTTAAACTACTTGGCGCGATCAGATTGCTTGTTGTCGTGATCGGATATTACCTAGATCGCTGCAGTGGCTAATATGTGAACACACCACGAGACAGCACAAAGGTAGCATCATGACAAAAACAGTACTTATCACAGGCGCATCAAACGGCATTGGTTTAGAACTCGCAAAAATTCATGCTGAAAAAGGCCATGACTTAGTCATCGTCGCTCGTACAGAAGACAAACTTAACGCTCTTAAACAACAATTGGAAAATACTTACTCGGTCAATGTAGAGGTGATTGCAAAAGACCTATCTTTACCCGAATCCGCTCAGCAAGTATTTAATTACACGCAAGCTAAAGAACTTCAGATTGATACATTGATCAACAACGCGGGTTTTGGTGGGCACGGTAAGTTTGCAAAGCGAGAATTAGTTGATGAACAATCCATGATGCAAGTCAATATGGTGACTCTGACCAACCTAACCCACCTTTACTTACAAGGCATGGTTGAGCGCAATTATGGCCAAATCCTTAACGTGTCATCGACCGCTTCTTTCATGCCCGGTCCATTGCAAGCAGTGTATTACGCAACCAAAGCGTACGTAACTTCATTTAGCCAAGCGATAGCGGAAGAGGTCAAAGACCACAACATCAGTGTCACCGCCCTATGCCCTGGAGCGGTCGATACCGGTTTTGTTGAAGCTGGTAATCTAGATGGTGTCGACATCTGGAAAAATGCTAAATCCGCACGTTCTGTCGCTGAGTGCGGTTATGAAGCGATGCAAAAGCGTGAGCTTGTCGCTTTCAATGAGGCACCGCTTAAATTTATGATTAATTGGATTATCCCTCTTTTGCCACGCAAGACCGCGCTTAAGATTTCTCGTCAAGCGATGGAAAAGAACTAAACCTGTTTTAAAGTGAGGCTAAAGAGATGAAACGAGCCAGCAAATTCACCATTCCACCCAATTGGAAAGTACTCTTTAATGATCTAGGTCTGGATGTACACGAAATACTGGCTCATGCAGGTCTTCCTCAAGGGCTCTTTGAGCAACCAAAAGTGCAACTAACTCCTGCCCAATACTTCCAAATTTGGCATGGCATCGAAGCCGCATCTCATGGAACAGAAATGCCACTCAAACTTGCGGAAGTACTGAGTTTTGAATCATGTGATGTACCAATCTATGCCGCAATGTGCAGTGATAATCTCAACGCTGCACTGGTGCGCTTGCGCGATTACAAACCATTAATTGGGCCAATGATACTCGATATCGAAAAGGACAATACTGCGTCGCAGCTTACGTTTGGTTGCTATGGGTACGAGGGGGAATTACCCAAAACACTTAACCTAACTGAAATGGTCTTCATGACGCAATTAGCGAGAATGGCGACTCGCACGCACGTTCAGCCTTTGAAGGTGGTGTTGCCAGGCTTACCTAACCAACTCGCAGCATACGAAACGTATTTTGGGTGTGAAATACAACAAGGGGATTTGGCTCAGATTCGTTTCAGAGCCACCGATGCTAATGCTCCTTTCCTGACCCAAAATCAGGCGATGCTCAATATGTTTGATAATGAGCTAAAGCAAAGATTGGAAGCGCAGCAGGCAGAAAACACCACACTTGATCGTGTCTCTACGGTTTTGGTTGGTTCTCTACCGCAAGGAGAGAGCAGTATTGAGTATGTGGCAAAACAGTTAGCCATGAGTAAGCGAACTCTGCAACGAAAGCTATCGGAAGAGAACTACAGCTATCAATGGGTACTCAAAAAAGTACGTCAGGAGTTGGCCGACTATTATTTACAGCAAACGCAGCTGCCAATCATTGAGGTCTCTTTCTTATTAGGATTCCAAGAGACTAACTCTTTTATTCGAGCCTACAGCAACTGGACTGGGACGACGCCTAGCCAAGCTCGAGGCTAATGTCGCTTTAAACATTTATGATAAAAATGGGACAGCCATGCTATCCCATTTTAACAACACCATCAGTACACCTGACACCAATCCGATTTCATATCGATTAGCACCCATTCGTCACGTTGGTTCGCCTCATCAAGTGCTTTATCCAAACGTCCAACATGGGATTCACGGTCATACTGCCACTCACGTTCCGCATCGGTGTGGTGAACAATCATCGCCATTGAGTTTGGTTGGCTAGTCGCCCACTGCATCATCGCTTGATCGCCATCTGAATTCCCGACGGCTAGAATCGGCTTTTTGCCAATAATATGCTGAATGTTCGAGACTTTTCCTGCTTTATCATCAATCGTTAAGATAGAAGAGTCTTTTACAACCGTTGGCTTTCCATCGTTGTAACTGTAGTTATATTTGAGTGCGCTACCGATGATCTGTTCCGTTGGTATATTGTAAGCTTCTGGAGCCCAAACTCGCATAAAATCGACACCGCCACCAGACACAATGTAGGTTTTAAAATTGTTATCTTGCAGGTAAGTCAGCATCTCTTTCATTGGCTGATAGGTAAGCTCGGTATAAGCTTTGTCGAAACGCTCATCTTTGGCGACGGCCAACCACTGGTCGACATCTTTCTGGTACTGCTCCACCGTCATTCCAGAATGGGTCGCTAGAATAAGTTTGAGTAACCCCTCTTCTCCGCTCGACAGAACGCTTTTTATGTCATCAGCGAGCACAGATTTAAATGGCTCTTCTGTTTTCCACTCTGGATGCTCAGATGCCATCTCTTTAACTCGATCCAGTGCGAATGCTAGTTGAAAGTAATACGGTTTTTCAGACCAAAGCGTGCCATCATTATCGAAGACAGCGATACGATCTTCTACTGGCACATAGGTATCGGACTGCTTGTCACTCGTTTGCTCAACAAATTTAACAATGGCGGATTTACTGGCGCTGTCCTTCCAAGAAGGCAACAGTGAGGAATCACAATCTTTGGCAAAAGATGAAAAAGAGAGAGTGGAAAAAATAGCAACTGACAATAGAGTTAGTTTCTTCATAGCAACGACCATGTTATTTATAAAATGAAAGGGTTAGCTTTTTCATTTAGCCTAGCTGTTCTACTCTCATTTTCCACTTATGACGACTATAACCACTCTTTATGTGCCAAGGGTTATGCTTCAAAATCGTCAAATATCTCTTATCAAGCTTGTCTCGAAACATCCGTTTCTGCGGTTTTTTTCTTACTCCCACCTCTTGTCCACAATGCCAAAGTGACGATCACCCCTGAAAAAGCAATACAAAGATAAATCGGGTACAGTGGATCAATCACAACGCTAAATGCCAACATCGCCGCCACTCCATAACCTATGGTGTGAGACATGGAGATATAACCAGCCACCGTCCCCGGCGAGCTGCTCCACTTATCGGTTGCTGACGCTGTATAAGCAGGCACCAGTAATGCGGCGCCAACGGAGGTCACAGCCATCGCCAACCCAAAGGTCAACAAATGAGGAATGGTGAACAACGACATCCCAACTAGGAAGGCGATTGAGCCAACCCAGTACATCATTCGAGGCGTCACCTTCTCTTTTTTCACAATCCACACTTGGGAAAACAGTGTCATTGAAGCACTGATGCTCAATAAAATACCGATCGCGTCGCTTAGCTTCTCTGAGGGCCATTCAGTAAATGAATAGATCAAAGGCGATAAACTGTATTGCAATAACGCAACCGATGCACAAAGTAGCAGCCCAGTAATAAGGTACGGTGATAAGCTTTTATTAGGTAACCAAGATTCGCGTTTTATATTATTGGAGATAGAGGACTCGACCTTTGGAATAGGCATAATTAACGAAGAAATAAGGGCGATAAATGGCAACAAAACCATCAAAAATAACGGTGCAAAAGGATTCAACTTTAGTGCAAAAATAGAAACAATTGGACCCAATAATCGTCCACTACTTAATCCAATGCTGACCGCTGTTATCGCCTTTAATCTATGTTGTTCTCCGCACAATATTATTGCCCAATGCTGGCTCGCAGGTACCATTCCAGACACGGTACATCCATAAATAACCCTTGCGATAATTAGCCCTAAAAAACATAACGTTACATTAATATCCCCCGATAGACTTATCATAGAGAACACGGCAAGCAACAGAAAACTAATGGTCATTCCCGCTAGTGCTTGGATAACCACTCGATTTGGGCCATGTTTATCGCTATATCGTCCCCAAAACGGGGCTGATGGGAGAAAGAGTAAACTGCCCACAGCAATCAGAGCAGACCAGGTAGGTAGGTCAAAGGCCGACTGCTCTACCAAAAATGGCAGTGATACAAGTAACCCATTTTGCCCAATTCCCATCAGGGCGGAAATAAGGCCAATCGACATTAAGTGAAACTTTTTATTATTTATTGCTAGCATAATTTAAGGGCGTAAATAAGAGTGAATAAACTCGAAATGAAAAACGCCAGATCAGAATTTATTATTATTGATTATGTGAATAATTATCATTTTAATTTCATTGTGCTAACATTAACGGCTCTTTACCTATAACTCAACTTCATATTTCATTATGTATCAGCTTACCAATGCATCATTTGAAATCGACGGTAAGACAATTCTCTCTCCTACGAGCCTGAATTTTGAGCCTAAAAAAGTCACGACATTACTCGGCCATAATGGGTGCGGAAAGTCGACTTTAATTAAGTTATTAAGCCGTCAAAATAGTCCTACTCAAGGGCAAGTTTCCTTTAATCAAAAACCACTCTCGTCGTTCAGTCACCTTGAGTTTGCGCACCAAGTCGCTTACCTACCTCAGCACCCACCGATCACCGATGGTGTAACTGTGCGCGAATTAGTTTGCTTTGGTCGTTATCCATGGAAAGGCGCATTTGGTCGTTACAGCAAAGATGACTACGCAATCGTCGATGAAGCGATTGAGAAAGTAGGATTAAGCGAATTTTCTCAACGATTCGTCGCCACACTATCGGGAGGCGAGAGGCAGCGTGCTTGGGTCGCAATGTTATTAGCCCAACAAAGCCAATGCATCTTACTTGATGAACCCACATCAGCGCTCGATGTTGCCCACCAGCACGAGCTCTTAGCATTGATTCGCGAGCTTAATCAGTCATTAGGTCTGACCGTAATCATGGTACTGCACGACGTAAACATGGCCACTAAGTTCAGTGACCATCTGATTGCATTGCACTCTGGTCAAGTCATAGCGTCAGGTACCCCTCAAGAGATGATGACTCCAGAGACGCTCACCAGGATCTACGGTATGGAGCTCGCACTTTTCAGTCATCCAATAACAGGTCAACCGATCAGCTACATCCCATAAGAAAAGGAACGTGTTGTGAAAAAATTCTTTACTCTGCTTGTGTGCACTTTCAGTCTCAATGCTCATGCCTTAGACGTGACTCATGAGATGGGCACCACTAGCTTCGAAACCACACCAACGAAAATAGTCGCACTGGATTGGGCTCTATCTGAAACCGTTCTAAGTTTAGGTGTCGATCTCGAAGGTATTGCTGATGCAGAGGGCTACAAACAATGGGTTGTTCAACCGCAACTTAACGAACAGGCTGTCGATGTGGGTTCTCGCAGAGAGCCGAACCTTGAACTACTCACCAAACTTCAACCTGATGTCATTTTGATCAGCAAGCACATGGCCGCAGCCTATGAGCCGCTTAATAAAATCGCACCGGTATTGGTTTACAGTATCTACAGTGAGAAGAAACAGCCCTTAGAATCGGCAAAATCGGTAACACGCTCATTAGGTCAACTGTTTGAACGTGAAGCTCAAGCAAAGCAGGTGATTGCCCAAACTGAGCAACGCCTTTCAGCAAACGGAGAGCAAATACGCGCGGCAGGTAACGCTGTTCAACCACTTCTTTTCACACGTTTTATCAATGACAAGACACTGCGAATCCATAGTGAAGGTTCATTGGCTCAAGACACAATCCAAGCCATGGCACTGAAAAACGATTGGAGTGAGCAAACCAACCTTTGGGGGTTCAGCACCGCTGGAATTGAGAAACTCGCCGAACACCAAAAGGCTAACGTTATGACTTTCGGCCCGCTTACCGACAACGAGCGCAAGAAACTGACAAGTTCTCCACTATGGCAAGCGATGGCTTTCACTCGCAATGATTCGGTTTTTGAACTTCCAGCTATCTGGACATTTGGTGGACTGATCGCAGCACAAAGATTTAGCGATCACATCACCGAGCAATTGACCAACAAACCTTTAAATCAGTAACCATGATCTCAGTTCACGCTTCACCGCCAAAAGTCGGCGTATTTGGAATCAAAACAGCAGGGCTACTCGTCACTGCTGTTTTGGTGATCGGCTCACTGCTTCAGATAACCGCCCCATATTCACAAGGGATCAGGCTCATTTGGGACACCTTGTTTGAGTATGACTCCACCAACTACCAGCACATCATTACTCATTTAACCTACCTACCCAGAATCGCCGTCGCCCTGCTTTGCGGGTTTGCTCTTGCTGTCGCGGGGTGTGTGATGCAGTTTGTGCTGCGAAACCCAATTGCTTCTCCGACAACACTAGGTGTAGCAGCGGGCGCAGAGTTAGGCATGGTGCTGGGAATTCTGTTTTTACCAGCAGGCCTGAATTTTCCGAGCTTCATTCCAGCCTTCATCGGCGGATGTTTGGCTACCGGCTTAGTATTCTTGTTGAGCTCAACTCGTGGTTACTCACCACTGCACATGGTGCTCTCAGGTATGGTCGTTAGCCTGTTTTTGGGTTCCTTGAATACCATGCTACTCATGCTGCATGAGCAAAAACTCACTAGTTTGTTTGTCTGGGGAGCAGGCGTACTCAACCAAAACGATTGGACCAGTACCCAGATTTTATTACCTTTGGTCTGCCTTCCTACGTTACTGCTGCTGATGCTACAACGCCCCCTAGCCTCACTTCAGTTTGGCGATAATGTCGCGACATCGCTGGGCGTTAACATCAAGCAAGTTAAACTTCTGTGCTTGTCACTGGCAATTTTCATCACAGCTGCAGTCGTAAGCGAAGTGGGAATTGTTGGTTTTGTCGGGATTGTTGCACCTGCCATCGCACGTATGCTCGGCGTGCGAGCACTTGCCAAACAGATCATAACCAGTGGCTTCATTGGTTCGGCTATCTTGCTAACCGTCGACCTAATGATCCAACCCTTTTCTGGCGTAGGTGGTGAACTTCTGCCAACAGGAGCCATGACTGCTCTGATTGGCGCACCTTTCCTGCTATGGCTACTACAACGCACTAAATTGAACTCCGAACTAAAAACTCGCGGTGAACACATTGAACATTTCAAACATGTTGCCACTGGCAAGGTGCTTGCTGCCATGCTGTTGATACTCGTCGTTATATCTGCGGTTTCAATCACACTCGGGCGAAACCAACTGGGTTGGAGCCTAGAGTTAAGTCCATCTCTGCTTGAACTTCGTTTACCAAGGGTACTTGTTGCACTGTTTGCTGGTATTGGATTGGCCTTTGCTGGCACTATCATTCAGCGTATATCAAGCAACCCAATGGCTAGCCCAGAAGTTCTCGGTATCAGTTCGGGTGCTGCTTTGGCACTGGTACTCGGTACCTTGATGGGTGGTGCGATTGAGCGTGAACAGCAGATGTTCTTGGGAACATTAGGCGCAGCATCGGTGACTGGTGTGGTCTGGCTGATGGGGCGTAAACACAACTTTGCGCCGACCCAAACCTTGCTGACAGGTATTGCATTAAGTGCTGGATTGGATGCGCTGCTCAGAATCGCTATGAGCTCTGGCAATGAGAACGCCACCGCGCTACTGACTTGGTTATCTGGCTCCACCTACCTTGTCGCATGGAGTGATGTGATTCTGCTTGCTGTCGGCATTTTAGTGATCGGTTCATTGTCACTGTCGCTGCATCGCTGGATAGAGCTCATCAATCTAGGCGAAGTCACCACAACTAGCTTGGGTATGAACATGACCGTAGTACGCTTAGCTTTGTTGCTGCTCGTGGCGGCACTTACCACGTTATGCACGATTGTAATCGGTCCACTGAGTTTCATCGGTCTGTTGGCTCCCCATATGGCTCGCTCACTTCACCAATATCGAGCCATACCTCAAATGCTCACCGCTGCGGTACTCGGCGCCATTATCATGGTTTGTGCTGATTGGATTGGTCGAACACTCTGGTTCCCGTGGCAGTTCCCGGCGGGCCTACTCGCCTCTTTGATTGGTGGAGGTTACTTCCTCTACCTGATGAGACGCTAACGAGATTTCGTGCACCGATACTCAAAGAGCAAGCCCAGTGACCAATAAATCACTGGGCTTTTTTCCCCTCGAGACAACGTTTTGTATTTCTGCAACAGAAACACAATTTATGGTATTCACTCGTGTTTATGTTTACCATGAGCGCAAACACCTGCCTTAGGCGCAACAACCGACCTTAGGTTTTACACTACCCTGAACAGTTTTGGACGATATGGACACATCAGCAATCACACGCCTTCAACGGGACTTACTCTTCAAAATAGTAACGCGACTCAAAGAGGAGAACGCCGTGGCAGGAAGTAGTTTGAATGAATCCTCTCTTGCTCAGCAGTTTGAAGTCTCTCGAACTCCTATGCGAGCAGTTCTCAAACATTTGTCCGATCAAGGTGTCGCTAAATCTGTTCCATACAAGGGGTTTGTGTTGCAGATCGATGCATGTGATATCGAAACTGGCGAGCAAAACAATCAAGAACAAGCCCGTCAAGAACAACTCTATCTGAGACTACTCATGGACATCTTTTTCGGCGAGATCAGCGATTCATTTTCGGAAAATGAACTCCAGCAACGCTATGATGCCAATCGTGGTGAAGTCCAGTCAGTGCTCAGATTACTGGAAAACGATGCGATATTCCGACGCAGCCCAGGCTACAAGTGGCAACTGGATGGTGTGCTTAACTCTCTTGAAAGACACACGGAAAGTTACCGATGCCGTTTGATTTTTGAACCTGCTGGTCTGCTTGAAGCAACGTGGAAACTAAAACGCGACGCACTGGAAAAGTGTCGCGAACGCCATGTTCATGCTATCAAGAATCCAGAATCAATCACCGCTAGCCAACTTTTCACTTTGAGTGCAGACTTCCACGAAATTCTTGCAGCAAGCTCCGGTAACCGCTTCTTACTCGGTATGATGCAACAACAAAATCGACTGCGTAAAGCGACCGATTTGGTCTCTATGCACATCCAATCTTCAGTCAGCCGTTCATGCCAACGACGTCTAGATATCATGGAACTCGTTTTAGATGGGAACAACCAAGCAGCTTCAGAGAAACTCGCTCAGCTACTTGAGAATGATGTACGCGTGATGAAGCGTACTTACCAAGATGTGATGAATGTATCTCAAGAACAACGAGAGCAAATTATCAATAGTATTTCTCTAAAAAACAACTGAACAACAGGGTGGCCTCTCACTGCGCCGCCCTAACCACCCCGCCTCAAAAAAAAATCAAAACAAATAAATAAATCAACAACTTAAATAAAAACCAAACTAAAAAGACCAATTATCATCTGCTCACCTATTGTTGCATTTGAAAATAAATCGCATTTACATATTGTTTTTTCGCAACAAAAACACAATAATAATGATTCTTATTTAGAATCAAATGCAAAAACAAGCATGCGCTTGGTCTAGGTTCAACCGCTTGATTCTCAATAAAAACAATAAAAATAAAGTCATCACGCCAAAGAAATGTGTGCAGCCTTTCATTGATAATTGCAGAGAATAAAATGAAAACCGAAAAAGGAAGTTTCAAACTTTCCACAGTCGCTCTAGCAGTAGCGGCGGTAAGTTCCGTATTCACAGCCCAAGCTCAAGATTACTCGACCGACGAAAAAATGGTTGTGGTATCTAGTCGTACCCCAAAAGCCATTAGTGATATTCCAGGTACTGTTTGGTACATCGAACCACAGCAGATTGAACAAGAATACCGTGGTGGTAAGTCTTTAGGAGAAATCCTAGCAAGCGCTATCCCATCATTGGATGTGAGCAGCGGCGCCCGTACCAACTACGGTCAAAACTTGCGCGGCAGAAAAATGCTGGTGATGATTGATGGCGTATCGCTGCAATCTTCACGTCAAATCAGCCGCCATCTAGACTCTATCGACCCATTCAATATTGAACGAATTGAGGTTCTATCGGGCGCGACATCAATCTACGGTGCTGGTGCTTCAGGCGGTGTGATTAATATCATCACCAAAAAAGCAGATGGCGAAGAGCTTGAATTTGAATCTTTTGTTGGCGGTACATCAGGCTTCAACTCAGGTGAAGATTTCGACTACAAAGTTGGACAATCGATCTCGGGCGGCAATGAAACCGTTCAAGCACGCTCGTCAGTTATCTACACTGAAACTCAGGGCTTCTTTGACGCGAATGGCGATATCGTTACACCAGACATTTCTCAAGGCTCTCTGCAATTCAATAAAACTGTCGACTTCCTAACGACGGTTGGCGTCAATGTCTCTGAGACCAAAAAACTCAACTTCTTGGCGCAGTACTACGATAGCCAACAAGACTCTCCATACGGTTTGTACATTGTTGGCCGTGACTTCGTGGATGTTCGTAAAGGCTTTGATTCGGATAGAGAGCATGGCACTGAGCGTATCATGCTCAGCGCGTCATACATTGATGAACAGTTCCTCGGCCACCAGCTTATTGCTGAAGCGTCATATCGTAAAGAAGACCAGACTTATACGCCTTACTTCCAATCTTCTGGTCAGCAAATCACCGATGTGATCTCGCTAAAGGCAGCACTTGCGAAAGACTTCAACCGCTTCAACATCGTTTATGGTGTAGACGCATACCAAGATACGCTTGAAAGCAACCAAGCGCTTTACGATCCGACGATTGCTAACAACTCGGGTAACCTGATCAACAAGACTTTCGCTGAAGTCGGACGCTATCCAGGTGTTGAAGTCGCCTCTATCGCAGGCTTTGTTCAAGCTGGTTTCGACATCACGAATGATTGGTCTGTAGAAGGCGGCTTCCGTTACCAATACATGAAAAACACCATTGACGACTTCGTTGGCTACCAACAGCAAAAGCAAATCGCAGCAGGTAACGGAACCAGCGCAGATGCCGTTCCTGGCGGTGAAACAGATTACGGTGTTGGTCTATTCAACTTAGGTACGGTTTATCATCTAAACAGTGATTCACAAGTTTGGGCCAACTTCTCACAAGGTTTCGATTTAGCCGATCCTGCAAAATACTACGGTCAAGGCAACTACACCTTAGTGGGCGATCACTGGACACTTAATGACAGCATCAATGTGAATGACTCTAAGATGTCTGGCATCAAGACCAACAGCTTTGAACTTGGCTACCGCTTAGACACTGGCGACCTAAGCCTGCAATCTGCGGCTTACTACTCTCAGTCTGACAAGAATGTTAAGTACAACAAAAACACGCTGCTGATCGAAGAGATCGACGACAAGAAACGTGTTTATGGTCTAGAGGCGCTTGCGTCTTACTGGGTACATGAAAACATTCAGCTAGGTGCATCGGGCCACTACGTTGTTTCAGAAGTGAAAGGCGATGATGGTTGGGAGGATCAATCAGCAGGTGAAGCGAGCACATCAAAAGCGAACGCTTGGGCAGGCTGGTACGACGCTGACCTATCTCTGAAGGTTCAGAGCCAAACCATGTTTGACTACGAAGATGACAGCGACAACAAGCTCAATGGTTACACCGTCTTCGACCTTGTTGGTACTTACCAACTACCAGTCGGTAGCCTAGGTTTTGGTATCCAAAACTTACTTAACAAAGACTACACCACTATTTGGGGTCAGCGTGCACAGATTCTTTACGCAACACACTATGAATCAGCCGCTTATGACTACCGTGGTCGCGGCCGTACTTACACTTTGAACTACCAAGTTAAGTTCTAAGGCACGCATACATATAAATGATAAAGGCTCCTAGTTAGGAGCCTTTTTTAGTAGTTATTCCAACGTATCCAGTCTGACCGTTCTATAGATACTTCTCTATCGGTAACAACTGTAGAAATCCAGACTGCGCGCGCTCCCATTGGCCCGTTTCTGGTTCCGAGGTCCAGCTTTCATCACTGGAATACCAACGCACATCGCCATCTTCTAGATCAAGACGCCAACTATTATCGATGTTCATTGCTTCGCTGATCGTCGAAGCCAGTTCACCCGCCACTTCTGGGCTATCGATCAGCAAGATAGACTCTGTATTCAAATACGTTGAACGAAGGTTGAAGTTAAACGAGCCGATACTGGCAATTCGTTTATCAAACACCACGGATTTCGCATGCAGACCATAAGCAACATAAGGGGCACACTTTTCTGCATCTTTCGTTGAAGCTTCACATAACTTTGAATCCGGCTTCAACTCAAACAGATCAATGCCGTGCTCTAACATCTCTTGTCGACGACCTGCATAAGCCGAATGGTTGGTTACTAGATCATTAGACGCCATAGAGTTGGTCAACGCTTTAATCTCAACACCCTTATCATTGAGAGATTGCCACTCGGTAAGCTGGCCATCATCAAACACTAAGTAGGCTGACTCCAACAAGATCTCTTGCTGAGATGTCTGCGCGAGTTCACCTAGCATTACGGCTGTCTCTTTAGGTTGATCGGTTTCACCTGAATCAACCGGAATTGGTCGGTCATAAACAAAGTGCGCTTCTACCCAAACCATCTCATCCATTAGCTGGTCAAGAAACACATTCGCTTGCTCTTTTCCTTCCGGTAACGATGGATAGTTGACGTAGCTTGGCGTGCTGAGTCCCTCTAATAATGATAGGTCTGGCGCTTTATCCTCACTGAGTAGAGACACTGGATAAGACCATTCACTATTCCAATACTCAACAAAGCTCGATTGGATTTCACCGACCACATCGCCTTTGACCAATACATCGCGATCTCGGAAGTTGATTTCATCGGAATAATCAAAGTACTCGTCGCCAATATTGCGTCCACCCACTACCGAGAACACACCATCTACAGTGAAGGATTTATTGTGCATACGTCGATTTAGACGAGAGAAATCTGACAAGAAGCTGAACCATTTAGAGAAACCACTACGACTAGGGGTAGGGTTAAAAATGCGGATCTCGACATTGGGATGCGCATCTAACGCATTCAATAATGGCTCCCTTTCGTTCAAGTTGATGTCATCTAACATCACGCGAACTTTTACCCCGCGATCGGCAGCGGCAAGCAATCGGCTAGCCAAATAGCCACCCGTGGCATCGGAGTTCCAAATGTAATACTGAATATCGATGGTATATTCTGCGGCTTCAACCAATGCCAAACGTTGAGACAGCGCATCCCAGCCTGCCTCTTGAATCAGTACTGCGCTGTCGCCGACTTCATCAGTTTGAGCGGGATGTTGATTGCTCATGTTCCAAAGTGCGCCTTGTTGTGGGGCGACAACAGATTCTTGAGCATGATTGACTTGTTCTGGTAACGAAGAGCAGCCACCTAATGTAGCAATGAGTAACAAAGAGACACTGATGCGTTTAAGCGCAAGCATTAATTCCATTCCTTAGTGGTGGTTGATCTACAAACCCTGACGGTTTAGGAGAGGGCAAGTTTATAAGTCCTTATTAATGAAATATATACCAAACTTTCCACTTTCCCCCACTGATTGCGCAATAAATGGGAGCCAATATCTCGGCTCCCACTGTTTCACCGTACTTGTGAAGCCTTGTTACGACTGCAGCGCACTCAATCTTAGGCTTTGCTCAACACCAGATTCGTGACCAAATTAATGACTCCAGTATATGGCAAGGCGAGAAAAATCAGTTCAAACCCGAGCAATAAACTACCAAACCCCGAGCAAGATCTTTCAATCCTCTTAACGTGACCACTGCTAATCTTGTTACCAAGTCAGGCGAACACTACGCCGATTATCAAATACAAGTACTGGAGAGAGACCATGTCTAAAGAGCTATTTCAAAACATCAAACAAATCGGTTACGGCGCAATGGGATTGGAAGGTTACTACGGCCAGAGTGACGACACGTCTGCGGTAAACACTCTAGTACATGTGATTGAGCAAGGCATGATGATCGATACTGCGGATGCATATGGTGCCGGTCACAATGAAGACCTCATCAAGCAAGCTATTGCGCAGACAGAAACCACACCTTTTATTGCGACCAAATTTGGCATCGTATTTGAAGAAGACCAAACAGGTAGCCAGCTAGACACAGGTTGGGGTTTCCCATTGACCATTAATGGCACCAAAGAGTACGTCGCTCGCACAATTGATAACAGCCTAGAACGCTTGGGCGTTGAGCAAATCGACCTGCTTTATGCACACTACTTAGATCCGAATGTCCCTCTAGCAGAAACTGTCAGTGCGATGGCCGATGCAGTAAAAGCAGGCAAAGTAAAAGCGATCGGTCTTTCTAATGTCACTGCAGAGCAAGTGTTAGAAGCGAATGAAATCCACCCGATTGCAGCGGTACAGTATGAGTACTCACTGTTCCGACGCGAAGCAGAGACAGATATTCTGCCAGCCATTAATCAAATTGGTGCAGCGCTCGTGTGTTGGTCTCCGCTAGGTGCTGGTTTCCTAACTGGCCAAGTTAAAGATTTAGAAGAGGGTGATTTTAGAAACAATAACCCAAAAATGCAGGGCGACAACTTCACGAGCAACCTACAACGCTTGGAAGAGATTAAAGCCATCGCGGCAGAGTATCAGGTAACACCAGCACAACTCGCTCTTGCATGGTTGGTCGCGCAAGGTGACAACATCATTCCGATTCCTGGTAGCCGTAAAACGTCAAGAGTGGACGAAAACCTAGAAGCCTTGTCAGTGACTCTAAGCCAAGAGACCTTAGACAAGCTAGACCAAATCGCTCCAATTGGTGCATTTAAAGGCGCGACTCTAGTTTAAGAATTTAATCAGAGACTGATTTCTCCAAAGCACATTGGTTCTCAACGCACTTTGGTTTTCAACGCACTTTGGTTCAAAAAACAAATTAGTTCTCATATAAAACAAGGCGCCCGGCTGCGAACAAGCAGTCGGGCGCTTTTTAATGACATCACAGCAAATAACTTCTAGTAGGCACCAGCCGAGTAATGCAGTTCATAGCTGTGGCTGTAGATTTCCAATATGTTGCCAAACGGGTCTTCCATGTAGATCATGCGATAAGGCTTTTCGCCTGGGTAATAGTAGCGCGGTTCCTTCATACGTTTTTTACCACCAGCCGCGACAATACGCTCCGCCAACCCCTCCACATCTGGGTCTTGAACACAGAAATGGAATATACCGGTTTTCCAATACTCAAAATTATCTTCAGGGTTCTCTTGGTTCTTGAACTCGAAAATCTCAACGCCAATACGATCTCCCGTAGATAAATGGGCGATTCGGAATCTTTCCCACCCAGCGCCAAAAACGTCGGTACACATTTCCCCTATAGCTGAATTATCTTCCAGAATCTCTGTGGGCTTCATTATTAGGTACCAGCCTAACACCTCGGTATAAAACTTAACGGCCGCCTCTAAATCAGGGACAGAAATACCAATATGACTGAACGAGCGCGGATAAGTGTGGTTAGTATTCGGTGGTGTGATCATCAGTTACTCTCCATATGCAACAGTTCATGAGCCTAAAATTATAGGCAAGAATAACTAGCTACGATGAAAGCAAATCGGAAGATCGATCATATCTTCAATATCGAGCAATTGGAGCGTGGATATTGCTAGAACAACCGTGATGGTTTTTAATGAGACAAATACCCAAGTTACCAAGTGTGAAATATGAAATCTCAACTCCAATTCATTCAACATGAAACCGGCCAACTCTCCGATTGTGGTGATGTATTAGATATCGAGTTTTCAAATCACGCCCTTAGTTGGGATGGGATTGTGCTGGAAAAGGGGCGCTCTCCTCACTTCTACCCAAATAACGTCTCAACCCCTTATTTCTATTTCGCATTGGCGCTCGACAAAGAGTTGAGCTGGAAGGTCGGCGATGGTGAAAACTTAACATCCATCAAAGCCGTCGCTGATGATATTTGGATCAACCCACCTAAAACGCCATTCACTCATGATATTTCTGAGCCTTGCCACTTTATTATTCTGGCAATAGAAGAGAAGCGTTTTCTGGAAAGTTGCCCACTTAATGTCGGAAAAATGAAGCTGCAGTTTTTGAACAACTACAATATTTCCGATCCAACCATTAAGAGCATTATCGATCTGTTTATTTTAGAAGTGATGAACAAGGGACGTAACGGGCAGGCATATGTGCAAGGGCTGTTGGCACTGCTATCAAACCACTACATCCAGAACTACTCTAACTACCAAGACTTACAGAACCTTCAACAGAGCGCATCTAAGTTCGATCAAAGTCAGCTTGATAAAATCGATCACTACATCGCTGAAAACATCGGCTCAACTATTTCAGTGGATGACCTTTCAGAATTACTACACTGCAGTAAATTCTATTTCCTACGCGAGTTTAAAAAATTGGTTGGTGAAACGCCTTACCAATACTTGATGCACAAACGTTTGGAACAAGCCAAAGCCAAACTCAGCGCAGACAATCCCAACATCGCCGAAATCAGCCACCAGCTTGGCTTTAATGACCAATCTCACTTCACACGTGTGTTCAAGAGCCAATATGGCATGACCCCAGGTCAGTTTGTGAAGTCAAATTCCGTTAACTAAGCGCCGTTAAAGCTAGGTAATACAGTTCCATCGGTTTCTCTATCATCTCGGCGGTTAGCTCCGTTCTGTCTGGATTACAGTTAAGCGCCAGTGCGTACCCGTGAAGATAGTCGACCAGTAAATCTCGCGCGGTATTGGTCTGCGCCTCTGATAAATAAAGAGGCTCAATAGACGCTTCAAATCGTTGGCTAAACACTTCTACTGGACCTAATGACTTCATCGTTAACAGCGTCTCTAGTAACCCTGGATGATCATTCAGAATCGTTAAGTAGCTGACACTCAGTCGGTAGATATTCTCTTTCCAATCAAGCTGTTCACTTGGTTCAACGATGTCCTGCATCAGCGAAACAGTTATCGCTTCAAGCAATTCATTCTTGTTTTTAAAGTAGTGATAGATAGCCATCGCATCGACGCCAAGTTGCTTCGCCAATGCGCGAATACTCGGGATCTTCCCGCCTTCTCGCATCATGGCTTTTGCGACCGATAGAATGCCTTCAGCACTGAGTTGGCGATCCCCCACCTTAGGACGACCACGTTTTTGATCCTTGACACTCATGGGATCTCTCCATAAACTTTAATTCTACACTGTAGAATATTTTAATTTATCTTTAACAAGAAGCCAAGCTCTGGCCTAGATTTGGAGTAAAAGATGTCGAATATTGTATTTATTGCAACCAGCCTTGATGGGTACATCGCAGACAAAGAAGGTGGTATTGATTGGCTGCACTCAGTGCCTAATCCAGACAACAATGACTTAGGCTATAACGCGCTGATGGAACGTGTTGATGCTCTGGTTATGGGCCGTAATACAATGGACATTGTTCTGAGTTTTGGTATCGACTGGCCTTATACCAAGCCGGTATATGTGCTTAGCAATACACTAACGAAGGTGCCTGAAGAGCTGGAAGACAAGGTATTCTTAGTTCACGGAGAGCTCAGCAGCATCGTTAGTGATCTCAATGAGAAAGGATTAAAGGATCTTTACATCGATGGTGGCGTAACGATTCAGAACTTCTTAAAAGAAGATCTTATTGATGAGATGATTATCACCACAATTCCTATCTTACTTGGCGGCGGTTCTCCGCTGTTTGGAGAACTCAAGTCCCCTCTCAATTTTGAGTTAAAACAGAGTAAAACTCACTTGGGTCAGATTGTTCAAAGTCAGTACATTAGAAAACGCTAAGCCTCAACGCTAGAAGTTCATCTGAGCCTAACCGAGTTGTGATATTCTTGAGTGAGTTATTACAAACCAAACTTTTCAATCAGTTAGGCTCTCATGGACGATAGATCGCAACGCTACTTAGACAATTTCCTCAGCTCACTCCCAGAACAAACACGTAATAAGTATCACTCGTTTAGCTCTGACTACTTCTGCGGCGACGAATACAATGCCAATTTGTGTGCTGAGCTTATCAAGCAGGGTAAGAAAACCGCGACCTGCAGCATGGCTTACTGGTACGAGTCTGGCGAAGAGCCGATGCCTACCGTTGGTCACTTGCAAGTGGTTGTCGATTGGCATGGCAATCCGGTGTGCATCATAGAAATAGATACCGTCACTCAGTGCCCTTACAACGAGGTAACCGAAGAGTTTGCCAAAGCAGAAGGTGAAGGTGATTTGTCATTGGAGTGGTGGAAAGAGGCACATTGGAATTTCTTTTCCAAAGAGTGCGCTGAACTCAATATTGAACCGCGAGAGGATATGAAGCTGGTTCTTGAACGTTTCCATGTGGTACATCAATAAATAACAACATGACACCCTGTTAAGTCAATCATTTTGTCAGTACCATTTGAGCTAAATTTCTCAAACGGTACTGTTCCTTATGAAGCTCCTCGTCGACCGCACTGGTGAACAATTTCTTGAAATCATAGAAGAATCGGGAGATTCACTGCTCGTTCAGTTCATTAGCAATGAAGGCATTCGTAAGGGTAAGCCATTCAAAGATACGTTAAGCGGACTGTTTCTCACAGGGTGGAAACCGCGTACAACATCGACAGCCATTGGTTTAGAACGCTTCAAGCAAGGCAAGTTGCAAGACCCAAAAGTCAGCTTCGCACTGCATCAGCTCTATCCTCTTGGTCGTGATGTGAAGCTACCAAGTGGAGAGGTTGCCACCATTGCCAGCTACGCCAACACACATGCCGATGGCTACTATATGTTCGTTAGGCTAAAGGGTGAATTGAAGCGTCTGAGGATGACTCCAGATTGGGAGTTACAACCATCAGAAGTTAGGTTGGCACTGCCTTACTACCCTGCGCCAAGAAGCAGAGAAGAGCTGCAGAATATCGATGATTTCGACGCATGGGCCGGCGGGTTTTAAACTAAGCCACAGTTCAGTATCTCCTCTAAAACACGTTACAAAAAAGCCGCGTTGATACGCGGCTTCTGCATTACTGCTTCTTAAGGTCATCAAGAACCATAGAGTTATGCTGTTCGTGAATCGTATTAACGCGAACGCGCTTCTCAGGCTCTAGGCGCTCATATTCAGTAAGATAAATATCACTGTGGATGTGCTCAGCAATCATCTTAACAATCAATCGGTTATTTGAATATAAACCCAATGTTTCTTCACGGTGTGAGAACATCAGCGCTAACTTCATATCCGCAACACACATAAAGCGGTGGGAAGGATATTCTGTCTCTTCGTTTTCTGAGCGAGAGTACAACTCAATCTTGTCGTGCGGCTTGGCCATCTTGTTGAACGAAAAGCCGATTACTCGAACACCACGCTCAATTGCATCACACAACTCTTTTTCAAACAGGTTCAGATTGAAATCGGTATTGAGGTAAATTTCCAAATTCGCTTGATTAATAATCTCTTTCGCTTTCTGAAGAAGGTTTTCGAATCCAGTCAGGTTGTAAACGAACTCCTTCTCTTCTTGAAGCATCATCTTTGACAGTTCAGTCTTAAGAATATTGATATTTTCGACGGTCTTCTTTTCGATTTGGCTAAAGATCAATTCCGGTGATTTAGCTTCGTACTCTTTAGTGTCGCCATCGGACATAAAGATATAACCATTGTTATACAGGTTATCAATCGATGAGTAGACTGATGAGCGAGATAGAGAGATCTCCTTGGCAATCTTATACCCACTCGCACGACCATTCTTAAGCAAATTAATGTAAACAAGTGCATCGGTTTTGGTGAATCCAAAATCCATTAATTTGATCACTAACTCTGACACGGGTTGTCCTCTGAAACTATTCAATACTTTCTTCCTGCTAAGGTTACCATTCCTGCAACTATGAGCGTAAATGATTGTTGTTATTTTTTATTGCCATAAGAGCCGCGCCGTAGGCAAATACGAAGCTATCCTGCGAGTTTTGAGAAATGACAGGTAGCGAATCTGATGAGTGATACCGCGATAAAGCAACCCTCAACTCTTTATTGAGTGAAGGGTATCTGGTTGCAAATCCAGAAAGAACAAGCTGCTTGGGGGCCAGTTCTTCGATTGGCGACAATAGGCTGCGTGCCAACTGATCGATGAAGGCTCGATATACACGAGTTGAATGAGAATCTCCCTCCTCCACACCAGAAAAGATATCGGCCAAAGACCGGTCTTGGAGCACCACTTGGTGATATTGACGTTCAATACCCTCTATTGATAAGAACTGCTCAATACACGCTTCTCTTCCACAGCGGCATACTGGTGTCAAACCGTCAATTAACCACTGGAAATCGGGAAGGGGTGAATGCGCCCAATGACGACACAATGATTGGGCTGACCACTTGCCGTTTTTGTAGAAACTTAAGCTACAGCCAATGTCGAGCGACAGGCTCAGAACCGAGCCATTATCAACATCGAGAATATTGCAGTCTGAAGCCAAGCCGGCTTGTGAAGTGCTCACTACTGAGCAATCAAAACCGAAGTGGTTGCTTAGATCTATAGCGAGCTGTGCCGCATTCACCTGCGACAATCGACTGTTTCTACTATTAGGGAAGGTTTGTAGGTGCTCACATACACTAATGACGACTGTCGTTACTTTGCCAAATCGCCAGACGTTACTTGAAACTAGCTGCTTCAAGCGTTCCGATAATTTGGGTAAATCATCTGGACAGTTTTGGACATTACGATACACCTCCCGCCCTGAAGAGGTATTCGTAACAGAATGAACAGATTGGGGATCGATAGAGATCCCCATAACAACAGAGTCACTCATGCTAGCTATGCTTTCTCAATCACGTAGCCAAACGCATCCAGCGCGTGAACTTGTCCATCTAACTCAATGAACTTCGGCTGGTCACTGTTGTTGAGAATGAGTAAGTAATCAGAGCGTCGATATGCGATACAGCTTTCGTCCTCAACTGGAATCCATTCCAGGTTTGGTTGATTAAACTCTGGGTTGTTCTTTCTCATCGCGATGAGTTGTTGAATAAAGCCTTTAAAGTCCAAGTCGTGGTTCGCTTCATTCCACTCCATACACTTACGGTTGTTCTCGCTACCCATGCTACGGCCGCCATCCATACCAATCTCACCACCGTAGTAAATACATGGCGCACCTACTTGAGTGAACATGAACAAGTAGGCCAATTTGGCACGACGCTTATCACCCTGACACAGAGACAAGATACGCGTCGTGTCATGGCTGTCGAGCAAGTTAAACATCGCTTCGTTAACGTTTCTTGGGTAAGCCAGATACGACGTATTGACCGCGTTGACGAAGCCCTCTTTATCCATCGCAGACAAAGCAAAGTAGTCAGTGATCGCTTGTGTTAGCGGGTAGTTCATTAATGAATCGTACTGATCGCCGCGTAGCCATGGCATCCCTTCATGCCAGATCTCACCCAGAATATAGCAATCCGGATTGATGCCTTTGATGACAGTGCGAAAGTCACGCCAAAAGGCATGATCAACTTCGTTTGCCACATCTAAGCGCCAACCATCGATCTTGAATTCCTCAACCCAATAACGAGCAACATCAAGCAGGTAAGCACGGCATTCTTCATTTTCGGTGTTGAGTTTTGGCATCTCTGCCACGTTGCCGAACGTTTCATAGTTGAGGTTCCAAAAATCCCACTGATCTTTGGGTGTGTCTGGGTAGACAGGAAACTGATTCACCCAGAACCAATCGGCGTATTTAGATTTTTCACCTTTCTCGACAACATCTAACCAAAGTGGTGATTGAGCGCCGATATGATTGAATACCGCATCCAACATCACCTTCATGCCACGCTGATGCGCCGCTTCGACTAGTGCTTTAAACGCTTCGTTACCACCAAAGTGAGGATCCACGTTGTAGTAATCAACGGTGTCATATTTATGGTTGGCATTAGCGGTAAAGATTGGACACAAGTACAAGCCATTCACGCCTAAGTCTTGCAGGTAATCGAGCTTCTCGATCACGCCCCATAGGTCGCCGCCCATAAAATTATCCGACTTAGGATCTGTGCCCCATGGCTGGACATTGGCTGGCGAAATCTCTGGTTTGCCGTTCGCAAAGCGCTCTGGGAAAATCTGATACCAAATGGTATCTCTCACCCAGTTCGGTGTGTTCAAAACATCACGTGGATTGATGTATGGAAAACAGAAGAAGTTACTTAAATTACTTAGCTCAACTTCCGCCTTCTTAGGATCAGATAAGTCCGCACAACGCTTCTCACCAAACAAGATCTTCTCACCATCCTTGCCATAAAGAATGAATCCATATCGGCTACGACGTTTAGGTGGCTTAAAAGCAGCAAACCAATGGTCATGATGCTCAGTCTCACCTTCGTGAATCATAGGGACTTCGTTACCCCCAACCCAACCGTGAGCATCACTGCCACCAAGGTTACCGCCATCTAGACCGCCTTCAGCCCAGTGGTAAGGGTCACCTATCCATAGAGCAACTCGTTCAATTTCGCCTTTCGCGCTACGCAATCTCAGATGCAAAGTCTCATTATCGTAGGCGTAACTGTCCGCACTCTTTGCCGAGTGTGTAAGCGCACTTTTTGTAATCATTATGTATTCCTAGCTTTTATTCTTTTACTGCACCGCTGACGAGGCCGGTTGTAATGTGTTTTTGTGTTGCAACAAACAATAAGGTGATTGGCACGGCTACCAATAGAGAACCTGCTGCAAAGAGGGTGAAGTTTTCTGCCGAGTTAGAAGAGATCCAACTAAAGATTCCGATCGCCAGAGTCATCTTCTCTTCACTTCTTAGGATTAGAGTTGGCAATATAAAGTCCATCCAAGGACCTGTGAACGACACCAAGCCAACAAACACCAAGATAGGCTTAGCGAGCGGAAGGATTATCTCCAAGAAGATGGTCATATGCCCCGCACCATCAATCTTTGCCGCTTCATCAAGCGATGTTGGAATCGCATCGAAGTAGCCCTTAACAAGCCAGATCATGAAAGGTAGAGAGCCTGTAACATAGACAAACAACAACCCAGCATAGGTATCAATCAGCCCCATTTTGGAAAGCAGAATGTAGATCGCCGTCATCGAAAGGAAAGCTGGAAACATCTGCAGCACCAAGATACTCATCATGATGTTTCGCTTACCGTTGAAACGATATCGAGAGAAGATAAACGCCGATAGAGTCACCACAACCAACGAGATAATCATGTTGGCAGTCGCCAAGAAGAAGGTATTTTTGTACCACTCAAAATACGGCGTATCGTTGAACAGCGCTCGGTAGTGGTCCAAGGTAAATTCAATACCCGTAAACGAAGAGCTGAAAAGGTTGTTACCTACCTTGAACGATGCCAGCACAGTCCAAATAACCGGCCCCAGAACCAAAAGCGCATTTGCTGTTAAGAACAGATAAACAACGGCTGTACCAACCTTGCCAATAAACTTATCCATGTTACATACCTACATCGTCTTTAAATGAGTTCATACGACGGAATTGCCAAATCGCAATCACCGACAAGAACAAGAAGATCACAATCGAGATAACCGACGCGATTTGATACTGCTGGAAGTCGAGAGTGAGTTTGTAGATCCAAGTAATCAAGATATCGGTATGCCCTGCAAAGCGATATTCAGGGTTGATTGGTCCACCCTCGGTCAGTAGGAAAATCGCTCCGAAGTTGTTGAAGTTATGGGCAAACGTCATCACTAAAGATGGCGCAACTTGGTGAAGTACCATAGGTAAGGTGATCTCCCAGAACTGCTGGAATTTGCTCGCACCGTCCACTTCACTCGCTTCGTATAGATCTTCAGGGATATTGGTCAACGCGCCTGCAATCAACAGCATGAAGTAAGGAGCACCGACCCAAACGCTCACCGCAATTACGGTAATCTTGGCAATGAAGGGATCCGATAAGAAAGCGACCGAATCAAAACCCCAGCTGTTCAGTGCTGCATTAACTGGGCCAATGCCGTTAAGTAACAAACGGAACATCAATAGAGTGACAAAAGCTGGAATTGCGTAAGGAAGAATAAACACAAAGCGCCATGCCTTTTTCGCTTTGATCTTCTTATTCTGCAACGCCAACGCCAGCAAGAAGCCAAAACCACAGGTACAGACCGTTGCGAAGAATGCCCACATTACCGTCCACGACGCGACGCCGAAGAATGTGCTCGACCAGATTTTCAGTTCAAACAGAGCAAAGAAGTTCTTAAATCCAACCCAATCGACCAAGTTCTTCGGTGGGATATGGTGTGGTGCTGAATAGTTAGTAAACGACACCATAACCGTAATAATGATCGGCATGATGATAAACGCGATACTCGCAATAAACGCAGGCGACAACATAATGAACGCAAACTTGCGATCGTAGATGTCTTTCAGTTGTTCACTCAGAGACAGTTTTGACGTCTGAGTATGCTTCGCATCACGTACATTTGATACGTACAAACAGATAAACAGGAATGAGTAGAGCAGCGCAATCACACCCTCGACCAACATAAAGATCGAGTTATCACCCTGTGTGATGGTAAAGCCTTTACGCACTTGAGCGACATCACCTAGGGTCACAAGGCCTTTAAGCGACTCCATCAGCTCAGGGAAGAGCAGTAGTGTAACCAGTTGGATGGCTAGAAAAATCCCGCCTTTCAACCAGTGCCCCTTTAAAATCTGTGTGCTCCCCATAATCAGGAGAGCAGCAGGCAACCTAGGGGCTGCCTTAGTCTCAGATAACAACATAGGTCCTCTTCTACTCTTGTAGTTCAATCTGTTCAGTAATAATTGAACGAGCGCGGTCAAGAACGGCTTTTGGTGACTTGTCATTTACCCATAAGTCGGTAATCGCGCTAGCCATTGGCGACCAAATGAAGCCCATCTCTGGCAATGAAGGCATCGCATCAGAGTAGAAACCTTGAGTAATGATGGCGTAAGTCGCTTCATCCGCATTAACGATGATCTCTTCCATCACAGCTTGAACAGGTGGAATCGACTGAGTCATTTGGTAGCGCTTCTTAAGCATGGCTTCTGTCGATAGGTAATCAGCAAACAGTTGCGCCGCTCTAGGGTATTCGGTGTAAGAAGAGACCACCGCAAGTCGAACGGTTGAGAAAGTACGTGGCTGCTGACCTTCCAGCTTTGGCATTGGTACTACACCAAAATTTACGCCCGAATCTTTATAACCTTGAATCGCCCACGGGCCATCAATGATTGCACCCACTTTGCCTTCACCAAAGAGGCCTCGACGAACTTGCGGGTTACGCATATCAATTGGGTTTGAACTGTTGGCTACGCGTAGGCTCTTCATTGCCTCGAGCCCTTTTTGCGCTTCTTCTGAGTCAATACCTATATCTTTAGCGTCGGTGCCGTTGTTACCAAACTCATAAGCGCCGTATAAGGTCACAAACATACGAGACTCATAGTAGTTTTGGATATCCCAAAGCAACGCATACTTGTGTTCTTGCTTGTTATTAAATGATTTCGAAAATTCAATAATCTCCTCAAAACTCTCTGGAGCTTTCGGAAGCAAATCTTTGTTGTAGAAGAGAGCAGTGGTGGCAAAGCTGACCGGAAAACCATAGCTCACACCTTCAGACTTAGAAGCGCTGATGGCATTTTGCATAAAGGTACTATCGATTCGCTCGGCAGAAACAAGGTTCTCCATCGCACCACCAGCAACCACCAAACGCCCTAATAAGTCGTGCTCAATCTCTGCCACGTCAGCCACTCGAGCTGACCCGCCATCCTGAATTAGGCGAGAAGCGGAATCGATAGGTGCGAGTCCACGAAACGAAAAGTCGACATCGTAGCCGAACTCTTTATTGAAAGAGTCTGCTGCATACTCCATGTATTCAACGGTTGTTTTATCCGTCCAAATGAGCAGATCAGCACCTTTCTCTGGTGTTATCTCTTCAGCGCTAGCCAACCCAGACATCAATAGCGAGGCCAATAGCGTTGTTCTAAATAGCTTTTCTTTCATACTCACACCGCACAAGTTAAATTTAGTAGTCCATAAGATACTACTAGGTTATATCTCACCTTAAACAAGTCAATACGATTTGTTCAAAATAGAAACACCTTTGTGATTTAGATCACCATAAATACGTAATTGCTAACCATGCGCATGATTATATACAACACCAGTCCGTATCAGGCTTTACAGCAAGAAATAAGCTCATCCTGATAGCTATATCGATGAAAACAATACTATTCGTGATGATGATCAATAAAATTCACGCATGAGAGTGAGCGGGATCACATAACCAATTTCTATGGGAAGAAAATTTAAAATAAATAAAGAACAATAATTAGGCGTTCAACGTGAACTACTAAATTCATGGCCAGAATTATCGAAATAAATCCAATGCCGGAATAATAAGGAAATACTGTGAAACGAACATTATTGTCTGTAGTGATAGCCAACACTTTGCTTGTGAGTACCACTGCTTTTGCTAGCGATCGAGGCTTTGCTCCTGAAGACACCTTTTTTGATGACGCTTTGAAATTTGGTGGGCATGTTGGATCGTCAATTGAATACGAATACAAAACGACGACTGACTGGGCTAAATGGGGCGCAACTGAATCAACAGAGCAGACTCGTACGCATGAAGTGGTAAGCCTGTTCTACCGAAACTCTAAGTGGAACTTCTCGACCCTTTACGCTTTCAAGCTAGAAGATCGTAAAAAAGAGCAATCGGGATACAGCGAAACGGAAGATGGATACATTCACCTGCTGTCTATCGACAAAGGCTTCAACTTTGGTTCAGGTTGGGGAGTAGGTTCTGTTTATGACATCGAATACTCGCGCAGTCAGATCTACAGCACATCTGGTACAAACGGTTTACGACATACTACCGTTGAACACAGCTTTAGACCTTACCTTACCTACTGGAGTAATGACTTCGGTGCTGGTTTCTACTCTAACCTCGAGTATCTACTGAATGATGAAGATAAGAGCGAGTGGGGCAAAATCAAAGAAGAAGGTTACAGCCTACTGTTCAAACCATACAAGCGCTTAGGTAACTGGGAGTTGGGTGTTGAGTTCTTCTACCAAATTAAAGAGAACGAAAACAACGGCAAGAAAGTCAGTGACTTCACTGAGAAGTATGTAGAACCGATTGTTCAATACAGCTTTGATGATGCTGGCACCATGTATGTTCGAGCTCGTATCGGTGAAAATGAAACCAACGGTATCGGCAGCAACGACGACTACTTCAAAGACATTCGCAAAGCGACTATCGGCTACGAACAAGCCGTAGGTGAAGACTGGTTGATGAAAGCTGAATACGAATGGGCGAAAGATACTGAAACGTCGAATGCTGCGCAATACGCTGGTGACGAAAAAGTAGTTGAACAGAACACACTATTCTTACAAGCTCTATATCGCTTCTAACTAATTGATAGGTCGAATAATATGCTCAAAGTTTCAGAAATAGCTCAGGTCGTTGGTGGAGAAATCGTTGGTGATGACACGATAGAAATATCGCTGATTCGTCCGGTTTCAAGCGATGAAAAAGGTGGGCTTGCGATTGTATTCGCCAAATCAGATCTAAAAGGCATTTCTGAAACTTTAGCAGACGTCATTATTGGGCCGCGAGCGATTCTGCAATCTTCGGCAAAGACAAAAATCATTATTGATGAACTCGATGCCGATAAGCTTAACCAGCTGATGCGCTTTTATAAGGTGCATAAGTACCAACTGTTTGATCAAGGCAACACCTCTGATATCCCAGATGTTTACATTGGTAAGCACTGCCAAATCGGAGAGAACTGCCACTTTATGCCTGGTGTAAAGATTATGAACGGCGTCACTATTGGCGACAACGTGGCAATTCATGCCAATAACGTGATCAAAGAGGGCACCATCATTGGCAACAATGTCACGATTGATTCAAACAACTCAATTGGCAACTACAGCTTTGAATACATGACAGGTAAGCAGACTCGATACCAGCGTGTAGAGAGCATTGGCCGCGTTATTATCGAAGACGACGTTGAGATTGGATGCAACAACACCATCGACCGAGGCACGCTAGGCAATACCGTGATTGGTCGAGGCACTAAAATCGATAACCTAGTTCAAATTGGCCATGATTGTAAGATTGGCCAACACTGCCTACTTGTATCGCAAACAGGCTTCGCTGGGCACACCACCCTGGAAGACAACGTGATTGTTCATGGGCAAGCGGGCACCGCAGGCCATCTAACCATCGGCAAGAACTCAGTGATCAAAGCGAAATCTGGCGTGAGCCACTCTTTCCCAGCCAATAGCGATATCTTCGGATACCCGGCAAAGGATGCTCGTAGCTATTACAAAAACCTAGCAACACTCAATAAGCTGACCAACAAGAAATTAAACCAAGATAAAACGGAAACCCCAACAGAATCGAAAGGGTTTATCGCACGTTTGTTCAGCTTGTAACGCTAATGGGAATAGAGATGACGGACAGAGCAATGAATATGGTTGATGCCTACATAAGGTCAAACACCAAAGAGTTGTATATCGAGCTTGAACCCGGTGCCTCCTTGAACATACCGGTGCAACAACAAGCTTGTTTGTCCTCATACATCGATGAAAGAGTCTATTTTGGTATTCGCCCTGACTTTGTCTATTTAGCTAGCGATAACGAAGAGCTTAATACCATCAATGGTCAACTCATCGATTATAAAAAGACCAATAATAGCTTTGAAATTTTATTAAAGATTGGTCAAAAAGAAATACTGTTCAGAACTAAAAAATTAATTAGCCAAAGTGATATCGGGAAATCTTTTCGTATTAATTTCGATACCTATTTTGGTCATATTTTCGATTATGAAACCAATCGAAATTTAACAATATAACGCGAATAAGATTAAGGAATTTGACGATGAAACGTACTTTGCTGCTTACTGCCCTGCTCTCATCAGCACTGATGGGGTGTGCTAGCACATCTGACAGCACAGAAGGTGCACAAGCTGTTGCGACTGGCCCTTTTGCTGACTGTAACCTACCAAGTGTTGAAGAGCGTGGTCCGATTAAGCCATCACTCTATGTTGTTGGTACCTTCCCAGATGGCCAGTGGATGCACATGGAAAACCGTCAAATGTCCCACAAAGGCAACGGTATCTACCAAGTCGTGAGCGAAGAGAAAGCCGGTAATGTCAGCTTACAGTTTGCCACCATGAGCTGGAATCCACAGTTTACTGCTGCGGGCAAAGAGATGGTTGCAGGTTACGAGAAAGAGCTCAAACGAGGCGGCTTTGCAAAGAACACCACTGTCGCCATTCCTGAAGACGGCAAATATCTGTGGAGTATCGAAGTTGGTCAGGATAAAAAGCCAGTTCGAGCGCTACTAAAAGCTTGTAAGTAATCACAAATAGATGGGAGCGAATAACTAATGTTCGCTCTCTCATTCTGTTGATTGAGCAAGTCGCTGTCAGCCGAAAACGCCTTTCTGAATCAACATTTTTTAATTAATAACATCAGGTGAACCGTCAAATTAACTCACTTGATTATGTAATCCTATGCGGAGTATCAAATGGCAACAGTTAGCCTACGCAAAGTAGAAAAAGAGTACGACAATGGCTTCAAAGCTGTGCATGGCATTGACCTAGACATTCATGAAGGTGAGTTCATGGTATTTGTCGGTCCGTCGGGCTGCGCAAAGTCGACCACACTGCGCATGATCGCAGGTCTTGAGAGCATCTCTGGTGGTGATATTCGCATCGGCAGCAAAGTCGTCAACGATCTCCCACCAAAAGACCGTGGCATCGCGATGGTGTTCCAAAACTACGCCCTTTACCCGCACAAAACCGTATTCGACAACATGGCTTTTGGCCTCAAAATGCAAAAGCGACCAAAAGACGAGATCAAAAAGCGCGTTGAAGAAGCCGCTGATAAGCTTGAGATCACGGACTTGCTTTACCGCAAACCCAAAGAGATGTCAGGTGGTCAGCGTCAGCGTGTTGCAGTAGGTCGTGCCATTGTACGTAAGCCCGATGTCTTTCTATTCGATGAGCCGTTATCTAACTTAGACGCTAAGCTACGTGTTTCGATGCGCGTTAAGATTGCCCAGTTGCACCAATCTTTGAAAGAGGAAGGCAACCCAGCAACCATGATCTACGTAACGCACGATCAAACCGAGGCGTTAACGTTGGGCGATCGCATCTGCGTGCTTAACCAAGGCAACATAATGCAAGTAGATACACCAGCCAATCTATACAACTACCCTGAAAACAAATTTGTTGCTGGCTTTATTGGTTCTCCGGCGATGAACCTTATCAATACTAAGCTCTGCCAGCTAGGCGATGATGTTTACGTTGAGCTCGCTCCGGGGGCACGCATTATCATTCCAAAAGATAAGCAGCAGAAGCTTCTTAATCACATTGATAAACCGGTATGCCTAGGCATTCGCCCTGAACACATTAACCTTGCCAACGATGACGAAGCGATTAATGTGCACGACGGTGAGCTAACGGTTGTAGAAAACTTGGGTAATGAGAAATACCTGTACTTCAGAATCGGCGAAAATGAAGTGGTTGCTCGAGTGAATAACCAAACCATATCCACATCAGATATCGGTAAGAATATTCGTTTTAACTTTGACTCCGCGTTCTGTCATATTTTCGATGCGGAAACAGAAAAGAACCTAACGCTATAAATATCTAATCGCTGAACGAAAGCTGCCTCTTATTTGATGTGTTGGGGTGGCTTATATTTTTCGAAAAAATTTAAAACCTAATAATTAAGTCTAATTCAGAGAATATCTGGATCGGCTTTGTGCACCCCAAATTTATCTAACAAGTGAAACAGGACGATAAAATGAAGAACAAAATAGTACTTCTTTCAGTATTGCTCGCTTCTCTACCTGCCGCTGCAGATTGGAACCAAGCGTACTTCCGCGGCACAGCCAATGATTGGCAAAGCGAATCCATGGTGAAGGTCAAACCTAACCATTGGCAAATTGTTAAGAAATTCAATACTGGCGACGGCAATAACCCACCAAGCTTTAAAGTCGACCGCTTTGGTGATTGGTCAGAGAACTACCCGATTAATAACTATGTTGTCGATCCAAATAAAACCTATGAGATCAACTTTTACGACGACACCAACACGGTTATTGTTCATGAAAAACTGCCGTTCGATATGCGTGATGAAACCATGTATTTCGTGTTTCTTGACCGCTTCCATGACGGCGACTCAAGCAACAATACATCGACAGGCGCCAACATGTATTCAGCAGACAAGTCGGATTTCAAAAAGTACTTTGGTGGCGACTTAAAAGGCTTAACAGCAAAGCTCGATTACCTGCACGACATGGGGATCACTGCAATTTGGATCACTCCACCAGCTGACAACATTAACGTGCCTGACAGCCGCGGCGGTGCGGGTTATCACGGTTACTGGGGACGTGACTTCTTTAAAGTAGACGAGCACTTAGGCACGGTCGATGACTTTAAAGCATTGAAGAAGAAGATGGACAGCTACGGCATGAAGCTGGTACTGGACTACGCACCTAACCACTCCAACCCAGATGATGAAGGCGAATACGGCGCTCTGTACAAAAATGGCGTTCGTCTTGCCGATTACAACAACGACAGCAGTGGCTATTACCACCGTAACGGTGCAATTGCGGCTAACGGACAAGATTGGGAGTGGAACGATGCGTGGGCTGTTCGCAACAAGACCCTATTTAACTTAACCGACTTCGACCAAAGAAAAGGCGGTCCGGCACGTCAATACCTAATTGACGGTGCTAAATTCTGGGTCGACCTAGGCGTGGATGCTATCCGTATTGATGCGGTGAAGCATATGGATAAAGAGTTCATCCAAGACTTTACCGGTCAAATCAACGCATACGCGAAACAGAGCCAAGGAAAAGACTTCTACTTCTTTGGTGAGTGGATGGATTCTGGTGCTGACGCAACAGGCTCAAACTTCGCATCTATCGATTTCGCAAACACCTCAGGCTCTGCGCTGCTTGATTTCGGGTTAAGAAACACCATCGAGAACGCTCTGCTTGGCCATCATGGCACTGGTATGTACGCCATTAACAACTACATGAAGCTGAGAGATCAGAAGTTCACAAGTAGTGATTGGCAAGTGATCTTCTTGGATAACCATGACGCACCACGCCTTTCAACTGTGCTACGTTCTGACGCTACTAACTTTGGTCCAGGCAAAGACAAATGGGGCGGTCGACAAAGCATCCCATTCGCACAAGATCGTGTAGAACTAGGTTTGGCTCTTATCATGACTTCTCGTGGTATTCCATGTATCTACTACGGTACAGAGCACTACGCAGCGAACTTTACGACCAACGGCTTTGGTCAGCAAGGTAACGACCCATACAACCGTGAAATGATGCCGAGCTTCGACAAGACAACACCGGCATACCAGATGATCAAAAAGCTCAGCAAACTACGTAAAGAGAGCTTCGCGATCCAACAAGGTTCTTACATTGAACGTTGGATAAGTAACGATGTGCTTGTTTATGAGCGTAACGCAGGAGACGACGTTGTCGTGGTAGCGATGAACCTAGGTAACTCGACCTCAGTGAATGCCATTAACCTTGGTTTGGCAAACGGCACATACGACAACGTGCTAGGTGGCGACCAAGTTGTCGTAGCTAACGGCAGCGCGACGTTCAACCTTGACCAAAATGAAGTGATTGTCCTCCACACCAAGAACTGATCTTTAATTGGTGATTTGACATCTTAGAGAACATAAAACCACTCAAATCCCGCACCTATGTGCGGGATTTTTTATAGGGTCAATCTTGGCTGGATAAAGTCAATAAAAGCAGAGATGCGTTTAGAGACAGAGGAAGACTTGTAATACACCGCATTGATTGTTTCACGCCCTGTGTTGGTCAGCTTCTCCTGCTCTAATACAGGGATGAGTCGTCCTGCTGCAATGTCCTGTTGAATCATAAAGCCAGACAAGCAGGCAATCCCATTGCCTGCAAGAACGAGCTGGCGCACCGTTTCTCCATTGCTGGCTGTGATGGTTGGCTCGACATAATTTTGGTTTGGGAGCGGCCAGTGATTAAGCACCTTGGCGCCAGTAAAGCCGACAGTATGATGACTAGAAAGCTCTTCGAACTTTTGAGGGATTCCGCGCTTAGCGAGATACTCAGGGGAAGCCACCATGTAAAGCAAACTCTTACCCAATGGACGAGCATGGAGCGTCGAATCGGTTAATTGACCAATTCTTATTGCCACATCGGTTCGCTTCTCGATCAAGTCAACAAACCCCTCGTTTGAGGTCAGTTCAAGCTCAATGTCAGGATAAGCGCTATTGAATTCACTGACTAGAGGGACAAGTTGATGAAACACAAACGGGCTGGCTGCGTCTACTCGTAGTCGACCTTTGGGAAGTTCACCACGCGAAACAATCTCCTCTTCTGCCTCATGAATGATCCTTAAACCGGCTCGAATCGAGTCGACGAACTGCCTGCCCTCTTCGGTTAGCTCTACGCGTCGCGTCGTACGATTGAACAGGGAAACACCCAGCTGACTCTCTACCTTACTGATACTTCGGGAGACTCTCGCTACTTGAATATCAAGCGCCTGCGCAGCTGCTGAAAACCCACCGCTATCGACCACGGTGAGCATAATCTCTAAATCATCCGAACGTGTTATCACCCGATCCCCCTAAGTAATAGATAGTGCAACTATTGCATTTATAACAAAAGTAATTTGTTAATCACACTGTTTTTAGCAAAAGCGATTTCTCACATAATCCCTGCCAACGAAACGAGTCACAACCGACTCCCACTTTTATGTGTTACCCATTTTAAGAGAAATAATTATGCCTTTAGCTTTACTTGCATTGACGCTCAGCGCCTTTGCCATAGGAACCACAGAGTTTGTTATCGTTGGCTTAATACCAACTATGGCAACCGATCTCAACGTATCCCTACCTTCTGCAGGCCTGTTAGTTAGCCTCTACGCACTGGGTGTTGCCGTTGGTGCGCCAGTACTGACTGCACTTACCGGTAAGTGGAATCGAAAACTGGTACTGCTCACCATCATGTCGCTGTTTGTGGTGGGCAACTTACTGGCTTGGCAAGCACCTGGCTACAACACTCTTATTGCCGCACGTATATTAACGGGCTTGGCTCATGGTGTGTTCTTCTCTATTGGCTCAACCATCGCTACGGGATTGGTGGCCAAAGAGAAAGCGGCAAGTGCGATCGCAATTATGTTTACCGGTCTAACGGTAGCACTCGTGACTGGCGTACCACTGGGCACTTATATTGGTCAAACATTTGGCTGGCAAGCGACCTTCTTGATCGTGGCTCTACTGGGCTTAATTGCTCTGATCGGCAGTGCGTTATTGGTGCCTAACAACCTTAAACAGCCACCAGCAACGAAGCTTTCTGCTCAATTGAAAGTGCTGACTCAACCAAGATTGTTACTGGTTTATGCAATTACAGCACTGGGATACGGCGGCACATTTACCGCGTTTACGTTCCTTGCTCCGATCCTAGAAAATGTGTCTGGTTTCGACTCAAGCGCCATCAGCCTAATCATGTTGGTCTACGGTGTTTCAGTCGCGATAGGTAACATCTGGGGTGGTAAGATGGCTGACAAAATGGGGCCAATCAAAGCGCTAACGGTTATCTTTTCTGGCCTTGCTGCGGTACTGGTTGTGTTTAACTTCACGGCGGTTAATCCATACGCATCGGTGGCAACAATTTTGGTTTGGGGTGCTTTTGCCTTCGGTAATGTCCCGGGGTTGCAAGTTTACGTGGTTAAACTGGCAGAGAAATACACGCCAGATGCAGTCGACGTAGCATCAGGCTTAAACATCGCAGCGTTCAACGTTGGCATCGCGCTTGGCTCTTGGGGCGGAGGTATCATTGTTGCGGAGTCTGGCTTAATGAACACGCCTTGGATTGGCGCAGTGATTGTCTTAGTGGCATTAGCCCTAACTCGATTTAGTGGTCTATTAGACAAGAGACAAACTCAGCAACCTATCCCATCTAGCGTTTAGTTTTATAGAAGAGTTAGAAAAAACAAAGCCCGAATCTAAGTTCGGGCTTTGTCTGTTTGATGGTGCTGTTAGTCGTTATCAATCGTTCTCAAAACTCGGCATGGGTTACCGACTGCGACAACATTGTCTGGAATATCTTTGGTCACCACACTGCCTGCGCCAATCACACTGTTCTTGCCAATGTTCACGCCCGGGCAAATGATCACACCAGCACCAATCCAAGCATTGTCACCAATCGAGATTGGCGTACCGAACTCAACGCCTTCATCAACACGGCTCTTCACATCCAATGGGTGACCTGCCGTAAGCACTTGTACATTAGGGGCGAACAGCACATTGTCGCCAATCGTCACTTCTGCTACATCTAAAACGACGCAGTTAAAGTTGGCGTAAAAATTCTTACCTAGCTTAATGTTTGAGCCGTAATCACATCGAAATGGTGGCTCTAAATATGCACCTTCAGAATCCGGGATCAGCGTATCAATGGCAGAACGCCACTCTTCACTGTCTGGAATACTGTTGTTGAGCTTTTGTAGAACCTTACGACACTCTATTCGTTCTGCGTACAGCTCTTCATCCCATGCTAAGTAAGGCTCTCCAGCCAACATCTTCTGTTTTTCTGTTTTCATGTTCTTTATCTACTTACCAAAAACTTTTCGCCGATTATAGAGGCTTGTACTGACACAATAATCAACGCCGCGCACACTTTTGCGATTCAATTTTGCCAATAAAAATAACTAACCGACGACCAATAATTAGACTGAATCTTCCCTATAACCTAATAACAAAATGTAATGGTAGGCTAAACAATCGATAATTATCAATTTATGAAATGCACGCTATTCTAGTGATAATAGATCATGGAATAGAGGCGATAATGAAAGCAATTACCTACCAAAAATCGAGTGATACATTCTCAGTGTCAGAACTCCCAACACCCAATTTAGAAAGTGAATTTGATGTCTTGGTTAAGGTTGTGGCTGTCGCACTCAACCCCGTAGATGCAAAAATCAACTTTTGGCATGAAATGGTGCCAAACATGGACGATCAATTTGTTGGTGGCTTAGACGTTTCAGGTGAAATCATCGCGATCGGCAGCAAGGTAGAAAATTGGCAAGTGGGTGACAAAGTGTTGTATCACGGCAATATGCGACGCGCTCATGGTGGTTTTGCAGAACTCGCCATTCAAGACGCTCGCACTTTGGTTCCACATCCAAATACCTCCCCAGAAATAGCCGCCTCTCTGCCATGTGCTGCGTGGACGGCCTACCGCGCTTTGGTGGATAAACTTCATGCCAGCAACAAAGAGAGTTTACTCATCACTGGTGGTTCAGGTGGTGTAGGCAGCTTTGCGATTCAAATTGCCAAAACACTTGGTGTAAAAACCATTATTACGACTTGCTCACAAGCCAATCATGCGGCGGTTCGCCAGCTTGGTGCGACTCACACCATCGATTACCGCAGCTCAGATGTCGTTGCAGAGGTAATGAAGATTACTCAAGACCAAGGTGTGGATATTGCGCTGGATTGCGTCGGTGGCGAGAACGACAAATTTGCCGCTGATGTATTGACTTATGAAGGCGAAATGGTGGAGTTAGTGCAAGTGGTAACGCCAGAACGCTACGACAATGCTTTCCTTAAAGGATTAAGCTTTCACCAACTTAGCCTAGGCTCAGGTCATGTGAATGGTACTAAAGGCATGAAAACCTTAATCGACGCAGGCAACGCCGTTAATGCTTTGGTTGAATCTGGTGACGTTGTCGTTCCTAACCTCAAAGTGATTACTCTCGAAGAGATTGGTCATGCGCTACTAGATATGAGAAACCAGCGCACAGTTGGCAAAGTCATCGCCAAGCTGGCTCACTAATCTCAACACTCAACCGAACATCCCCAGCCTAGAAGTGATTCACTCCAGAACCTTCTAGGCATTCCTTTAAATCGAGTTTCTTAGCGACTGAGTACCGAGTCTCGAATGACAAGGCTACCCGTAGTTTTGATGGCATCTGCTTGCGCTAAGTCACCGACGATTTTCAAGACAGCTTTTTGCGTCATCTGCTCTAGTGGAACGCTCACAGAGGTTAAGCTAGGCGTTAAAAACTCACCCACTTTGCTGTTATCAAAGCCCACGATAGAGATGTCTTGAGGTAGCTTGTAGCCCTTCTCTAGAAAGGCTTTCATCGCTCCGATCGCCATATCATCATTTTCCGAAACTACTGCGGTAAAAGCGACATCCTTGGCCAACAGTTCCTGCGCTGAAGTATAACCACTCTCCATTGTCCAATCACCTTGTACGACTCTCAATTCGTCATAAGCAATCTTGTGTTTCAACAAGGTATCGCGATACGCGGCGAAGCGCTGTACGTCTGTCGATGACCCTGACTTTCCTCGGATCACAGCGATCTGCTGATGGCCTTGCTCAATGATATGTTCCATCATCACGCAAGCACTTTGGTAGTGGTCTGTGGTAATTGCATGTTCAGGTGAAGATGGCATTTCACGGTTGAGCACAAGAATAGGAGTGTCAGTGCTCTCGATGATCTGCGCAATCTCGCTTTCACTCAAGCATTGCGGATAAATGATTATCCCGGCGCACTTCATATCGAGTAGAAAGTTAATGGCTTTGCGCTCGTCCTCAGCACTGTGTTTACCATCGGTGATCACCAACTGATGATTGGATTTTTCGCTATAGGAAGCCGCGTGATACATCAAAGATGAGAAGTAAGGGCCATTAAAAAGCTCGTTGGTAATGACAAAACCGATAAAGTTAGTCTTCTTAGTCGCCAATTGTTGAGCCAATAAGTTTGGTCGATAGCCTGTCTCCTGAATCGCATCAAAGACCTTCTTGGCAACGTCAGGCCTTACGATGTTCTTGCCGTTCAGCACGCGAGAGACCGTCGATTTCGAGACGCCAGCGCGGTTCGCAACATCAAGCATGGTTACCATTCACTTACCCTTCTATAAAAAATTAGCCGACCTAAGCCAGCTAATTGTATTGCTTAGTGAAACGGCAACGCTCTCACTGCCGTTTAATTGCAGGCATTCTAAATAGAGGCACCGTTAGATGCAATCACGCCTTTATACCACTCAAAAGACTTCTTGCGCTTACGCTCTAGTGTTCCTGACTGGTCGTTGTGTTTGTCTACGTAAATGAAACCGTAGCGCTTTTTCATCTCACCTGTGGTGAACGACACCAAATCGATACAGCCCCAAGGGGTGTAGCCCATTAGATCAACGCCATCGATCGCAACGGCTTTTTTCATCTCTTTGATGTGATCGCCAAGGTAGGCAATACGATAGTCATCATTAATGCTGCCATCTTCTTCGATGGTATCAACCGCGCCAAAACCATTCTCAACGATGAACAATGGCACTTCATAGCGCTCATAAAGAGATGCTAAGCAGTAACGCAGGCCTGTTGGGTCAATCGGCCAGCCCCAATCGCTCGACTTGATGAACGGGTTCTCTACCGAGTTTTCATGTCCACCGTCCATCGCTTCTTCAGTAGATTGGTGAGAAGAGGAATCCAAGGTATTCGACATGTAGTAACTAAAGCCTAAGTAATCGGCCTTCCCCTCTTTTAGGATCTTCTCATCTTCAGGCTGCATTTCGATATTAAAGCCTTTGATAGCCCAATCACGCTTGGCGTAACTTGGGTAGTGACCACGAACCATGACATCAGAGAAGAAGTAACGATCGCGCATCGCTTGCTGCGCCACCATGATGTCTTCTGGCTTTGAAGAGCGAGGGTAGAAAGGCACCATCGCACACATCGCACCGATCTGAAGATCTGGGTTGATCTCATGACCTTTCTTTACCACCAATGCGCTCGCAACAAACTGATGGTGCACCGCTTGGTACATGGCTTCTTGCGGCTTTTCGCACTGTGGGAACTTCACGCCAGAGCATAACCATCCGAAGATGTCCGCCGAGGTGTTCATCTGGTTATTGATCTCGTTAAACGTCATCCAGTACTTCACTTTATGCTGGTAACGCTCCATCACCGTGGTTGAGTACTTAACGAAGAAATCAATCACTTTACGGTTCATCCAGCCACCGTATTCTTTCGCTAGATGGTAAGGCATTTCAAAGTGGCTCAGCGTCACTACTGGCTGGATATCGTATTTCAATAGCTCATCAAACAGGTCATCGTAAAATTTTAAGCCCGCTTCACACGGTTCGGCTTCATCGCCATTCGGGAAAATACGCGTCCACGCGATGCTGGTACGGAAACACTTAAAGCCCATTTCAGCAAATAACTTAATGTCTTCTTTGTAGCGATGGTAGAAATCCACAGCAACTTGGTTAGGGTAGTTTTCACCATCGATTACACCATCGGTGATTCGACGTTGTACACCGTGCGCGCCTGCTGTTAATACATCGACAACGCTCACACCTTTACCATTCGCATCCCAGCCGCCTTCTAGCTGATGCGCAGCAACCGCACCACCCCATAAAAAATCGTTTGGAAATTCGTTATTCATACCATCACTCACTACAAGTTATTCGTCAGAAAATAGATAGGTTTAAGGTAACAAACTTAAAAGCTGCAACTCTGAAACCGATTTCAAGATGACAAAAAGATACACCTTGAAACCGGTTTCAACAATAAGTTTTTGCGGTTTATTTGATCATAGAGATCAAGTTTATGAGCCAAGTGATCGGTATATCTTTGATATTAAGGAGAATAGAAGTGCTGACAAGGGAATAAAAATTTTATGAAATGAAGAAATGCCGGACTAAGGGCTTAGTCCGGCAACTGACGACTACTTTTTCCAAGCAAATGGTTCAAATGCCTTGTCCACCGGCGTTTCTGCTAGGTGATTAACGTAGTTGCTGATCACTTTTTGCGACAAGCCAAGAATCACTTCTAAAACCTGTTTCTGTCCGTAGCCAGCACTGTAAAACGCTTCAACTTCCTCTTTAGAAACATTACCTCGCCCTCTCACCACACTTAGCGTGAAGTCTTTTAGAGCTTGCAGCTTCTCAGTTGGTAGGGCTTCATCGTTTCGCAGCGCTTCAGTGATCGCAGGATCTACCTTCATTGAGTGTGCGATCGCAGTATGCGCCGGAACACAATAGTGACATTCATGTTCAACGTTTATGGTTTGCCACACAACGGTGAGCTCTTCTGCGTCGAAGGAGCTATTCGTGAACTGCTGATGCAGCTCTTTGTACGCATTAAGTATTTCTGGAGACTCAGCCATCACTGAGTAAAGGCCGGGGATCATCCCCATCTGTTTCTGTGCGCCTTCAAGAATTGCTTTACTGCCTTCTGGTGCTGTTTCAATAGTATGAAATTTAAAATTGCTCATCGTCTTTATCCTGTTTTGTTCTACAAAGACAACCAAGCATAGGCTCAGTTGACATCAATAAAACCATATTAGAACGAACGTTCAAAAATTAAAACAACGAAGTTCAACAGTTTTTATTCATTTTTGATCTAAGTGAGAAGATTAACTGAAATGAAAACAATAAGAGCCACGATATTGACTCGTGACTCTCTATAAAATGACAGCATAAAACTATGATTTTAAATAGAATAATCGCTATTTAATGTTCTAAATAGTACTGATCATGCGCTTGCTTGTATTGAGTGTTCTGCTCTCCAGGATAGAACTGAACCAGCTTAAGATCATCAACAGATAGGTGGATCCAACCTTCTTTTAGACGAACCCAGTTATTATCTTGGATTTGATAAACGCTTGGAAAAGTACCCCAGCCCGATTCGGATACTTGTAATTCACTAAAACGCAAAACCTGTACAATCGGCTGGCTGTCCATATTTGGAGACTCATATACAGAAACCGCTGGCATGGTTTGTTGAGGCGTAAATTGATAGCAACTTATCGATTCAAGTGAACGATCAAACCATTGGTATTTTTTCGCTTCAACGTAATTTACAACACCACAATCGTTGAACTGAGTTGCCCATACCTGCCCATCCTGGAAGCCCAAGTACCCAATCGGCTCATCAACCACTTCGTTGGTCATCTGGCAACCGACCAACAGAGATAAACCTAAGAGACTAAAAAGAGTTTTGCGCATAAAGGTATCCGAATTGATATTTTATCAACTGAGAATAGCCCGTTTTAGACCGTAAGTTCTAGTCGATTACCATCCGGGTCAAGAACGCAACTCTCATAATAACCATCGCCGGTTCTTCTTGGGCCATCTAATCGCTCATAACCGTCTTCAACCAAGCGTTGGGTTAGATCGTCGACCGCTTGTTCTGAGCCCAATGAAATTGCCACATGAATAAACCCAGTGAACTGATCGTAGATATCATCTTTCGATTCAGGTACTGAATCCATCTCCATGATCTCCAATCGGCTACCGCTATCGAAAGACAAGAAGTAAGACGAAAAGCCCTTGGTCGGATTGTGATACTTCTCGTTAGAAGTTGCGCCGAAGTAATCTTGATAGAAGCGTTTAAGCACTTCTAGTTGTTTCGTCCAAATCGCAATGTGTTCGATTTTCATGGCATCTGTTCCTAATCATTCAATCAACGACAAATAGATTAGGGTAAGAAACCGGAACATTAAACAGAACAAAATAAGGCTGCTTTGTTCCTAGATTAGCATCGCCAACTTTGAAGATGAGCTAAACAACATTTTTGTAACACTAGCTTGTGTATTGAAACTATTTGCTCCATAGTCGCTTTTTTGAACGGTCAGGTCATACGCCATGTTAAGCTTCGCTAAACTACTGATACTCGCCTCTATTTGGGGTGGTTCCTTTCTCTTTATGCGGATAGCCGCCACACCACTTGGCCCCGCTATGCTGATTGAAGCCCGCGTACTTTTTGCCGCGCTAACACTGCTGATCGTTTCGATTTATCTAAAGAAAACACTCAAGTTTACTGAGCATACCCGGCACTTCTTTATACTTGGACTGTTCAATACGGCGTTGCCTTTTCTGCTATTCGCCTACGCAGCACAAACGCTGAATGCCTCAACGTTGTCGATTCTTAACTCTACAGCGCCTATCTGGGCGGCCATCATCGGCGCGGTGTGGACTAAAACTCCACTCGAAAAGCGTGTGGTTGCAGGCCTTGGGCTTGGTGTTACAGGTGTGGGAGTTCTGGTTGGCTGGGATGCAGTCAATATTGGCAGCGAAGCAATCATTCCAATTGGGGCGGCAGTATGTGCAGCGCTCAGTTATGGCATCGCCTCTAACTACACCAAAACCGCACCAAAGGTGGAAGCGTTCAGCAACGCACATGGCAGCATGTGGGCATCTGTACTGTTAGTTCTGCCATTTGTTTTCTTTATTCCTGTAAGAGAAGCACCAGACTTAACCATCACCACATCGGTGATCTTATTGGGCGCAGTCTGCACCGGCTTGGCTTACCTACTCTACTTCAACCTAATTAATGAACTGGGGCCATCACCTGCACTTTCGGTGACCTTTTTGATCCCCGTATTTGGTATCTTGTGGGGACACTTATTCCTAGATGAGCACATCGGTATCAATACCATCTTTGGCTCTATCTTTGTCATCATAGGCACCATGCTCGTTACTGGTTTATCACCCTACGCGATGCTTCAAGCAGCCAAGAGACGAAGAGCCAAACAGCCTTCATAGGCTTTAGGCCCTAATTCATATCAATACCAAAACGGCCTCTGTATTAGAGGCCGCTTTTGTTGAATCACAGTTTGAATAACGGTTAAGAAAATCACCGCTATCCCTTCAGAGTAAGCCCTAGCATTCCGTTCTCAACGCACTTTGGCATGAAGTTTTAGTGGATTTCGTTTCGATATTCTCTTTAACGTAACGGCTTAATCGCAGCCACGCAAAACCACCCGCAAGCACATTCGCGCATGATGCTGCAACAACCGCGTATATCATCTCTCCCGTAGAAGCACCGATCCATAATGCTGGAATGTAGAAGATGAAAAGACGTGCAAACGACACATTTAACGCCTGTTTAGGTAAGCCGAGCGCATTGAACACCGACGCCACCAACATACACAATCCCAGTGGTCCGAAGCTAAATGGGATGAACAGCAAACTAACTTCAAACCAGTGCTGAATAGTCGCTTCATCCGATAGTGTAGATGCAAGTAAGCCACTACTCATAGCTAAAACAGCCGCAATCACCAAGTGGAAAGTCAATAAGAACAGCGCCGATGTCTTCAGTAATTCTGGAATTCGATGATGCTGTTTAGCACCAAGGTAACGGCCAATCATGGGAGGAATCGACATAGTTAGTGCCAACGACATCACCAAAACAAAGCTCTCAACGCGTGACAATAGACTCCAAAACGCCATTTCACTGGTTCCCATGTGAGCAATCAACCACATTGTGAAAAAAGCGCTCACTGACGGCAAAATCTGATTCATGGTGGTTGGAATCACGGTTCTCACCAACTCAGAAGCATCTTGTTTGATCTGTTCGATGCTCGCATCAGACAAGCCAAACCAACCACGACCTTGCACTTTGATAAGCATGTAAAGCGAACAGGTCAGGTAGCCTATAGTTGAAGCGACCGCTGCACCAACAATCCCCATATCGAGCCAGAAGATCAAAATCGGATCGAGAATCAAGTTAATAATACTCGCACCAAGAAACATGCTGCCTGTGGTTTTGGTATCGCCATTAGCTCTGTAGATGCAGGTCATCAAGTAGAGCAGCGCAACGCTCAGTGCACTCATTAACCAAACTGGCCAATACTGATTGAACACGGCGAGCAACAATTGATACTGCTGCGGTGGCACATCAGCAATAAACGAATGGAATACCCAATCACTAAATAAGATCAGGACAAAACAGAGCAGAGCGATGGTGACCATACCCGCACCGACCGACAGTGTCGCCATAGAGCTAGCTTTGCGGCTGTTTTTTGCACCAACCGCCTGTGAGATGATCGAGGTGGCCGCAACTCCCATTCCAACTTGTACTCCAGTAAACGCAGCCTGAAATGGCAGTGTGATACCGTGCACCGCGAGTTCATTGACACCTAGCATCCCAATAAAAATAGAGTCCACTAGTTGAACCATCATGATCGCAAAAACTCCCACCGTTAACGGCAAGGTTTTCTCAATCACAATGCGCAGAGTGGTTGGCAGGCTTAGCGGCATAGTTGGGCTCTTTGTTCTGTTTTCTCAGCATGCAGTATACGGAGCACACAGAGAAAGATAACCGCCAACATTCCTGAATGAGTTTCAACGTTTTGTATATAATCCCTGCACCATTCGTGATCCGTGCATTATTTAACCACTTTTGCTCTGTAACCGTGTGACACGACAAAAACTTTGCGCAGATGATCTTTGTTATAAGAATCTCTCCAGCTATTTTTTGAAGGGTTAATAATGCAAAAAATAATTCTTATCACAGGAGCAACCGATGGGATTGGCTTGGAGACCGCAAGAGTATTGGCTCAACAAGGACACCACCTACTCATTCACGGTAGAAACCGTGCCAAATTAGAGCGCGTTGCTGCCAGCTTACGTCGCCTCTCTAAGCAGGCTAACATTGAACATTATCTTGCTGACTTATCGGTATTGGCCGAGGTTGAACAGTTTGCTCAGCAAGTGATCCGTGATCATCGTAAGCTCGATGTTCTGATCAATAATGCGGGCGTATACCGCGTCCCTGAAGTAACCACCAAAGATAATCTAGATACACGTTTTGTAGTAAATACCATCTCCCCCTACCGACTTACTCGCTTGTTGCTCCCCCTTTTCGATGCCACAGGTCGCATCATCAATTTATCTTCAGCAGCACAAGCCCCAGTCGACCTTAATGCCTTAAGTAGCCCTAATGCGGGTGATATTCACGGACCCATTTATGCACAGAGCAAGCTCGCTCTTAATATGTGGTCAATGGAATTGGCTCAATCGCTGGCAGGACATGGGCCATCAATTATTGCGGTCAATCCCGCTTCATTTTTAGGCAGTAAACTGGTTAAAGAGGCCTACGGCTTAGATGGTAACGACTTAGCCATTGGTGCAGACATCCTATGCCGCGCGGCATTATCAGACGAGTTTGCTGACGCATCGGGCCAATACTTTGATAATGACTCAGGGTTATTTAAGCCTCCCCACGCCGATGCTCTCGATGACCATAAAAACCAACAACTGGTAGAAACATTAGATCGCCTCATAGAGGCGAAAGCCTAATCGAAAACAGCGGTACGAATTGTGCCGCTATCTTCCCTCCTTTTTATCGCTTCCCCCAGCCATAAGCCGCTACCCGGTATCAGACAAAACAAAAGTTCAATTCGAGCACAACGGCAACGTAGTCTTCATCCATTGTGTCTGATATGGTGTCGCAAGAATTTCTGTCACGGATATGAGCATGACTATGAACAGACTCACAATATTAGACGGTGGTATGGGCAGGGAGCTCAAAGAGATTGGCGCTCCTTTTTCACAGCCACTTTGGAGTGCTCAAGCACTTATCGAAGCCCCACAATTTGTGACCCAAGCCCACCAGCACTTTATCGATGCCGGTGCTGAGCTGATTATCACCAACAGCTATGCGTGTGTTCCCTTCCACCTCGGTGAACAACGCTTTTCTGAACAAGGTTTTGAACTCGCAGAGTTATCTGGAAAACTAGCGCAGTCAGTCGCTCAGTTTGCGGATCACACAGTGACGGTTGCGGGTGCTATTCCGCCACCTTTTGGCAGCTACCGACCGGATCTATTCAAGTCCGAGCAAGCAAAGCCTATCGTGCAAACTTTGTATGACGCACAAGCACCGTACGTAGATTTGTGGATGGTCGAAACGTTATGCAGTTTAGAGGAATTTAGCGCAATTCATGACGTGTTAAAAGAATCAGACAAGCCTTGCTACTACGCGTTCAGCCTGAGCGACGAAACGGGTTCTGCAGCAAGGCTGCGATCAGGGCAAGCCGTGACCGATGCTATCAAGTTGGCGGTTCAATCCGACGCAGCAGCAGTGTTGTTTAACTGTTCCGTTCCGGAAGTGATGGAGCAAGCAATCAAAGATGCCAAACAGGTATTGATTGAGTTAGGCAGCACAATTGAGGTTGGTGTATATGCAAACAACTTTGCACCGATCAGCAGCGAACATGAGGCGAATGATACGCTGCAGTGTATGCGAGAACTGTCTCCAGCAGACTACCTAGTTTATGCAAAACGTTGGTACGAACTGGGCGCAACCATCATTGGCGGTTGCTGTGGTATTGGTCCTAAACACATTAAAGCGCTCAGCGACTGGAAATTAACGCTGACTGAACAATAAAGTTATCAATCACTGCCTTGCCGTTTGCCTGTAAGGCGGTGATACCTCCTCTCCTCGTTCCTATTACTGTTTCCTCCGTCTCTTAGTCGCTCATTGCTATCACAACTCTATTTGGTCCCTGTTATAAACAAGAACGCTAGCGAGGACACGCTTTATATCGCATTTGCTTGCTCTTCTGACGCCTCAAAAGCTATGATATAACATAACATCTTATGGATATATACAGCTCTCATAATGGAAATGTTTAATGACAAAGCCCGTCGATACTGAAGCTCAGATCAAACATGTCGAAAACAACTTTAAAGCGCGTGGTAAGCAGCTAACCGCGACAAGACGCTTAGTACTTCGTGCTCTGATTGGGTCAGGAAAAGCACTCTCTGCCTATGACATTGTTGACTACTGCCGAGATCATTTGGATAAGACGATTCAGGCCATGTCCGTATATCGTATTCTTGAGTTTTTAGAGAAGGAGCACTTGGCTCATAAGCTCAAGGTGTCCAATAAATACATTGCTTGCTCGCATATCCTTTGTGAGCATGAACACGGCATCCCTCAGTTTTTCATCTGCTCTAAGTGTGACAAGATCAGTGAACAAACCATCGATCCTAAACTGATCATGGATTTACAATCCAATGCGCGAGAAGAAGGCTTTACCGTGATTAGTCCACAACTAGAGATAAATTGTGTTTGTGATGATTGCCTGAAACAAGAAAAGACGTGCTGTGGAAGTGCGTAAATGAAAAAGCTGGGCAGGTGTGCCCAGCTCAAATAAAGGGTGTATTAGCACGACTTATTAGAAATTGTATTCAGCAATTTTGGACGGTGTACCGATATCATGCTTTGGTGCGACAGCTTTCATCGGTTCCATTTTCAGCTGGCCTTTATGAAAACAGAACTCAACCAACTCTGCTGAAGACATCTTCATTTTGTAGCCCACTTCCAAACGTTGGAACATACCATTGCACTCAAAATCTTCAAATTTCACTTCAAAACCGACCACCTGATGTTGGTGTTGGCCGTCATTAAAGTAAATGTTGTGCTGCGCGTAATCGGCTGTTTTTAGTAAGTCCAAAACCAAGTTTAATGAATCTGCTGTAAAGACAAGCATGACAATCTCTCTCTAAATTATTATCCCAATACGGTGTTATTGATTATTTAATTATTAACACTCGGGCGCACTATAGCCGACGGCCTTTAACAATTAAGTAACCATGCGTAAGGGTTTGTAATCTGTAAAACTTTCATTGATTTAATTTATGCATTACCTATGAGATAATTGTGGGTATTGGGACGTGTTGATCTTTCTAGCAAAACTTAGCCACGAAAGGTCAACATACCCTAGCCTATTCGCATTATGTTTTTCTTTTAGGATCCCACTCAATGTTTAAAAGGGTGTTGCAAACACTATTCCCTTCTTTAAAGGGGCAACCATCAAAAACCTCTCAAGAATCAGCAAACAATGTTGAAAGCCAATCTCAACTGCAGCAGTCAGAGGTCGCTCAAACAGCAACGTCTCAGCACACGTTAAGAGCCGATAAACCTCTCAGCCCGCATGACGCGGATTTTCTGAATTATCTATTTGGGGAATCTCGATTGAATACGGAGTCAGATCCATTCAGTGATTTCATTGCAGCACGTATTGAAAAACTACTTCTATCGCCAAAGGCGCTGCTCAATGAACTACCAGTCATGCCTGCTTCGATCACGACCTTAATGAGTGAGCTAAAAAGTGAAGATTTCAATGTTGAAACTCTATTGAAAGTCATCGATAAAGAGCCAAGCATGGCAGCTGATATGATCAAACTGGCAAACAGCGCACGCTATCGCCGCTCTGAAAAAGAGGTTACGGATCTAAAAACCGCATTCATGAATATGGGCTCACAAGGTCTGATCGAGGGTGTAATTAACGCCTATCTGAAAGAGTTCTCCCCAACACTGAATATCTACTGGCGACAATTTGGTGAGAAGATTTGGGATCACAGCCTGCAAACGGCCTGCTACTCGAGAGAACTACTCAAAGACAGCACTTCGAACGAAGACGAGTCAACGGCCTACTTTGTCGGGCTTATTCGTAACTTAGGCAAAATGATCATCTTCCAAGTGATGATAGAAGCATTCAGTCATGTTGACCCGAGTGTTCCGCCGAACTCCACCGCCTTTAAGCGATTGATCAACAGCTATTCCATCAAGCTGACCTACACACTTGCCAAGTTCTGGGAGCTACCGGAATCGGTACTTTTAGCTATCGCTTATCAGGAATCACAGAAGTTTTCAGCAACGCCATTAGCCATTGCCGTGCTAGAAGCCAACTACCTGAGCGAACTGCAATCTCTGTTGCGATCAGAAATCATCGATCTTGAGACTTTTGAGAAGCGCAGTGAGCAACGCTTAACACAGCCAAAATCATTAGCGATTGTCGAAACAATCAGAGCCAAAGCAGCTGAACTTAACGTTGCGTAACAGGCACTCATAGAAACGGGCAGTTACGTAAAAACAATAAAGGGGCTCCAATGAGCCCCTTTATGATTTCTGTAGATAGCCGATTGTCTTTAGCCTTGCGCGACTTCCAATACAATCTTACCGACATGGTTTTTCTTCAAGAACTCTTGTTGTGCTTGATGAATATCAGCCAATGGGAAAGACTGAGCCACGATCGGGCGAATCTGTTGTTTTTCGATGCGATTAATCAGATTTTGGAACACTTCAGGCTCAAGCACTGTGCAACCAAAGAAGCTTAGGTCTTTAAGATAAAGTGTGCGCACATCTAGCTCTACCATCGCACCGCCGATTGCGCCTGAGACGGCATAGCGACTGCCTGGTTTTAACACTTCCAAGAACTGTGGCCACTGTTCACCCGCCACCAAATCAATCACCACATTCACACTGTTTACGCCAAGCGTCTCAATAAGGTTCGCGTCTCGAGGAATCACTTCATCTGCACCGAGATCTAACAGTTGTTGATTCTTGCTCGGACTGGTTATCGCAATCACATGCGCGCCACGCGCTTTGGCCAACTGAATCGCGGCAGAGCCTACACCACCAGAAGCACCCGAGATCAACACGCGATCACCTTCAGCGACTTGAGCACGAGTGAGCATATTCTCTGCGGTTGAATAGGAGCAAGGAAATGAAGCGAGCTCAATGTCAGACAGTTCACTTTGAACCGCGTAAGCATGTTTAGATGCAACCTTAGTGTATTCAGCAAAGCCACCGTCGCACTCAGAACCAAAGTACCAAGGCTGAGGGAGTTCTCGACCGTACACTTCTGTTAGACATGGTTCGATCATCACACGCTCACCAATACGAGACTCATCAACTTGCTCACCCACTGCAACGATAACACCGCACACATCTGCACCTTGAATTCGTGGGAATTTCAAAGACTCACCAGACCAACTGGCATCATCAGAATCATCGCTCTTCGAGTACCACCCAATACGCGTATTAATATCGGTATTGTTAACACCCGCCGCCATCACCTTAATCAGTACTTCGTTAGGTGCGGGCGTTGGAACCGCAACATCCTCTCGGTATTGCAGCATCTCTTCTCCGCCATGGCCTAACATCTCAACGGCTTTCATCGTTGCTGGTACATCAAAACTCATAATGAATCCTCAATTAACAGCGTTTTAGCTGTGCTTTTCGCAGAAGCGACGGCTGCTTGGCCGAGTACAGGCCATGCACTTGAAACGCCTTCATGCAATAGAAATAGTGGGGTAGATAACGCTTCGTTGTGACTCAACTGCCCTAGCAGCGCTCGCACTTCATGTTTGTGGTCGAGTACGGCTTGGTTGATCAACTCATTGTCAGGAAACGCAGCGATCGCGTTCATCGACAAGCAGCCGTGAGGAGCATACTCCTCCATCCAAGCTTGCAGCTGTGAAAACACATGCTCGATACCCTGCTGCGGGTTCTGAGGCGCTTCATTAAGCAGCAGGTGCAAATAGCGTTGGTGACGATGTTCAAGTGCCCCAACAATCATTGCTTCTTTGGAAGGGTAATGCTTGTACAGGGTTCTTAAGCTAACACCACACGCGGTTTTCAGCTGTGCGACGCTAGGCTCAGCGAAACCGTGTTGGCTAAATGCAACCTCAAGTGCGGCGGCAATCTGTTCTTTCAACATAGAGCAGTCTCAATACATTTCTCAGGGAGTAAAAATAAACACTCACAAGGGTAGAATGTTTGTTCGACTTATAGGGTAGAGCGATCATTCTACCCTTGTCAATCATTGTTGATTTCCATTCGCCAACTACGGTGCCTAGCTCGTCCTCACCACCACCTTTAAACCCTTTAAAAATCATAGATTTAGCGTTTAAAATTTAAGAATTCAAACTCGTTGTCATAACTTGATGCAGATAGGTGGCTAACACGGCGGTTAACCCGCAAACCGTCAAGCCCATACCAAGATCCTGTCCGATGCCAACAAGACTCAACCCCGCACCAATCAACAAGTAGTAGAGCAGCCCAAACAGCGCACCCGCGCTACCAATTTGTGCACGATAGTTGATCAAGGCTTTGCTCAACACATTAGGAATCGCAATCCCAAATGACATAACCACTAGCATCATAGGCAATAGAAACATCACTTGGTGTTGAGTCACCCATACACCAATACCACCGACTAACAGCAGTAGCGCTGCAAGTCTCAACAGTTGTTGTGACGTGTTTCCGCGTGCCAGAAGTGCTTTGTTTAGGTAGCTCCCAATGAGCGTGCCAAGGCCAAGCACTATGCCGCTATAACCGAACTGCTCATTGCTCATCCCCAACTGAGCAAAAGTAAATGCGCCCAATTGGTAATATGAAAAAAGGGCAACGTTGTAAGCACTCACTAGCAGTGCAGATAGCAATATTTGGCGATCTTTAAGCATGCTTAAAGCAAGCGATTTAAGAGCAACGTTGGTATCAGGCTGCTTTGTTTCGCTTAGTTTGGTTTCAGACAGCTTAGTTTCAGGCAACGTAACGAGGCTATGTAACAACGCGGCTAACGCCATCAGCAGCAATGCTAAGAAGACCCACTTATGACCCCCCAATGCACTTAACTGGCTTCCCAACAACATGCCCAAGACAGGGCTGATGGATATGCCAATCCCCATATAGGCGAAGACCTTGCTTAACTCTTCACCGGTAAAGCAGTCTCTCAGCATGGTTTGCGTGACTACAGACCCCACCGCGATTCCAAAAGCACTCAATGCTCGCGCCATCATCAGCACAGTGAAACTCGTAGTAGAGATAGCGATACTCGCCGCAATCACAAATAGCATTAGGCCGAGTAACATGGTGATGCGTCTTCCTAAGCGGTCAGCCAATACACCCCATACCACCACACCAAGTGCAAATGCGCCGAAATAGACAGAGAGGGTTTGAGCCGCTTGCGAATAACTGACGGCATAAGCGTCAGCAATAGACGTCAACGCTGGGCTATAAATGGTTTCTGCGACCTGTGGAAGCATCAATAGCAGTACCATTTGCCACAATGACGGTTTTGTTTTCATGGTTGTTTCTCCGAATCAATCAACTTGACGCGCAGTGTAGAGCAACCTACCCTTGACCCATTAACAACATTAAAACCAAAAACATCAAGATTCGGACAAATGGCACTGATCACTCCCAACACTCATTTTGATGCTGACTCCATCGAGGCAAAGGTGGTCGGAATTGCAGCTGATGTCGGACAACACGATTCTGGGCTTCATCAGCACCAAAAAGGGCAGCTACTTTATGCACCTCACGGCTGTATTACGCTGACCTTAGAGCAAGCCATTTGTATTCTTCCGCCAACTAAGGCTGTGTGGATACCTCCAGGTACAGTGCATCGCGCACAAATGACTAATGTGGTTGCTTACCGTTCTATTTACTTCGACGTGGGTGAGTTTAGTTGCCCTGACACCATTACAACCGTGGATGTCGATGAGCTCCTCAAGGCGCTCATCAATCGAATGGCATTGTGGGATTGGGATATTGAACCTGAGCGAACCAGCAAGACAACAGAGCTGTTTTGGGAAGAGTTTTACAATGCGCAGACTCAATCTTTAGTGCTGCCGCTACCACAAGATCGTCGGTTGACTAGGTTTCACCAGCAAGCGCCAAAGCCTGAGTTCTTACCGCCAAGCCTAACCGAACTTGCTGACCAGTCAGGTGCGAGCACCAAAACGATGAGTCGCATTTTTAAAACTGAAACGGGCATGAGCTACCAAGATTGGCGTCAGCAGTGGCGGTTAATGAAAGCGATAGAACTGCTCGCCACCCCACTGCCCGTATCTGAAGTCGCATACGAACTCAACTTCTCGTCTGATAGCGCCTTCATTGCCTTTTTCAAACAGCAGACAGGCAAAACACCCTTGGCGTTTAATCGATAAGCAACTATCGAGTCTGTTCAATAATGAGCTCTCTGAGCCATTTGTGGCTTGGTTCAGAGTCGTAATAACGGTGCCACAGTAAGAATAGACCACCCGGCACCAGCTCCATCGGTATCTGTTTCATCACCAATTCACCGCTCTCGATATAGTCTCTTACCGAGTTATAGGGATAACACATCAATAGATCGCTTTGCTTACAAAGCTTTACTGCACTCGATATATCAGAGACGTTAGCCGCCTTGTTAATCTTAAGCTGCTTCGCTTGCAGTATTTCTAGCAATAACCAATCCCCGACACCGCCTGTCACCAGCTGAATGTGTCGATATTTTAGAAACGTCTTAAGATTCCAATCTTCCTTCAATGCGGGGTGATCTTGGCGCATAAGACAAACCGAATAGTCTTGCATCAGCTCAGCGTAATTGAGTTCAGGAGGAATACTGTGAACATGAGTGCTGGCACGTTCGTCTAACTCAAAAATACCAATACCAAAATCCACCTCACGCTTTAACAAACGCTTGTAAGTTTCGCCATTCCAAGTGGTGCTATTGATGGTAATGTTCGGAGCCTGAGCGAGCGCATTAGGCATGAACTTAGGATAGATGGCGGTATAGGCCGTTTCGACCAAGTCGATATTAAAGATGCGTTCACTGCCGAGAGGGTCAAAGTCTTCCGGAACAGAGAGCTGCTCGACTTGAAGCAATATTTGGTGGATCTTCGGGGCAATTTCGAGTGCTTTGGGCGTCGGAAACAGGCCTTTCGACTCACGTTCAAATAACGGGTCATCAAACAGAGTCCGTAATTTTGTCAGCTGTTTGCTCACCGCTGATTGGCTCAAAAACATTCGCTGTGCGGTCTTGCTTACACTGCGCTCTTCAAGTAAAACGTGCAAACAGAGCAAAAGATTCATATCGCATTTCAGTAATCGCTTCACATCAACCATGATATTCCTCAGATTCACATCAAAAATGATTTTATGTCACTTTCAATCATATCATGAAGTTGGTAATTTAGACCCATATAACCTATGAGTTAACTACTCAAGAATAATAGAACTAAGGAATACTCATGAACTTTCTAGCACTCCCTAAGATTGATCTTCACTGCCACCTAGACGGAAGCGTTCGTCCAGACACTATCATTGATCTTGCGAAGCAATACGGCATCGAGCTTCCTGCAGACCGTGATGCAGTCGTTGAATCTCTTACTGTGCCAGAAGACTGTAAGAACCTAGATGAGTACCTAGCGTGTTTCTCTCTGCCGCTTAAAGTAATGCAAACTGAAGAAGCGATTGAGCGTATCTCTTTCGAGCTTTACGAAGACGCTGCTCTTGAGAACGTGAAATACCTTGAAGTGCGTTTTGCACCTATTCTTCATGTAAACAAAGGTCTATCACTTGATACGATCATCGCAAGCGCGGTAAAAGGCATGAAGCGTGCGGAAGAGAAGTACGACATCAAAGGTAACTACATCCTTTCTGTTCTTCGTATGTTCCCGAAAGACTCTATCAAAGACGTGATCGATGCAGGTCAAGCTTACCTAGGTAAAGGCGTTGTCGCATTTGATATCGCAGGCGGTGAGAAGCCAGGTTTCTGTGCAGAATTCCCAGAATACACAAAATACGCTATCGAAAAAGGCTACCGTGTGACAGTACACGCAGGTGAGCAATGGCACGGTCAAAACGTTTACGATGCAGTGACGCTACTAGACGCAGAGCGTATCGGCCACGGTGTTCACATCCAAGGCAACGAAGACGCGTACAACATCGTGAAAGAGAAGCAGGTTGCACTAGAGACTTGCCCAACAAGTAACGTACAAACGAAATGTATTCACAAATTCAGCGACCACCCAATCTCTGAATTCCAGAAAGACGGTATCGTGGTAACGATAAACACGGATAACCGCACAGTATCGAACACAACCATGACTAACGAAGTTAAGCGTGTATGTGAAACGTTCGACCTAACCAAAGAAGATTACGCTCAAATCTACAAATACTCTGTAGAAAACGCGTTTGCTTCAGATGAAGTAAAACAGCACCTAATGAGCTTCGCAGACCAAATCTAATTAGGTTTGAGTAACGCAAGATAAATCAGGAAGAGAAAGGCGAAAGCTTTTCTCTTTTTTATTACCTATTTGTCGTTACCCTATGTTCAATATTGACTAATAAGTAGTACAGAGATGAAAACAGAACTTGAAAAAATGTTGTCAGGCGAGATCTTCGATGGCGCCGATCAAGAAATCGACCAAATGCGTACTCATGCGTTGCACGCTCTCTCTGATTTTAACCGAAGCACAGATGCGTCTAAGCTAGAACAGTTACAGGCCAACTTATTCGGCAAAGTAGGCAGCAGTATCGTGCGTGCTCCCTTCCATTGTGAGTTCGGTAAGACCATCGAAATCGGTGATGATACCTTCATCAATATGAATGTGGTGATGCTAGATGGTGCGAACATTAAGATCGGCAACAACGTAATGATCGGTCCAAGTGCACAGCTCTATACCGCTTCCCACTCATTGAACCATCTAAGCCGTCGTAAATGGGAAACCTTTTGCCAACCTATCACAGTCGAAGACGACGCTTGGATCGGTGGTAACTGCGTGATCAATCAAGGTGTCACCATTGGTGCCCGTTCAGTGATCGCTGCAAACTCAGTAGTCAACAGCGATGTACCACCTGATTGCCTCTATGGCGGCACACCAGCCAAGCTGATTCGCAGACTCGACGTTGATAAGCAAAGCAGCTAAACATACCAATAGAAACGGCCATCATTTCGATGGCCGTTTTAGTTAACCGAGCAAGGCAACACCATGCATCGCCACGACACTGGATGTGAGGATTCCCCTCATCCCCATGTACCCCTCGGGCAGCTGGTTTTGAGATTGAGGCCTGAGTTGGAGTTCAGAGAACCAGACTGCAATATAACCTGCCGCTAGCACAATAATCGTTAGGGTAGTGCTGCCTGCTCCTTGCAATAAAGCTGCCCATGCAATCAACAGAAAAACGTTACTCAACAGTAGCGCTTTGCGGCTCAAGCTTTGCTCTGGGTAGTCAATGGCTCTGCCCCACAGCACACCAGATAGGAAGCTCAGAATGACAACACTGTAGCTGACAAAGAGCTGATCTCCTCCCAAAAAGAAAAACTGAGCGTCTAACAGCATCAACAACAGACCGAACGCAAAAGGTATCAGGCCAAGATAACCTAGCCTTAGCATGGTGCTTCTTGTTTGTGACATATTGCCTCCCTACAGTTGCTGCTCAATGGCATTTACTAAAGTAGCACTTGAAGGTGAAGTCGAACTTCCGAATGTCCCTACCACATTGCCATCTTTATCAATCAGGTATTTGTAGAAATTCCATCGCGGAGCAACGCCTGCTTGCTTCTTGATTTCACTAAACACTGGGTTGGCGTCAGGCCCTGAGATTGAAGAGCGCGCCATCATCGGGAATGTCACGCCATAATCTAGATAACACACTTTGGCACTGTCTGCCTCGCTGCCTTTGTCTTGACGGAAGTCATTACTAGGGAACCCAACCACTGTGAAGTTCTTATCTTTGTACTCCTGATGGAGTGCTTCAAGCTGACCAAACTGAGACGTGAATCCACACTGGCTTGCTGTGTTGACAACAAGTAAGGTCTTGCCACGAAACTCCTCGCACAAGTTAACCTCATCCGTAGAGTTCAAGAGACGTTGTGAGCCTTTTAGTATATCTGGGCATGATGACGCGTTAGCCACAAATGGTAGCGTGCTAAGACACAGTGTGGCCAAGCTAAGTTGATATTTATTCATCCGTGTATCTCAGTTAGTAACAATATTGGTTTTACTAGTTAAGGTCGGTTTTTGATCACTTTCCACCGTGATTTCCCAACATGCTGTTTCACCTTATGTGTTAGAATTTTGAACCACAGGCAGTGCGCTGAGTCTCTGATTTAGTTAACTATAATTTAGTCATGATGAGTGTTTTGGGTTCTGAGAATGAAGAAGTATGAATTAGTTGTTCAAGATATTGTTAGTAAGATCTGCCAGAACAGCATCAACCATAAACTCCCTGCAGAACGAGAACTCTCTGAGATCTATGGGTTGTCTCGATTTACGATTCGTAAGGCTTTGGCTAAGCTCGAAGCGATCGGCATGGTCAAATCTAAAGTGGGGTCAGGTTACTTCGTTAATACCGCACTTATCGGCACACCGCTTGTTTACAACTCAATTACTGAGAACAGCTTCGAAGAGATCTCCTACAAAAAACTTCAGCTTAATAAAGCCCTCCCTGATCAACATGAACAGCAGATATTTTCACTCACAGACGATGAGTACATCTGGAAAATTAGACGCCTACGATTGATCAACAATAAAGTGGTGCAAGTAGAAGAAGCAAGAATACCCGTTCGTATATTCCCCGAGATGAACGCCGATATCATCGAAAGCTCCATTCAAAAGCATGCCTTATCTATCGGGCTTGAAATCGACAGCTACCTCACCACCTACCAAGCAGTAAATGTTTCGAAAGATGATGCTGAATTACTTGGTTGTAAGAAAAACGCTGCGGCAATGAATATTACCAATCGAGGTTTTTTAACGTTGGGAGAGCTATTTATTGTTAGCGATATCATCGACATAAACTACCAATGTACCTATCACACACCATTTAATAGCGAAAGCATGAACTACAGAGATAAGAAATAACCTTTATAATATCTAACTCTTTAATTGAATTAATTATTATTAAATTTGTAAAAATAAAAACGATAATAATCGTTAATATACACTGATCAACATTACACATAGGATGAATAATGCAATTAGCGTCAGTAATTCACAAGGCAAATACCAGTCATCACTACTAATAATCTCAGTTTTACTTTACATAAAAAAATAGCCACTGAACGTGGCTATTTGATTTAAGGGTGATTTCTATGGTGTATGAATTGCACCATCTGGGAGTCGGCTCTGTGTCCACTCGTGAGGACGGTACATCACTGGGAACTCCTGTGCCATTTCACGATCCATTTCGACACCGATACCAGCGATCTCTGAGGCATATAGGTAACCATCAACGGGTTCTGCTGCGTTCGGGAATACTTTATGAGTGTTAGCGTTGTACTCCACATGCTCTTGAATAGCAGCATTATGTAAGTGCACATTTAAGTGAGTGTTTACTGCTGCGCCAATTGGCGTCATGTCTGGCGGACAATGCCATGCGATACGCACACCGAAGGTCTGACATAGATGCCCCAATTTCAGAGCTGGTGTAATTCCACCAATCTGTGAAACGTGACAACGGATGAAGTCAATGCGGCGATTAGCAATCAGAGATTTCCACTCTTCAGGATTGTTAAACAGCTCCCCCAAGCCCAATGATACCGAGCTTTGGCTACGAATGTTATCTAGCCACTCCGTTTGGTTTGGCGGCAAAATGTCTTCTATAAAATAAGGCTTGTATTGCTCAACCTCTTTGGCAAACTGAATAGCTTGATTTGGGAATAGGCGCTCGTGCACATCATGTAAGATGTGGAATTTATTGCCATATTTCTCTCTCAACGACTTAAACATGGTTAAGGTATTGTCCATGTACTGATCTTGGTCGTAATACGAACCTTCAGTCGGGTTTTGAGTCGCATGTAGCTCCGTCGGTACACCACCATAGAAGCCTAATTGACAACGTATATGACGATAGCCTTTATCTAAAAATGAATCGACTAGATCATAAATACCTTCCATCGTATCGCTGGTCGCATGTGTATACACTGGAATAGCATCGCGAGCCTTACCACCAAATAGTTGATGCAGCGGCATACCAGCAAGTTTTGCTTTGATATCCCACAACGCCATATCAACGCCAGATATCGCATTATTAATAACAGGACCATTACGCCAATATGCATTGACCATCATCATTTGCCATAAGTCTTCAATATTATTGGCATTTTTTCCAATGAGAATAGGTTTTAAATATTCGTCAACCATGGTTTTTACAGCCAATGGTCTTTGTTGGAATGTCGCACAACCAAAGCCAGTCACACCCTCATTCGTTTCAACGATTACGGTAATGAGGTTATGTCTATCCGGTTTTGTAATAACGCATTGGACGTCAGATATAATAGTTTCTTTCACAATTAAATAACCTAAACTTAGTCAACTCCCATTATCTAACCGCGTTAAAAACCACATTTCAAGCGCTAAATTTTGGTCAAAAATAATTGGTACGTTAAGTGATTTTTTTTCACAAACAAAACATACCAATTGCCGAAAAATGGTAAAAAAATAAATTATTAGAAATTTAATTGTGATTGGGATCTCTTTTTATCCCATTGGATTAAAAACGCTTATCGCTATGATTGCTCGAGTTAAATATCTCCCAGTAACAGGTGTTGTATGCAAATTGTTGAAAAGAATGATGCTGTTATTAATAACTCAAAGTCATCACCCAAAAAGAAAAGTTTTAATGAAAATATACAGTTATTAGTCTCTGCTCTTGGCGGTGAAGATAACATTGTGAGTATCACTCACTGTATGACTCGATTGAGATTCAAATTGGCAGATGAGTCTTTGGCTGATGAAGATGCTGTCAAAGCGATTTCAGACGTAAAAGGCATGGTAAGCCAACAGGGGCAAACTCAAGTGATCATCGGCGTAGAAGTTGAAAAATGGTTTAACGCGCTGTCAGGCACACAACAATCTGACGACTCTGTCGCTGACGAACTCGAAAAAGGCAAACTGTTCCAAGGCGTGATGCGTATCGTCGCTGGTATCTTTGGTCCGGTTGTTCCTGCTATCGCGGGTGCCGGTATGCTGATGGGTCTGTTATCAGGGCTTATCGCGACCAATGTTATCTCTGAAACCTCAGATACGGTGTACTTCTTCCGCTCTATCTCTGTGGCTGTATTCTTCTTTCTACCTATGCTGGTCTCTTTCTCTGCAGCTAAGGTGTTTAAAGTTAATGAGTACATCGCACTAGCAGTTTCTTCAGCCATGCTGGCGCCACTGCTGGTTGAGAAGGCAACACTACTTAAAGACGCTGGCGCTGCGCCAGAGCTAACAGTACTTGGTGTTGTTCCTATTGAACTACTGAACTACGGCGGCGCTATCGTACCCGCTATTTTAGCGATTTGGTTGCTGTCTAAGGTGACCCCTCTCGTTGATCGACTAGTACCCTCTTCAGCGAAACCGGTATTTACCCCTCTACTTGCGTTTACCGTAACTTCAACAATCACCCTATCTTTTGTTGGTCCTGCAGGTATCTGGCTAAGTAACGGTGCTGGTTGGGTGATGAGCTCACTGCTTGAGATCTCGCCTACGCTAACAGGCTTTATCTTTGGTCTAACTCGCCCGATCACGATTGTGTTTGGTATCCACCACAGCATGACTCCAATCAGCCTCAACAACTTCGCTTTGTACGGTAAGGATCTGCTAATGCCAATCATGTGTCTGGGTAACATGGCGATTGCGGGCGCAACCATGGCTATCTGGCACAAACAACGTAAGTATGTTTCTAAAGAGCAGTCTTCAATTACTGCGGGTTCAAGTGTCACAGCTATCTTGGGTATCACAGAGCCGGCTCTGTTTGGCGTTCTAACCAAGTACACCAAAGCAATGATGACTGCGAGTCTAGCAGCGGGCGTCTTCGGTGCTATCTCTGTAACGATTGACACTCACCTAACGAGCTACATTCTATCTTCGGTATTCAGCTTGCCTGCTTACCTAGCTAGCGGTACTCAGAACTTTGTTCAAGCACTAATGGGCGTAGTAGGTGTATTCGCACTTTCTTATGTTCTGACCATGCTACTTGTAAAGCTCGACAATAAGTAAATCCCCCTGCCTCACCACTGTGGGGTTAAACGAGCCAAGCGTGATCGTCGCTCCTGATGATCACGCTTTACTTTTCTAACCTTCATTCTAAGTTTTTCTTTCTAAGGTTTACTCTATGACCCATATCGCAATCATCGGCGAATGCATGATTGAGCTAAATGGTGCGCCCTTTGGCAACATGCTCCAAAGCTATGGCGGAGACACACTGAACGCCGCGATATATTTGAACCGCAGCCTCAAACAAGATGTGGCTTTTTCTAACGTTCGTACAAGCTACGTAACCGCGCTTGGCACCGATTCAATCAGCCAAGAAATGACCCGTCGTTGGCAAAATGAAGGGATATCAACAGACTTGGTACTAAGCGACCCAAAACGTTCTCCAGGGCTCTACCTAATTCAATTGGACGATGAGGGCGAGCGCACCTTTCTGTATTGGCGCAATGACTCCGCGGCACGCTATATGGTTCAACACCCTGAATTTACGGATGTAATGACTCAGCTTAATAATGCTGACATGGTCTTTTTCAGCGGCATTTCTCTGGCTATTTTGCCTGACGCAGACCGAATTGAACTGCTAGCCAAAATAGACAAGTTGCATAACAACGGCGTTAAGACTGCATTTGATAGCAATTTCCGCCCGAAGCTTTGGCAAAGCATCTCTGCAACCAAAGAAGCGTACTTACTTGCTTATCAAGCGACCGACATTGCACTCGTTACCTTCGATGACGAACAGTTGATTTGGCAAGACAAAACGCCGCAAGACACAATTGCTAGACTGCATAAACTCGGCGTACAAATCGTAGTCGTTAAGATGGGGTCTGAGGGCTGCTTGATCAGCGAAAATCCAAACCAAGATCCTGTCGCTATCCCAACAAAACCGGTGACCAGCGTGGTTGATACGACCTCTGCGGGAGACTCTTTTAATGGTGGATTCCTTGCATGTTACCTAACGGGCGGAAGCGTTGCACAAGCATGTCAACATGGTAACGCGCTGGCTGGGTTAGTCATCCAGCATCATGGAGCAATCATCCCACAATCTGTCACAGATACTCTTTCTACTCTTATCGAGAAATAAACTCATGCCAACTATTAACGATCAATTAAAAGCACTAAAAGTAATTCCAGTTATCGCCATCGACAACGCGCAAGATATTATTCCACTTGGCAAAGTGTTAGCAGAAAACGGCCTACCTGCGGCTGAAATCACGTTCCGCTCTGACGCGGCGGTTGAAGCCATTCGCCTACTTCGCGAAGCACAACCTGACATGCTGATCGGCGCAGGGACTATCATCAATGGTGAGCAAGCTTTAGCGGCCAAAGAGGCGGGCGCAACCTTTGTCGTATCACCTGGCTTTAACCCAAATACTGCAAAAGCTTGCCAAGCAATTGGTATCGACATTATCCCTGGGGTGAACAACCCAAGCACAGTCGAGGCTGCTCTAGAAATGGGGTTAACAACACTCAAATTCTTCCCTGCAGAGGCTTCTGGTGGCATTAGTATGGTCAAGTCATTGGTTGGTCCATACGGTAATATCCGACTTATGCCAACGGGCGGAATTACACCAAGTAACATCGACAACTATTTAGCGGTGCCAGAAGTACTTGCTTGCGGAGGGACATGGATGGTGGATAAAAAGTTGGTAGAGAACCAGCGATGGGACGAGATTGCTCGCTTAACCCGCGAAATTGTTGAACAAGTAAAACGCTAAACAAAGAGAGGCCAGACCCTGTGAGGTTCTGGCCTTGTTACCTTTGCTCGGCTCTCGATACCTTACCAACAGTCACTTCAATTAGTACCGCTATCAGCTGTTTAGATAAGGGGCCACCAGCTGTCGGATGTTAACATTGGCGCCAATTCTCGCAGCCAGCAGATACATGCCTCCAATCTTTCTGTGTAAGAACAGGGCGTCAGCTGGAGGCGTGTGCCAATACTCTTGCTCCATACTCAAAATCGTTCCAGCCTCTCGCAGTCGCTTGGCGAGATCACTGCTCTTAAAGTCATACTCACCTTCAACCAACATAGGCTCACAGGCCATTTTCACGAGGTTCAATACCGCTTGTCGTTGGCTATCAACAATGGTGTCACTAAAGAAGCCAATGTCTTCCAAAGCCCGATTAAGACCTATTTCATCGCCTTCAATCACAGAGCGAAACACCTGACGATAACCGTTACTGAATTTGTCGCTATATTCTCGCGTCGCTCCAAAATCAAGCAGGCCGATCTGGTTGGTTTTTTCGTTGTAGAGATAGTTAGCGAAGTTAGGGTCGGTTTGCACCATCTTGAGTTCAAACAGCTCCTTAAACAGCAGTTCAAGCAAGCTATTCATAACAAAATCGCGCGTTTCCTGTGACGCATGCTCTACCGACTCGACCGATTGCCCTTCAATAAACTCCATCGCAAGCACTGCATCAGAAGAGCTCGGTAGATGAACTTTCGGTACAACAAAATGAGCATCGGCTTGCAGCGCTTGATGGTAACGTATCGCGAATTGTGCCTCTCGTTGATAGTCGGCTTCATCATGCAGCTGCTTCTTCGCTTCTTCCAACAAGCCCTTATAATCCACTGATTCTGGAATCAATCCGACAACTTTGAGCAAGGTGCCAACGTTATCAACGTCGCTATCAATACTCTTGCGAATACCGGGATATTGCACCTTCACCGCCAACTTATCACCCGCGTCACTGTACGCTTGATGCACCTGTCCAATTGAGGCGCTCGCGATAGGCTTGAAGTTAAAAGCGATGTATTCCGACTTCCAATCAGATCCTAGTGAATTTTCAAGAACCTGATTCAGTTGTTTGGAAGGAAGCGGGTCCGCATCCGAGCGCAGCCTACTTAATATGTCCGCAAGTTCCGGTTCAAGAACATCACCGGCATCCATCGACAGCATTTGGCCAAGCTTCATTGCCGCTCCTCGAAGATGCGCAAGTTGCTCGGTAAGACGACCGATATTCTGTGGTGTCAGCAATAAGTCGCGTGCTTTCGGCCGATTACCTTGCACTATTTGCTTTGTCCCTTCAGTTAATACGTTTCCAGCAACACGAGTCGCCAGCGACGCAAACTTACCGAAACGTGAAATTCTGTGGGTTGGGACATTCCTTTCTTTTGCCGACATAAAGACTCCGTCAAAGTTAACTGCTCAGTATACGAACAGAAAAGTACTTTGGATGATTGCAAATACGATTATTTACATGAGTTGCGTATCCCCCAAAAAGTCAAACTCATACATAGGGAGATTTTATAAAACACCCTACCAAATCAAAGAGTCACTTGCAGTAATTAATAGGTTTAATGACATAGGCTTAGCGCTCATTAATGAAAGGTAGCTTTACTTTCAAACACACTCTGAAAGCTGATATTAAAGTCATTTACTTGATCAAGCCAAGCGCCATAAGGCTTTGAAAATTAACAAATCTATCGATTATCTTTCTAATTCAAACAGTAGAAACGTGATATTCAGTCACGGACTTAAATTCTCTCTCAAATCCCTTTGCAAAGGTCGGAGATCTGACCTAACTTCAATTATGTGCAAAGTAGCATAACAGTCGGTAACCTTGGAGTACGACTGGGAGATTGGAGTGTTATATGGATTTAACGAACAAGGCCGCTCGCATTTTTATACCCGCCATTTTCATCATTGTCTTCTCAAGTGGCATTGCTTACTACCTGTCTTACGAAAAGCAAATTAAAAACCAAATCGTAAGTAAATGGTGTGTACAGCTTGAATTTGTCGTTAAGCAGATGGGAGAAGAACTTAGGGATCAAAAAGCCTTCTTGAATAACATCGCGGAAAGAGAGAGTTTTATAAAACGTGCCGACTTGAATCGAACAGTCTACGACGCGTTTGCATCGATCGATACACAGCTTAGTAGCACACGGTTTGATTACAACACCAACAATTCCTACTCATTTGCCATCATCGATTCGCACTCCAACCTGATTGCGAGCTCAGTGCAAACTTTAGAACATCAATCGAACCAGCTGTTTCTCGATACGGGTCGCACCTATCTCACTGATCCAAACAACTCAGAAAAGCTCTCGATTATCGATGGCAAGCTATACGCTGTTACCGCTCACACTTTGGAAGGCTACCAGGACCGCATTGCGGTGCTCATATTGCCAATTTCTGTATTCGACGGCTTCAAAGCGACATTGAAGGAACAGCTCCCCTTTGGGTTCTCTTTTGACTATCGCTTTCTAACAGGCCAAGAACGAAGCATATTTTCGCCGCACGAAGCGGAACCGTTAGTGGTTGCGCTCACTAACTATCACGCCTTCGATAACCATGCGATGAAAATGGAAGTGGACTTCTCTGACGGCGTCGCTTTCAAACACATGGATCCGTTCATCTCAGCGTCCCTGCATGTTTTCCCTGAAAACTACCAAAGCCAACTCAACCAAGCCAAGATTTCGATAGGTGGTGTTACCTTAGCGATTACCTTGTTCTTAATTAGTGGTGGTTACTTTTTGTTTTACCGACAAGTGCTGCAACCACTGCAGGCTTATACTCGAGAGCTAAACTCATTTAAACCAAGCGACCAAGCTCAGGCGAATAAAGACGAACAAATAGACCCAAGCTACCAATCGGTGTTTGAACGCGTCAAAACCTTAGTAGAAACCGATGCGCTTACTGGCCTTGATAATCGCACCTTCTTCATGCAAAACCTAAAGAAGTTGCTCTCTGAACAACACCACGGTACCAGCTACCTTGTCTATATCGACCTCGATAAATTCAAGGCGGTGAATGATAATTATGGGCACGATGCGGGTGATGAGCTCTTAGTGCGCTTTGCATCCTCGACTCAACAAATTCTGCAGCGCTCACGCGGACGTCTATTCGAGTCTTATCTATTTGCTCGACTCAGTGGCGATGAGTTCGCGATATACACCTACGGTATAACACGCCTTTCCGATATTTTGAGTGTCCTTGAAAGCATTGAAGCGCAGTTCGAATCCAACTTTTTCCTTGGGGATCAACGCTATCGCGTAGGTATCAGTCTAGGTGTGGTCGAAATCAATAAGCATAATGAGAATCTCACTACTGACTCTCTAATGATCCAAGCTGATAGAGCCATGTATGTGGCGAAAGAGTCTGAGGCGCGCCACTACTTTTATAATTCCGATCTCGAAGAGGTGGTTGCCAAAGAACTATTGATTGAGCAAACCCTTATAAAGGCACTCAACGAAGACGGGTTCAGCTTTTCATTCATGCCTATCATCAACGCCGCCTCAAAAACGCTACGAGGTTTTGAGCTGTTGTTGCGCTGCCCTGAGCTAGCGAAACAGAATATCGGCCCAGATGAGTTCATCCCTTGTGCTGAACGTACGGGCATTATCCGCGATATCGATATGTGGGTGATCAGCAATGGTTTAATGGCCGCCAAAAGACTCATCGACAGAGGAAACCGTTCACTCAAGTTTGCCATTAACATCTCCAGTTTAGAGTTAATGTCTCCGGGCTTTCCTGCCGACGTCAATCGTATGTTAATCAGTACAGGTGTGCCTGCAGAGAATATCGAATTTGAAGTGACTGAAACGGCGTTTGTCCCGGACGAAACCACCGAGTTGGACGTGCTATTTGATTTGAAGAAGCTTGGGGTGGACTTAGCCATCGATGATTTCGGTACTGGCTTTACCTCTTTCAATCAACTAATTCGTTATCCTTTCGATACCCTAAAGATCGACAAATCCTTTGTTGATCAGATCTTTAATAACAACCCATCCAAGCATGAGATGGTAAACGTGCTGTACCGCCTCGCGAAAAACTACTCGCTTAAGGTGGTTGCTGAGGGTGTCGAAACCAAAGAGCAAGAAACCTTCCTCACTCGACTTGGCTGTAATTACCTGCAAGGTTATTACTACGGAACGCCTGTCACAGAGGACGATGTGTTGGCGCTGATTGCCAAGTACCAAAACCGGCAAGAGACAAACAATCAGTAACCTAAACAAGGCGAAACGGGCTCAACACCAACGAAAAGACCACGCTCAAATGCGTGGTCTTTTATTCAAATCGAAACAGTTATTTCAGCTCGATGCTTCAGTAGGCTATTTCGCAGGCTCGTCCGTTTTGACAGTATTTGTGATACCTTCGAGTTGTAGAACCGGCGCAGCATCAATGTCTTCTGCATTCATCATTGAAGAGATACGCTGCATAGAGGAAAGAAGCAAACTCTGCTCCCATGGCTCTAAGTTCTGGAATTTATTAACAAAGTTATCTTGAAGTGGCGGTGGCGCGCTGTTTAGCAGATCTTGACCTTTTTCGGTTAGATTCGCATGAACTTTACGTCTATCCGATACACTACGCACACGCTGCACATAACCATTCTGCTCAAGACGGTCGATGATGGTAGTCGTCGTCGCCTGACTCACATTGGTGTGATTCGACAACTCTTTGATCGTCACATTGCCCATCTCTTGGATTGCTCTCATTAAAATCAATTGAGGGCCAGTCAAACCATACTCTTTACTCAACTTCTTCGAGTGTAAATCGATAGCGCGAATAATTTGGCGAATAGCGACCAGGATTTCGTCATGTTTGTCCAAGATGCAGACCTTTGTTCTTGTTAGAGTGTGAATGATTGTAGTGCATTTATTTGAACCGGCACTGCAAAGCGTTGAGAGCCTTTCAAATTACGCGATAAATTGAGAAATTACCTCATTATTTTTTCCGCATTGTACTGATGTTCGCGCTATTCTCAATCTTTTATGATGAGAGACTTCGAGATAGACCAAGCGTTTTTTAAATTATCTTTGAAGGTACACCCCCAAGGCGCATAAATATAAAAAGTTTCCCGATATTCGCCTTCAAATTCCCGATATTGATATTGTTGACCTGCGGCTTAGATGAGAATGCCTCCTATTAAGGAGTCAATCATGTATCTAACGGATAAGATGAGTGCTAAACAGGCCCTCACTTCAATCATCAAAAGCGAAAAAAAGCGAATCGTCTATACCACCATCAGCGCCATACTCAGCGTTGTTGCCGAGGTAATCACTTGGGTATCGCTCTACTTTGCACTCAATTCCGTGTTTAGCACGCAACAGCCGTCAATCCATTTTGCTTTAATGGGCGTTGCCATTTGCGCTCGCTATTTTCTGTACTCGGTATCCGTTTGGCAGGCGCATTTGGCCGCATATCACATCATTCAAAACTTGAGACAAAAGCTGATTGTCGCCCTATCTCAAATGCCCACAGATCAACTTGTTCAATATCACCGTGGCGATCTAGAAAAGCGATTGAATGAAGATTGCCAAAGCCTTGAACCACTGATTGCTCACCACACCACAGACATCATTACAGGCATCTTGCTGCCTATCGCTTTAATTGGCTGCATGTTTACCATCGACTGGCAGCTGGGGCTTATAGCGCTGATCCCGCTCCCTTTGGCAGTCATTGCTCAAACTATGATGATGCGTGGCTTCCCTGCTCGACAAAAGAAATACAACCAAGTTGTCGCCAATATGCACAAGGCACAACTGGAGTTTCTTCGCAGCATTGGTGTAATGAAGTTGTTTGGTGTCGATGCTGATTCCTATCGTCAGATGAGCACTAACATGACTAAGCATCATAAAATGGTGAGAACGTACACCAAACAGATGGTTGGTGCATGGGTGACGTTTATCACCTTAGCCCAAGCCTCTTTGGTGCTAGTCATTCCATTCGCGGTCTACAAAATGACCCAAGGCGTGCTAACACCTGTCGATCTCACCATGATTGTCATTTTATGTGCTGGCGTGCTTAAGCCTTGGCTAGATTTGACGCAGGTATTTGCCCAAACACAGCACTCATTCCAGTCTGTAGAACGCCTATTACCATTGTTTTCCAGCGCCCAAAACTCGCCATCTGAACTGCTCTCAGAGCCAGTCACCCAGTTGCGTTGTCATCAGCTCAGCGTCATGCGTGGCTCATATCAAGTTATGGATTCACTCAATGTGACCTTTCGTCGCGGCGACTGTGTCCTTCTCCAAGGCGCGTCTGGATCAGGAAAAAGTAGCCTGCTGGCAACCCTGTATGGCGAACTCACTGCGCATCAAGGAGATTGGTTCCTCGATGGTCAAGCTGTCTCTGCTATGTCTGAGAAGCAGCGAAGCGAATACATTGCTGTCGTCGACCAGCACCCTGTTTTTTTCAATGCTTCCATTCGCGAGAACTTAACGCTAGGCAATTCACAGGCGGAAGACTCAGAGATCATGCAAGTCCTTGAACAACTTGCTCTCGCCAAGCTTGTCCGCGAACTTCCAAACCAATTGGATTGCGCCATGAACGCCTCAGAGCAAGATTTCAGTGGCGGCGAAAAACAGAGGTTCGCGATTGCCCGCGCCCTACTTGCAGCCCCAAGCATCTTAGTATTAGACGAAGCCACCTCGCACCTCGATAAATCAACTGAAAAGCTCGTGTTAGAGGCGATTAGCCAATATTCATCGCAACAAATTCAGTTTGTTATCAGTCACGGCAATCAAGCTTTGTCGATGGCTAATCGCGCTTTCTCCCTAAACAACGGTCAGCTTATCGAACAAGAGGAGACAGTCTGTGCGTAATCTGTTTGTTTTACTAGAACATGCCCACTCGAATACCAAAACCTTTCTCGTCGGTATTGGCGGTAAAGTCTTATGTGAACTCTTACCCTTGGCGATATGGGCGATTTTGTTTAGCGCTCTACTCGGTGGCTCTGCGTGGGCCTTAGAAGCAATGCTCGCTGTCGTCATCGCGACCATCCTGTGTCAATGGATGCTTGGGCAATCGGCAAAGCAGAGCTTTTTAGGCGCCTATGACATTACCCATCAGTTGAGAAAGACCCTGCTGCAAGACGTTCGCTGCCAACCGCTTGGCAACATCGTCGGCAAAGGGCTAGGAGAGCGCATCAAGCTCATGACTCGCGACCTTAAGGCCTTCGAAGATACATTCAGCCACTTAATCGCTGATCTTGTCGCGTCTTTGATGATTCCCATAGCAATGTTGAGTCTCTTGTTCTTCAACTCCATTTATCTAGGTATGACCATGCTTTTCGTCATGAGTGGCGCCTACATAGTGCTGATGAAATTTGAGCGTGCTTTTTCACAGCACTCCCAGCAGCACTTAGATCAGAACGTGGCCTGTACCAACAAAATTCTTGAATACATCGCTTGTTTACCGACATTGAAGCGATTTGGACGTTGTGATGTTCTGGCCGATCCACTGCATAAAGAGATCACTGCGTTACGTGAAGCAGGGTTAGGTGTCGAATGGGCAGGTGGCGTTGGGGTCGTATTGGCAAACCTCGTATTAGAGCTTTCCATACCACTGATTGCAGCCATTGGAGTCTATTTGGTGAGCCTTGACCAACTTTCTCTTTCTCAATGGTTGGTGTCGGTCATCGCCTCAATAGCATGTATCCGTCCGTTCGTAAGAATGACCATGTTCTCAACCTTGCTCCGCTATATGAGCAAATCAACGGACCGACTTTACAACCTCAGCCAAGAAGATCAGCAACCGGTCAATGGCCTTGCGCCAAGAAATTACGATATCCAGTTCAAAAATACAGGACTCTCTATCAATGGTAAGTACCTCTTAAAAGACATCAACCTCTATGTACCACACGGTCAACATATTGCGTTAGTCGGAGCAAGTGGCGCAGGCAAAACCACACTACTCAACCTGCTAGCCGCTTTTCATATACCGACGCGAGGTTGCATCAAAATTGGCGGTCATACCGTGGAAGCGACAGGCACGGCGCACTGGTACAACAGCATTGCTTATGTCACCCAAGACATACAACTTTTCGCAGGAACACTCGAAGATAACTTATTGATAGCCAAGCAAGACGCGAGCAGAGACCAATTACAAAGCGCCATAAAAACCGCCGGACTTGATGAACTGATTTCGCGATTACCTCTCGGTTTACACACCGAAATCAGCGAAAACGGTGGTGACCTATCAGGGGGTGAACGTCAGCGTCTGTCTCTGGCAAGAGCCTTGCTGCATGACGCTCCTGTCGTTCTTCTTGATGAATTCACCTCAGCTCTGGACCAACGTAAACAGTGCCAAGTTCTTCAAAGCATTCAACATTGCTTTGCATCGAAAACCACCATCACGGTTGCACACCGTTTGGACACCGTGACTGAAGCTGATTGTATTTATTTACTCAATGATGGAGCGATTGAGGCCTTCGGGTCACATTCTGAACTCATCATGGAATCTCCCCAATACCAAGGTCTTTGGGAAGCTCAACAAAATAATTAGAAAAATAGCACCGTGAGTAGTGCTTAACTTTTTAAGATTCAAGGAACAAAATATGCACAACAATTCTCCAAAACTCAGCATCGTTGCCGGTGTTGTTCTCGCGATATTAGGGAGCACTCAATCCTTTGCTGACGAGACATCGCAAGCTATGGAAGTCGTCGTGGTTGAAGCGACGAAATTTGATACGCCACTTTCTCAGGTTAATAACTCGGTAATCATAAAAACTGGGGAAGAGCTCGAAAAAGCGGGCATCTATCAAGTTCAAGATTTGGAGAGAGTTTTTCCTGGGCTTCTGATTCAAACTCGCGGTAATAGAACCTATGCCAACACCACAGTTCGTGGCATCAGTTCACCTGATTATTACTCCCCTACAGTCAGTGTCTATGTCGACGGCGTACTGCAAGACAGTGCATTCGTTACTCAACCTCTGATCAATGTAGAAAGAGTCGAGCTTTTACGTGGACCTCAAGGCACGCTATATGGTGGTAATGCCCAAGGTGGTGTTATCAATATCGTGACTCGCAAAGAGAATGAAACCACTGAACTCAAAACCTCAGCAGTTTATTCCAACCTAAGCCAGCAGATCGATGCCGCAGCTGCGACACGTTTATCTGATAGCGTTTCGGCCGATATTGCAGCAAGTTATGTTTATGACGAAGGCAATATCAAGCACGTTTCGAGCGGAAAAGAGGATGTCAATGACGCGGACGAGAGTGCGTTGAGGGTTCGTTTCCACTACCTGCCTAACGACTCTAAGCTGACTGCTTCACTCTCCATTGCTGCCGACAAACTCGACAGTCACGAAGAGTGGTACCTCACCCAAGACGAATTCGATTCAAAAACCAAAGATGCGCCGATTCCTAATCTCAAACGCGATGTTTATACCTATGCCTTCAATCTCGGTTACGATTTTGGCCGCTCCCAATTAACCAGCATTACTGCCTATCAGACTCGTGAAATCGACCGTGAATACGTCTATGGCAACTATCAAGAAGATCAAGACAAATTAAGCCAAGAGCTGCGTCTTAACTTGCAACATAGTGATAAGTTGCACTCGGTAATCGGTGGGTATTTTGAAACTCGCAACCTTGATGTGACCGCCAATGGCGCCAATAATAAGCTCGACTACGATACCTACGCTTTGTTCGGCCAAACAAATTACCAATTCGCTTCTCAGTGGGATCTCACCCTTGGTGCACGAGCGTCTCACCTTAATGTTTCATCGGACTTTAGTGGCAACCCAGCTTGGTTTATCGATCCTTACAATAATGATCTGTCAGAATCGACCATTTCTCCAAAAGCAGCAATTGGCTGGCAGGCAAACCAACAAACTCGAATTTACGCCTCTGTTACCAGCGGTTATCGTCCAGCAGGCTACAATGTTGTGCCTCTCAGTAATGCTGACGCCAAAGGTTATGACGCTGAAAAGTCGCTTAACGGTGAGTTAGGCTGGCGTACTAGTTTTGCCGATCAAAAAGTGGCGTTTAGCGGTACGATTTACTGGATCAAAACCGAAGACATCCACTTATACACCGGCACTCCGGGCAATCAAACCTTAAACAACATGGGTGAAGCACTCAGCAAAGGGGTTGAGGCGGAGTTGGCCTTCTACCCAACGGATGATCTGACCATCACAGCTGCGGGAACCTATGGTCGTTCAACATTCGAATCGAACAACAGCTCTTTTGAAGGCAATACGCTCCCTTACGCACCAGATACCACAGCGACACTTGGCATCGATTACTACTTACCAATTTCCGCGATTGAAGGTGATATTTCGATTAATTCTCAAGCTCGCTATAACTCGAAAATTTACTTCAACGAAGCCAACTCACTATCTCAGAGTGCTTATACCTTGGTCGACCTATCGATCAATTATCAGTACAACCCTCATCTGTCGGTTTCACTCTTTAGCAATAATATTACGGACAAAGAGTACACCACTTATGCATTTACTTATGGCCAAACATACAGCAACTACGGAACGGGTCGTGAAGTCGGTGTTAAAGCGAAATACGAGTGGTAATCGCACCTATGGTGAATACTCAACTCATTAAACTCAAACCACTGCTCGCCATTTTGGCGAGCGTGTACACCATTCAAAGCCTAGTCAGTATGTTTACCTTACAAGGGTTGCCTGCGGTGATGAGAAGTGAAGGCGTTGAAACATCACAAATTGGCCTGTTTTACCTTGCGATGTTGCCATGGGTTGCCAAGTTTTTATGGTCACCTTTGATTGAATATCATCGCAAACAGGGTAACTCGTTTAAGAATCACACCATCATTATTTTTGGCTCTCAACTGGTACTGACAGCAGCTCTGATCATGCTGTGTAATGTCGGTATCATCGAGCATCAAGTCTCGCTCTTTTTCGGTGTGTTGTTTATGAGTTTGTTCTCTAGCTTCGCAGACATCGCTACCGACGGGCTGGCTATTGACCAACTCAAATCAAACAAGCGTTATCTAGGCAACGTCATGCAAGTAGGAGGAGCCTATCTGGGTGCCGCCATTGGTGGTGGACTCTTTATCTACTTAACAGGCGTAGTCGAGTGGCGATTTGCGCTCATTAGCCTGGCAATATTCACGCTGATTTTGAGCTTGCCCACACTCATGTTGTTAACGCAAAAACAGCACGCTAAAGCCGAGCATATTCGCCATATTCCATCACTAAAATCGGCTTTTTCGATGCCACAAGTAAGGCTCGGGTTATTGCTGGTCGCAGTGTCCCAATTGGGAACACGAGGCGTGTTAGCCATGATGATGCCGTTTTTAATCGATAAAGGCATTGAGCTTGAAAGCCTTGGCCTTTTGGTCGCAGGAGGAGGTGTCGTAACTGGTTTAATAGGCGTCGCTTTAGGTGGTTATCTGCTCAAAAAGATCAAGGCCATTAAAGTACTGACTATTATGCTCATCGCGGAAGTGGTGATATTCAGTGGCTACTTGAGTTTTGAGCTTGAAGTGGTCGACTTAAGCACCAGCATTGCAGCTCTCTATGTGCTCAACGGCATTATTACATCGGCTAAATTCGTATCCCTGTATACATTGATGATGAACCTCGCTTCCGGCCAACAAGCGGGCGTTAATTTTTCACTGTTTCAGTCGATGGATATGTTTATCGCAATCGTGATGGCGATAGTGTGTGGATCGATAATCAGCATGACAGGTTATCCAGTGCACTTTCTATCCATGATTGCACTCAGCTTAGTCGCTGTTTGCTTAGTCCCAGTCCTTATTCCAGATACCAAGGTTCCTTGCCCTTCGAAGTAATCAAACGTTAAAGAAGCTTTACTGTTAGTGAAGCTTCTCACTCACATGTCACGCTTTAGATGAATAATTGGTGTAAATGATATTTATTATCACTTATATTAATTGCACATTAAGCAAGCCCATGCGAGAACGACGAAGGCAAGAAGAATGAGTAACATCGTGAACAGTTTAAGCCGAACAGGTAACGTTGATGGCCGTTTTGATGTGGTCGCTTTGGACGACGGCGTCAATGCCTACATTGTCAATTGCACCGCTGAAAGCGATATTCGCTTTAACGATCCTGCTGATGCAGGCTTCTACATTAGCTTTACCGGGGTCAATCATGCCTACAGCCCAAAATACCCAAATTACCCAGCCGCTGCGTTCGCTTTTCGCTGTATTGCTTCTTTGCTACCAGAACCGGAACCTGTAAACCCAATTGAGTTGCAACAAGGCGGTAAAATCGAAAATATACGTATCCACTTCCCCTTGCATCACAGCTTGACCAAAAACCTTTTGCCTGAGAATCAGGGCTCTTCATTTAAGCGGTTCGAACTCTACGAGACTGGTTGGCAAATGTCGCTTTCTGGTGACCTACACAAGGTTTCTCATGCTATCTGGGACAATGATTTCCAGGGTGTCGCACGCGCGGTATGGTTAAGAGGGAAAGTTTTAGAGTTATTGGCGCTGTTGATGGTGCACAAAGAGCCCAAGTCACTAGCGGAACAAGCGTGCGATCTTATAACGACTCAACCGCATATAGATTGGAATATACCTTGTCTTTCTAAAGAGCTCGCAACCAATGAGTGTTACCTAAAACAGTCTTTCAAAAAACAGTTCAATATGGGCGTCGCAAGTTGGATTCAAACACACCGTATTGGGCTCGCAAAAGAGCGTTTGAGTCGCACTGATGAGTCCATCACTCAGATTGCCATGGACTTGGGCTATCAAAGTGGCAGCTATTTTTCGAAGGTGTTTAAGCAACATACGGGACTCGCTCCCAATGCCTATCGAAGACAAGCCCTATACAACGCTCAATAGACACATAAAAAGCCAGTCACCCATTGAGCGACTGGCTTGTCTCATCATTGTTGAACCCTATTTAAGCGGCGCTGTTTTGTTGGAATTCACCCGTCAGCGCACTGTAGAACTCACTGTTGTCGAGAACACCCACTAGCTGTTTGTTCTCCACCAGCAAGATTGGGTAATCACTCTGCTGTTTGAGTTTGATTGCATCACGCATACCAATTTCAGGACTGGCAACAACTAAGGTTGACGGCTCAAGATCAAGCTCATCCGAATCTGACGCCTGCCATGTATGAAGGTTAAGATCATTCTCTCCCTTAATGGTGAGCGCCCCTTCAACTTGTTCTACCCACACATCTTTGCTCGCACACACTTTCCAGCTATCGTCTTGCTGCTCTAGCGACTCAAGAGGCTGCATTAAAGATCGCCCTTTAAGCACGTTCAATGGATTCGTATGAGCAACAAAGTCCTTCACGTACTCAGTTCTCGGCTTGAGTACGATCTCTTCTGGTTTACCATGTTGAATCAGTTTGCCTGACTCCATGATCGCAATGTTGTTGCCGATTTTAAGGGCTTCATCGAGATCATGACTGACGAACAAAATAGTCTTGTTGAGCTTGTTCTGCAGGGTAATCAGCTCGTCTTGCAACTGAGCACGAATCAACGGATCGAGCGCAGAGAAAGGCTCATCCATCAGCAGAATATCAGTATCCATCGCGAATGCTCGCGCCAGACCAACACGCTGCTGCATCCCCCCTGATAGCTCATGCGGGAACTTGGTTTCCCACTCTGCAAGGCCAACCATTTCTAGCTGCTCACGCGCTTTCGCTCGACGGGCATCTTTCGCCATGCCTTGCATCTCTAGCCCGAACGCCACGTTATCTAAAACGGTAAGCCATGGCATAAGAGCAAACTTTTGAAACACCATAGACACACGATGAGTCCGAAGGTGGCGTAACGTCGCTTCATCACACTGGGCAAGATCGACCTGTTTATCCCCATCTTTCACTTCAAGTGAGCCACGGCTGATTGGATTCAAGCCATTCACCGCGCGCAGCAGTGACGACTTTCCAGAGCCGGACAATCCCATCAGCACACAAATCTCACCCTCTTGAATATTCAAGGACACGTTGTCGACCCCAACTACCTGGCCTGTCTCATCGATGATCTCTTGACGAGACTTACCTTGGTCGAGCTTCTCAAGTGCTAATTGGGTATTGTCACCGAACACAACATCGAGGTTTTTAATGGTAATCGCATCCATTTTTTGCTTGTCATGACTCATGCTTAAGCCTCCTTCTGGTTCGGTGTTTTACACAATCGGTCAAGGATGATCGCTACGAGAACAATCGCTAAACCCGCTTCAAAGCCTTGAGAGATGTTCACTGTGTTCAACGCACGAACGACCGGTTTTCCAAGGCCATCTGCACCAACAAGAGCGGCAATCACCACCATAGACAGCGACAACATGATGCACTGAGTAACACCCGCCATAATGCTTGGCAGAGCAGCTGGCAGTTCAACTTTCATCAATAACTTCATACGGCTCGCACCAAATGCCTTGCCCGCTTCAATTAGCTCTTCTGGCACCTTAGTTACTCCTAGGTAGGTCAAGCGAATTGGCGCGGCTATGGCAAAGATGATGGTTGAGATAAGCCCCGGCACAATCCCTAATCCAAACAGAACTAAGGTTGGGATCAAATAAACAAAGGTTGGCACGGTTTGCATCAAATCGAGGATCGGTCTTAATACGGTATAGAGCCATGGACGATGCGCCGCCATGATGCCCACTGGAACGCCAATTAATACGGAAATCGTTGTCGCAGCGAAGACGAGGACAAAGGTTTCCAGCATTTCTTGCCAGTAGCCAAGATTAAGAATGGTCAGCAGCGCCGCCACGACAAACACCACCAGTGAGAGCTTACGATGCAGGTACCACGCGAGAGCCGCGGTAATTAAAATCGGTAGAGCCGGTGGCATCCACTTAAACACATCAACCAGAAACAGAATAACCGTCTCTAGAAAAATAGAGATGGCATCAAACAGCCCTGCCGCATTGATGGTTAGCCAGTCGACGCCCGCTTCCATCCATTGACCCACTGGGATTTTGTTGTCGGTAATAAAATTCACAATATTGCCTTTTCTATGGTGAGCTGCGAACACAACTCACCATTTCCTTCTAATTACGCTTTAACTTGCTTTAGGTATGCTGACACAGCGTCTTGAGCTGAATCGCCCTTGAGTGTTTTCACGTTCTTAAGCCACGCTTCCACTTGCTGTGGGTTGCTGTTAAGCCACTGCTGAGCTGCTTTGTTTGGTTGAACGTTTTGGTTAAGAATCGCTTCCATCAGCTCGTTTTCCATCTCTAGAGTGAACTCTAGGTTTTGCAGGAGCTGACCGACGTTTGAACACTCAGACAGGTAATTTGCGCGTACGTTAGTGTAAACATTAGCGCCACCGTAATTTGGACCGAAGAAGTCGTCGCCGCCGTCTAAGTACTCCATCTCAACATTGCTGTTCATTGGATGCGGCGCCCAACCCAAGTAGACGATCCATTGGTTGCGACGAGCCGCACGAGACACTTGTGAAACCATGCCCGCTTCACTTGATTCAACCAGACTGAAGTCTTTCAGACCGAAAGCATCTGAGTCGATCATCGATTGAATCAGACGGTTTCCATCGTTGCCCGGCTCAATGCCGTAGATGCGGTCTTTGAATTTGTCTGCGTGCTTAGCGAGATCAGCAAAGCTCTTCACACCAGCATCGTAAACATACTTAGGAACCGCCAGCGTATACTTCGCACCTTCTAGATTAGCGCGCACAGTTTCCACGGTTCCCGCTTCACGGTACTTAGCAATATCGCCTTCCATAGTTGGCATCCAGTTACCAAGGAAAACATCAATGTCACCGTTAGCCATTGAGGAGTAAGTCACAGGCACAGAAAGCAGGTCTGTTTTGGTCTGATAACCCAATCCTTTTAGCAGCTCAGTGGTGACAGCCGTCGTTGCGGTAATATCGGTCCAGCCGACATCGGCAAAGCGCACGTTCTCACACTGTTGAGGTTCAACTGCTGCATAGGCGTTAAATGCCAGTAGGCTAACCGCGCTAGCGGCCACTGTCTTTTTGGTCACGGTACGGATAATTGTCATAGTGATTCCTTTTATTCTTCCTTTTCACCACGTCGATGTGGCTTCTGACTCATGCTTTTTTGCTCGGTCTTTATTCACGACCGATGCTCGATTTGTAATTAGGTATCGCTGGCTAAGGCTCTTAACGGTTCGTTTTCGCGTTGAGTCTCTTGCCAGTGAGGTGCAATCCAAACGGGCACATCTGCTGCAGTCAATGGCGATTTACCCAATATGAAATCCGCAGCCCGCTCTGCCACCATAATGGTTGGCGCATTCAAGTTACCGTTGGGAATGGTTGGGAATACCGACGAATCGACCACACGTAGGTTAGCGACACCGCGCACTCGACACTCTTCGTCCAGAACCGCCATTGGGTCGTCATCTGCGCCCATTTTGCAGCCGCAAGACGGGTGATACGCGCTCTCGACATTCTGTTTTACCCATTCATCGATCGCTTCATCAGAGGTGACATCTGCCCCCGGCTGGATCTCTTCTCCACGGAACTTATCCATCGCAGGTTGAGAGAGGATTTCACGCGTCAGACGAATACAGTCACGCCAGTCTTGACGGTCTTGCTCTGTCGAAATGTAGTTAAAAATGATTTCAGGCTTGGCATGTGGGTCTGCCGACGTGATCGCGACAGTGCCGCGACTCTCTGGTTTGTTAGGACCAACGTGGACTTGGAAGCCATGACCATCAAAAGCTGCTTGGCCATCGTAACGCATTGCTGCTGGCAGAAAGTGATATTGAATATTCGGCCACTTAAGACCTTTTCGAGAGCGGATAAAGGCGCAAGATTCGAAGTGATTGGTAGCCCCAAGCCCTTTGCGCGTTAAGATCCACTCAGCACCAATCATGCCTTTGCTGACTAAACCGAGTTTGCTGTTGAGCGTGATCGGTTCTTTGCAGTGATACTGGAAATAAACTTCAAGGTGGTCTTGCAGATTTTCACCGACACCGCTGAGCTCATGCTTAAGCTCTACGCCCGCTTTTTCAAGCACGGCTTTGGGACCAACTCCAGATAGCTGAAGTAACTGAACAGAGCCGATAGAACCCGCCGAAGAGATCACCTCTTTTGCAGCCGAAGCGGTTTGAATCTTGCCGGACTTTTCGAACTCAACGCCCGTCGCTTTCAATTGGCCAGACTCTTGCTCTAGCAATACCTTACGAACCACCACGCCTTTGATAAGGGTGAGATTGGAACGCTTTAGTGCTCGACGTAGATACGCGTTCGATGTTGAGGCACGGACACCTTTATCCACCGTCATGTGCATCGCGCCAAAGCCTTCTTGCTGGTAGCCGTTGTAGTCTTTGGTTTCTGGGTAACCCGCATCTTTGCCTGCATCGATAAAGGCTTGATAGAGCGGGTTCAATGCCATGTCGTTACCATTACAGGTTCCAACCGGGCCATCGCCACCACGATAAACATCACTACCTTGATTCCAAGATTCAGCACGACGGAAGTAAGGCAGACACGCTTGGTAGTTCCAACCCGCTGCGCCCTGCTCTTCCCACTCGTCAAAATCGCAAGCGTGGCCACGCACGTAAACCATGCCGTTAATCGATGAACTGCCACCCAACACCTTGCCGCGTGGGCAGTGTAACTGGCGGCCATCAAGCCCAGACTCTTGCTGAGTTTCAAATTGCCAAGCGTACTTTTCGGTGTTCATCGGGTAAGAAAGAGCCGTCGGCATCTGGATAAAAATACTCTTATCCGTACCACCAGCCTCCAGCAATAACACGCTATGTTGACCGCTTTCTGTGAGCCGATCGGCCAACACGCAGCCGGCCGAACCCGCGCCGACGATAATATAATCGTAGCGTTGTTCCATGTTCTGTTCTCCGTGAGAGGTTAAGCGTTATGCATAAGGGCTGGCGTAGTCGCCTAGCTCAATAAGAATGCTCTTGGTTTGAGTGTAATGAAGCAGGGTTTCGGGTCCATTTTCGCGACCAATACCAGATAGCTTGTAGCCACCGACTGGCATCTCTGCTGGTGAGTCACCCCAAGTGTTTACCCAGCAAATTCCAGCCTGCATTTGATGAATCACGCGGTGCGCGCGTGATAGGTTTTGAGTGAATACCCCCGCCGCCAAGCCATAATGAGTGTCGTTCGCGCGGCGAATCACATCGTCTTCATCGGTGAATTTGAGCACTGACATCACAGGGCCAAAGATCTCCTGCTGAACATGAGGCATGTCATCGTCACAATCGACGAATACGGTTGGGATAACAAAATTGCCATTACCTAGCCCATTGTCAGTCACTTGATAGCCGCCAGTCAGCAGAGTTGCGCCAGACTGCTTAGCCGTCTCAATCGCTTCAAGGACTTTAGACAGATGCTGTTTGGAGATGAGCGCACCGATTTGCGTTTCGATGTCCATCGGGTCACCAATCACAAGCTTTTCTGTACGCGCCTTGAGCTGGTCAACAAACTCTTGGTAGATGTTTTCATGCACATAAACTCGTGTGCCATTGGTACACACCTCACCTTGGGTGTAGAAGTTAGCCACCATCGCGGCAGATACCGCATCATCGAGCTTGGCATCATCAAAGATAATCATTGGCGACTTACCACCAAGCTCCATGGTGACGGACTTAAGCGTCTTTGCACTATCAGCCATTACCGCTTTGCCCGTACCCGTTTCACCCGTGAAAGAGACTTTGGCAATATCAGGATGAGCCGTCAGCATTTGGCCAACTCGGTAATCGCCTTGAACAACGTTAAACACACCGTCAGGCAAACCCGCTTCGGTAAAGATTTCAGCCAATTTTAGTGCAGTAAGTGGTGTCTCTTCTGAAGGCTTAAACACCATTGCATTACCCGCGGCCAGAGCAGGTGCCGATTTCCACATGGCGATTTGAATTGGGTAGTTCCAAGCACCTATACCAGCACACACACCCAGAGGTTCGCGACGGGTATAGAAAAACTGGCTTTCGCTCAGGGGTTGTTGCTCACCTTGCAGAGTTGGAGCAAGGCCTGCGTAATACTCAATTACGTCAGCGCCAGAGGCCACATCCACTTCAAGCGCTTCCTGCAATGGCTTACCTGTATCAGCAACCTCAAGCTTTGCAAGGTCATCGTTTCGTGTTCTAAGTATTTCTACCGCCTTCATCAAAATGCGACTGCGCTCCACTGCACTCATGGCAGACCATACAGCAAAGCCGCGCTTCGCCGATTCAACCGCCTGATCGAGGTCTGATTGGGACGCTTGGCCTATGATCGCAATAGGTTCACCATTGGCAGGGTTAGTGCTAACAAAGGTTTCCCCAGACGTAGCAGCCACCGTTTTTCCATCTATGTATAAAGTGTTCATTTCCATGTGAATTTCTGACTTAGTTTATGTTTAGGCTCTGCTGGCCCATTCAAAATTACGGGTTTTAAACGCGTTAATCGACATTCAGCGAGTAGAACGTCAGCTGTTTGTCGAGATAATCGTTGATGATTGCGCGTGCTTTGTTTGCATCTATGCCTTCGGGGTTGAGCGTCCCACGTAGCCAAATGCCATCAATTAAGGAGGCAATACCATGCGCCACTAACTCAGCTTGCTCAGGTTCCAAAAGTGCCTTTAGTTCAATAAGCAAATGAGAAATAAGGCGTTTTTCATTTACACGTTGCAGCCTTTTGAGCTGAGCGTCGTGCATTGAGTAAGACCAAAACGCCAACCAAGTCTTCGCGACCTTGTTCTCTGCTTGGTAGCCTTCGAAATTGCCGTTGATGATGGCGTTAATTCTTTGTTGATGAGCGTTAGCGGGTAACTCTTTTAGAGCTTTAGTGATAGTGACCGACAATTGGCGCAAGATTTCGCGCATCGTCTCTTCAAGCAGCCCATGCTTACCACCAAAATAGTGGTTAATGATCCCAGTCGACACTCCAGCTTCTTTACTGATCAAAGCGATACTGGCCGAATGCAAACCGACACGATCGATCACCGCCATTGTGGCTTGTACGAGTTGCGGTTTTCGGATATCTGGCATCCCTACCTTGGGCATTTTGGGGTCCTTTTATTTTTAATTGAACGTTCGATTAATTATAAAATGACAGAAAACTAGTTAGGGTTCAAATGATTATTTTAACAAAGCAATTACAAAACAAACGTAAAAACAACAAAAACAGACACTAAAACAATAGGTTACACAATCATTCGCCCACTAAATAAATACCCAAAAGATTTGAGGTGTGATGTTTATTGTTCGATAGTTTTAGGCAAAGGTTGTTTAATAGATGAGCAGAAAGAAGGGAAAGCTTGAGGCTTGAAAATAGAAAGAACCGAAAACCGAGTATCTTGAAAAGAGATAATATAAAAAAACGGAGAGTAGCCAATGGCACTCTCCGCGTGATTTAGGGTTAGACTGTGGTTTTATTAGAATGTGGGTTAACTAGAACGCAAGGTGATAACTGTTGCTCGGCTGACCAAGAGCAATACTCCACGTCTGCTCTGATTCGCTACTGGTCATTGGTACCCAGCGCACATAGAGCGAGTCCCAGTTCGTATTAACCTCGAGTTCGACTTCATCGGTAAGATCTGGGTAGATGGTAGTAATGCGCGAAACCGGATCTGGAATCACTTCACCATCAGCTTTTACGAACGCCGCTTCTGAATAGAGATGCAGAGCTCCCTTTGTTGACCCTGAATAATCGATCGACAGGGTAATTTTCTCACCTACATCAAACGAAAAATCGCGCTGGGCAACAATATCTTGAGCGGCAGCCGGAGTCGCAGGTTGAGCCGTTGAGCCACCACCTCCTCCGCCACCACCACATGCAGTCAGGGCTGAAATCGAAAGTAGGCTGATTAGCTTGATAAATGTTTTCATGATGCTCTCCTTATTCGCCCGTTGCTGAGACTGAAGTGTTTTCTACAGCGGTTTTGTACCACTCACCATGGCTCTCTCCGCTTGCTTCTACCCAGTCATCAAAGGTTAGGTAGGCCTCACAAATGTCTGTGTATTCAATCGGGTGATCCCACTCGTCACGAATGTTTATCGCCCACGGCATATTGTTTTCCGTAGTGAACGACGCCACGTTGTCAGACTTGTCGTCATGGGTGTTGAAGAAGGCGTTGTTCATGTCACTAGTGCCCGAGAACTGCTTCAAATGAGTCTGCCATGTGAATCCAGGAGCCTCGCTCGTAAAATCACCGTGATACATGTACTGAGCAGCAAAAATGAACGAGTCGTAAGGCGGGTAGCCGACAACATCACGTGAAACTGGGGTCGTGAACTCAACATAGAGTTGGTACTGCAATGCACCAGCATTTTGTGTGGCCAAGCAGTCGGTTTGTGTTCTGTAGAATGTGCAACTTTCAGTAAGTTCACCTAAGTTCTGAAGGTCCTCTTTAAGGTCCTCAGAAACAATCAATACTGCATCGCTAGTACCCTGCTTTACAATCGAATGACTAACCGCAACACCATTACGGGTCAGAGTCGCATTAGCAATGTTACTAGGGTCAACGCCCGGAAGATGGATACCGTAGCCGTTTGAGAAGCCTGCTCCCATTGCTTGCAGCGTATAGTCAAAACTGATGTTTTTCAGTTCACGCTGACCATTCAACTGCTCTGTAATTTGGTAACGCCATACCACATCATTGAAGTCGTAATCACCCATCAATGGCCATCTGTCCTCGAATGCGATGGTCGCATAATCACTACCACTTGGATAAACAGAGGTGATGGTGATGTCGCTGTCTTGCTGCACCAATGGCTCATATTTTGAGTCTGTTGAACCGTCTGGGTTAACCCCATCCACCGCAGTAAACGGAGTCACTTCAACCGTGAACAACAGGTCATTAAAGTCATGGTCGCCCCCCGTACGTTTTAGGTCTTCAAAGCCCAGTACGAAGAACTCATTCTCAGTGTCGATAAAGGCCACATTATGTCTTCGCAGAGTTGCCGTGTTCTCAGGGTTAAGTTCAGAGTAACTGTAAAAAGGGGTTCCCCAATTACCAAGTGAAGCAATGTTATTGTATGAACCCGACCACCCCCAACCATTGGGAACTACAAAGAAGGCGAGGGTTTGACCCGCGGTCAATTCGACGCCTAAGTCGATGGTGTCACCTTCGACCATTTCACCATCTGGGGCTTTTGAAGTGTTGGGGAAGACGATGGTATGCGCTGTAATGTCGTCAATTGAAGCTGGCGGGTTGTTGGTATCGTAGACAAAGTAACCGAGCGCGTTTCGATAGCCAGCCCCTTCATTCAAAAAAGTGATTTTCGCCGATGCGAACTCGGCACCACCCAATTCGTCATCAATATCAATATTAGAATAACGCTCTGGTGCGATGAAGGCGCTGTTGACATAAGTTCCTTCAGGCAACATCGAGTAGACATTATCTAGCGTGTCATGAGGCAATGTTCCGGCAATCGAATAGGTATCGTTGGGCTTACCTAAGGCAGAGTAATTTGAGCTGTCTGCTCCAGATTCAAAAGTAAAATCGGACGTTGTTAATGCAAGTGCTAGGCTGGGAGCCATGCAGCCTGCCGCAACCAGTGGATTCCATATTCTCATTATCTTCCCTCTCAACTGACTGTAAATGTGTAAAGTAGAAGAGAGCAAGTATGGTGCCTAAAATTTAGCCGTTTAATTTCATAAAGTTAGCGACACTGGATGCGATTTTCTCATTTTGAGAATGAAGCTGACATCCTAAAAGAGAGAGGAACTGATACGGGGAATTAGTGCGGAAAACAAAGAAGCCGCCCTGCTGCACGTTGGCAAAAGAGCGGCTAGATTTATATTAGTTGCGAAGGGTAACTCTTAGCTCAACTTTGTAACTATTGGCTCAACTGCTTGAGCAGTAACTCCGTTGGACGAACAATCGCAATGATCGATTCATCGTAGATCTTCGCAGCATCAGATAGGATAGCTTGGTAGGCATTGGCATCAGCTTCTCGAACTTGCTCACCCGCTTTCGCTTTAGCAATCAAAGTGAGCGCCAGATCGGCAACTTCGACCGTTTTCTCTGCAACCACCACAGTTTCTACCGAAGAGACGTTAGCAGCAAAGATAGTTTCAGCGGCAAGTGCAGCCGATTTTGCTTGCTGATAATGCTCAGTAAGCTGCTCCAATGCTTGTTGATTACCTGTCGCGACTTCGTTAACCAAATCCTGCATCTCATACACCGCATAGCTTTCCACTGGCAGCGCATCAACAAAGCGGTTTAGGCGCTCATATTGACTGTACAAAGTGCCTTTAGGCTCTGTTGAGTTCCACTTCTCCCAGTTACGAGCATAGTATTGTGCTGGCTCGGTATACTTTGAAAGAATACGAAGATCTTGGATATCTTGGCCTCTGGCAATACGCTTCAGCAACATATCAGCATCCGCGTGGTGACGCAGACCTACTGAGATTTCCGACCATGTGTCCATCGCTTTCATACGCTTGTACATGCTGCGCTCATCGGTCAGTTCAGCGTCCGACCAGAAACGTTCTGCAATCGCGTAACTACGAGGCCATAGGTAGTTTTCTACCGTGAGGCTGTCTTTGTTCTCTAGCCATATCGTAATCTCACCACCCAGAATCAACTCTTTTTCTTTGTCGGTGAGTTCTGCAGGGTAACCACCATTAGGTTCAGGGATGACACTGCCTTCGATATCGCTACTCGCAATCACTTCACCTGTCGTTGGCCAGCGCACGTTACCAATCAATTGGTAGCTGCCCTCAGAGAATCCATTTGGATTGAGGTTCAGGTTAAACTCAGTGTAAGACATGAAGTTATCGAAGTGACCGACAAAAGTTTTGCCCGGCACATAATCAAGGATGTAGATCTCTTCACGAGACTTTCCGTTGTAATCACTGAACGCGCGGAAAGTGCCATCTTTCGCTTCAATGATAGTCAGCGTACCCTTACGTGGACTGCCTTTAGAACGAGGCTTTTGCCATTGGTAAGTCACGAACTTCTCGCCGCTGTGAAGCTTATCATCAACAGTGATACCGGTTGGCATTGGGTCATTGCGGTAGTGATAACTCGTAGGCTGAGGCTGGTCTAGGTAGTAGCCGGTAGACAGGATACCTGGGTAACCCTCTTGCGCTGCACGACCAATACTGTCGTGACCTTGCCAGCTTTGAATCACGATAGAAGTTGGCAGATCTTTATGCCAAATCTCATCCCAACCCGTCATCTTCTTGCCACGCTCTTCCAGCATCTTCTCAACTTTTACGTTGAGATAAGACTGCAAACCGCGTTCGCCATCAATGCCGTTCTCTTCGATGAATTTCTGATGCTTTTCGCTGTTGATCCATTGAGAGTAATTTGGCTCATCGCCACCAATATGGAAGTACTCATCTGGGAATAGCTCGGTCACTTCATCAAATACATCACCCAGCATTTCATAAAGCTCTGGGTTTAGAGGGTCCATCAATGGCTCAAACACACCCCAGCCGCGCTCTTGGTCATAGCTTTGGCCTTCGCCACCCGACATTAAGCGTGGGTAAGCATGCGCCACAGCAGAAGAGTGTCCCGGTAGTGAGACTTCAGGAATCACACGAATACCAAGGTTACGAGCGTATTTAACTAAGTAACGAACTTGGTCTTTAGTGTAGTAATCACCATCGGTGGTTTCTGACCATAGCCGCGGCCAAGATTCCGTTTGAATGCGGATACCTTGGTCGTCCCAGAAGTGCCAATGGAACACGTTCATTTTCGCAGAAGCCATCGCATCTAGCTGACGAATCAACACATCAAATTCAATAAAGTGGCGAGAGGTATCGTAGGAAACACCACGCCAGCGGAAGCGAGGTTCATCAACAATCGTAACGGCAGGAATGTGGTAGCCAGTCGCTGTTGTTTCAACGAGCTGTAAAAGGGTTTCGATACCATGAATAGCGCCATAAGGACTTGGGGCGCTCAGCGTGATTTGTTCACCTTGAGTGGTAATCTTATAAGACTCTTCTGAGTCGATGTTCTGAATTTCAGACTTTGGAGCTGCGTCAATATCAATGATCAGGTTTGCTACGTCTGCGCTATCAACCTGCCAATTCAGAATCGGGATACCGGTTTGGCGTACCAAACGATCGACAAAGCGTTTCGCCGTGTACTCAACACGATCAGAATTATAGCCTTTGATGTAAACCTTGAAGTTACCGTCGACCTTTACTTGACCAGCTTGTAGTTCAACCGTTTGTGGGTACGGCATTAAGTTAAGATCGGTATTCGGAGCCATTGCTAACGCCATTGGGGACACTACTGAACCTGAAATCAATAGAGACAATATAGTTTTTTTCATTATTAGTTTTCCTATATAAGAGCGGTTCTGTTTGGTTTATCGGAGGCGATTCACAAAACAGAACCATCAGCCACTGCTGCTGTTTATCGTGAGATCAAAAGCCTGGCGCTAGTTAACAAGCTCAACAGCTTCACGAACCAATACAGCAATCTCATCCCACTGTTCGTTCTCGATCATCTTTGGAGAAACCATCCACGTGCCACCACAGCACACCACGCGATCAACGTCTAAGTAGTCATTGACGTTGTGTTTGCCGATACCACCTGTAGGCATTAGCGACACATCAACGTAAGGCGCGAGCAAAGATTTGACCATGTTGATGCCGCCAGACGCTTCTGCTGGGAAGAACTTCAAGAAGTTAAGACCTAGCTCCAGCGCTTGCTCTACTTGGCTTGGGTTATTTACGCCAGGAACGATTGGCATGCCGATCTCTTGGCAACGTTTAACCGTGTTTGGATTCAAACCTGGCGCTACGATGAACTCACTGCCCGCCTCTTTCGCAAGATCGATCTGCTCAGGGGTTAATACTGTGCCAGCACCGATGCACATCTCTGGGTAGGCATCACGCATCGCACGAATCGAATCCGCTGCCGCTTCGGTACGGAACGTCACTTCTGCGACTGGTAGGCCGTTTTCTACTAACACTTTTGCTAGTGGAATCGCGTGTTCCACCTTGTTGATTTGAATAACAGGGATAACTTTGAATTGCTTAAGTGTGTTGATCATTTCTTGAGACATAATAATTTCGCTTTATCTTTCTATTTTTTGATTAAGTGGTTCATAGCGCTTACCGGGATAATGGCGCCTGAATATTGAATAACGGTAGAAGCCAGTTGGTGGCCGAGTTCAGCGGCTTCGGTAGCACTCTCGCCCGTTAAGCGTGCAGCTAAGTAACCCGCCGCAAAAGAGTCACCAGCAGCGCATGTATCAACAACGTTCGCAACAGCTGTCGCTGATACGTAGCTTTCTACTACCTTGCCGCTTTCTACCTGAACAATTTTGCATGGCTCACAGCCACGTTTAATAACGATCTCTTGGCAACCTAAGCGAAGGCAGCGTTGTTGAACGCTCTCAGAATTACCCCAAACCAGTAGGTCGTCGTCTTCAGTGATCAGCGCGATGTCTACCAATGGCAATAATTTGGCGTACCAATGTTGAGCTTGATCAGTCGTCCAAAGCTGCGGGCGATAGTTGTTATCGAAAATCAGCTTACCGCCTTGGTTTGAGAACACGCCAATGGCTTTCAACAGGCGTTCACGTGAGGTGTCATCTAAAATCGCGATACTGATGCCACTGATGTAAACCGCGTCGACTTGTTTCTCTGTCAGCGCGATTTCAAGCTTATTCAGATCATTCGCTTGGAAATAAGATTTAACTGCCGCGTCGTTGCGCCAGTAATGAAAGTGTCGTTCACCAGTCTCATCGGTTTCGACCATGTAGAGACCAGGAAGCTTATTCGCAATGCGCTCTACGAAATTGGTTTGAATACCTTCTAACTGCCAGCTATCAATCATATTTTGAGACAGTTCATCACCACCAAGACCTGTCGCGTAATGCACTGATAGGTCTTTATGTTGAGTCAAGCGAGAAAGGTAAAGCGCGGTATTTAGCGTGTCACCGCCAAACTTTTTGGTTAATGGAGAGCCGCTGATTTCGACCATACATTCGCCAAAGAAAGCAATGTTGAAGTGAGAAGATACAGGCATAGCCGATCCTAAAAATAGAGAGATAAATGGGGAAGGGCCCTGCCGTTAAACAGGGCCTGAATTAAGCAAACCAGTTGTGGAGCGTTGGTTTAGCTTGTTTGATTTACTGGACGTTGAGGTGCCGCTTCTTCTTCAAGTACGCCAGTCTCAGACATTTCCATCTCCATCAGAGCACGCTCGTCATCAAGATTCGCTTTTGCCATTTCTGGTGTTACTTGGTTAGCCGGAGTACATAGGCTCACTACCACACCCGCTGTTAGAGCGAATAGACAAGATGGAATCACTGGGTTGCCCCAGAAGGCTGTTAGGTCAGCGTTAAGCATTACAGTGAATGAAGCGATCGACGCACCAACCAGTGTCGCAATCGCGCCTTGCCAGTTGTAGCGTTTCCAGAAGCGCCCCAACATACCGCACACGAACATGCCCGACATAACTGTTGAAATCATCTTGGTGATGTAGCCAATGATGTCGTTTGACGTCAGTGCGAACAGCAGTGCAAACCCAATTACCACAACCAAAGCTAAACGAGAGTAGTTCATCATTGATTCTTTGTTTGGCACTCGGCCAGTGAACATCACGTATACGTCACGCAGTAGGATAGACACACCCGCAATCGCATCAGAGCTCGCGCTCGACATGGTTGCAGATAGGCCAGCGATAAGAACAATCATGCCAACGCCAACTGGAAGTACTGTTGCTGCAATGTAAGGGAAAGAGAAGTTCGGGTTATCCAGCGTTGGGTCGATAGCGTGTGCCGCCATACCAATGATTGCTGGAATGATAGAGAAGAAAAGGTACAACACACCAGACGCCACGAAAGAACGACGGATTGTTGAGACGTCTTTACCAGAGTATATGCGTTGACGGAATGAAGGCGTCGCCAGTACACCAACACCGATAACCACAGCTAGAGAAACCGCAGGCAGAATGCCCAGTTTATCGATTGCTAAAAAACTCGTAGCAGCAGGGTCCATCGCAGCGTAAAGGTTATCCATGCCACCAATGTGGTTCACAGACATCACCGCCATCAAGATGAAGCCAGCAAAAAGGATGATAGCTTGGATAGTATCGGTCCATACAACCGCTGTGTAGCCACCGATAACAACGTAGATCGTGAATGCCGCTGCAATAATGATCTTCGCAAGGTTAAGGTCAATGTCAGCAATCCACGCTAGGTACATACCGCCACCTAGAATGTGCGCACCTAACCAACCAATTGACGCGATAAAGATAAGTAGGCCAACCACGTTTTTCACGATTCGGTTAGCACCTACGTAATACGCTAGCTCTTCACTCATTGTCATGAAGTTCAGCTTACGAACCGGAGCAAACCATAACGCAAGCAATAGGATGCCAACAGCACCGCCAATTCCGTACAGAGCACCAGCCCAGCCATTTGCGTAGCCGAAGCCAACTGCACCCATACTTGAACCCGTACCGACCATCGTCGCGACTGTTGTACCAAGTACTAAAAATAGTGGCAGGCCACGGCCACCTAATAAGAAATCTTCGCCAGATTTTTGATTACGCGAGACAAACCAGCCTAACCAAATTAAAAAACATACGTACACGCCGAAGCCTGTAAGAAAAAGAGTGCTGTTCATTGGACACCTCTCAGTGAAATATGAAGTTCATTCCTGAACTTTATTTATGATTCATTCATCTAATATTTCATATAATTACTTTATTGATTTTGTATAATTTTAATTAAAGTAATTTTTATAAATGTAGGGTGAGAGTATTAAAGAATAATAACAGGGATGACTACGCCCTAATACTCTCTAAGTAGGTTATTGTGATTAGGTTATAACTAAACGCGATCAGCGCGGTAGCAAGTCACATCTACTTCAACTTTCACGTCTACAACTAGGTCGCAAACCATGCAGATACGTGCCGGTGGGTTAGCACCAAAGAACTCTTTGAATACCTTATTAAAAGATTGAAAGTAACGAGAGTCCGTAAGTACAACCTTTACGTGCACTACGTCTTCTAGGCCGTAGCCCGCTTCAGTCATGATATCGACACAGTTTTGAATCGCTAGGCGAGACTGGTCAACAATACCGCCTTCAACCACTTCACCGTCAGTCATTGGTGTCTGGCCAGAAACATATAGGAAACCACCCGCTTCCGTTGCACGTGCAAATGGTAAATGTTGTCCACCTGTACCTGTACCACCTTCAACACCGTAACGTTTAATAGTCATTTTTTAACTCCAGATGTAAATATATAATATTGGTTATTCCAATAAACTTAATTTAAATAAAATAATTTCAGTTCTTTATATTCGTTAATTACGATAAATAAAAACGCCCGAACGATTATTTTGTACAATTCCTTTTTGGTAAGTTAACTCACCATTAACAAAGACACTCTCAATTCCTTCTGCAACTGAAATAGGATTTTCAAATGTTGCGGTGTCTTTAATATTCTTTGGATCAAATAAAACTAAATCGGCAAATGCGCCCTGGCGAATTTCACCTCGACCCGCTAAGTTGTAACGCTCTGCTGACATACCAGTCATTTTGTGAATCGCTTCAGGCAGTGCGAACAGCTTTTCGTCTCGGCAGTAATGGCCTAAAACTTTCGGGAAGGTGCCCCACAATCTTGGGTGCGGGTGCGGGTCATTTGGCAACCCATCGGAACCAACCATGGTCAGCTTGTATTTCAAAACACGCTTTACGTCGTTCTCATCCATGCAGTGGTAAACCGCACCCGCTGGTTGAAGCGCTTTTGCTGCCTCCATCAGGGGTAGGTTCATCTCATCAGCAATCTGCTTAAGGGTTTTGCCTGCATGTTCTGGTTTTGCTTCAGACCAAGTGATGAAGATGTCGAAATCGTCCGTCACCTGTTTCAAATCTAATGTCGAAGAGCTCGCTGAATATGGGTAACAGTCGCAAGACACATCTTGGTGTTCAGATACTTTATCCATCAAATCAAGCACTTCAACGGTTCTGCCCCAGTTACCTGCACCTGCACATTTAAGGTGGGAGATAACAACCGGCACTTTTGCGTATTGCCCGGTCTCAAACGCTTCTTCCATCGCGCTTAAGATCTCTTCAAATTCGGTACGCATATGCGTGGTATAGATACCACCATGGCTAGACAGCACTTTGGCTAACTGCATCACTTCATTGGCGTTCGCTTGTTTCGCACTTGCGTAAGCCAAGCCAGAGCTCAAACCTAATGCACCTTGCTCCATCGCCAAATCAAGGTTGTTTTGCATCTCTGCAATTTCATCTTCAGTTGCGGTGCGTTGTAGGTCATCCATCACTTGGTTACGCAGTGTGGTGTGTCCCACTAAGGCTGCGACGTTCACTGCAGGTTGCGCTTGCTCTACGGCTTGTGCATACGCAGCAAAGGTTGGGTATTTAAAATCTGCTTGGTCGCCCAATAGATTCATTGGGTCAGGTGGATCGCTTGCCAGTACCGTTGGCGAAGCACTGATACCACAGTTGCCAACGATCACGGTTGTCACACCTTGGCTGACTTTTGGTAGGCAGTCGGGAAAGCGAATCACGTTGGTATCATCATGAGTGTGAACATCAATGAAGCCCGGTGCTAACGCTAATCCAGCGCCTTCAATCAACTGCGCACAATCTTCATGATCGATCTGACCAATTTCTACGATTTTCCCGTCTAGGACAGCGACATCTGCACCAAAGGAGGGTGCGCCCGTGCCGTCAAATACCTCTACATTTTTGATGATCGTATCGAACAACATTTTCACTCTCTCAATCCGCTGTGTTGATGGAGCTATCTTAAAAATTCGGGTGATAGTTTTCAGTGACAAAACACACATTATATTTTAAATTGTGTGATAGTTTCTTTCACAGAAAAACAAAAAGATAAAAATAAACATTCAAAAACAGCAACTTAACCCATGTTAGGAATGAACAATGACACTGAACTCGAACCAAGAAAATGTTATAAAGTATCAAAACAGCAAAATAGCACTGCTAGAGAAAGGGCAAAAAGGTCGCGTGACCACCTTGTCACAATCCGGCAAATACAGCTTAATTGATGAAGAGATATCGCTACCGGCTGCAGTCATCAAACAGTCCGCTCTCACTCATAATCTTGGTTGGATGCAAGCCTTTGCTAACCATCATCAAGTTCAACTGTCTCCGCACGGAAAGACGTCCATGACGCCTGACTTTTTCCGAGAACAACTGAAACACGGCGCTTGGGGAATCACTGTCGCTACGCCTGCTCAAGCCGAAATCGCAGCACTCGCAGGTGCCAAAAACATCATGATGGCCAACCAGTTAGTTGGGAAAACCAACATGGCGATCATCTCCTCACTCATGGCTGAGTTTGACGTGAACTTTTACTGCTGTGTTGACTCTCAACTCAATCTAGAGCAACTCGATAACTACTTTTCCAACACCAAGCAGACACTCAATGTCCTGATTGAATTTGGTGTGTCTGGCGGCCGCTGCGGTTGTCGTAGTTCACAGGAAGTGCTCGAACTCGCCGAAACAATTCACGCTATGTCAGCTCTCTCGTTAGCGGGCATTGAGGTCTATGAAGGTGTGATTCATGGCGACAATGCCGAGCAAGACATTCGTGACTTCTTAGGCCAAACACTCAATGCTGTTCAAACACTGGCACTGGACGGATTTATTCAGGAAACACCGATCGTTACCGGTGCAGGGTCGGCATGGTATGACGTTGTTGCAGAGTGTTTTGCGAACCTGACCCACTGTTTAGCCATTATCCGCCCGGGCTGTTACGCAATCCACGACACAGGTATCTACCTCGACGCACAGAGCAAAGTGATGCAACGTGCTCAGGCCAACCAAGGTTATGCCTGTGAGCTAGGTGGTGACTTAGAATCGGCACTTGAGGTGTGGGCGTATGTTATTTCTCGTCCTGAGTCGAACAAAGCCGTGATCGGTTTAGGGAAGCGTGATGTCGCCTTCGATGCTGGTTTACCGATTGCCGAGCGTGGTTATCGCAATGGCGAGCAGATTTCAGTCAAAGGCATTGTGGCAACCGCCGTTATGGATCAGCACACCTTTATCGAGGTCAGCGAAGAGAGCGACCTTCAAGTAGGCGATGTGATTGCATTTTCGACCTCTCACCCATGCTTAACCTTTGATAAATGGCGCTATATTGCGATCAGTGATGACGAACACCAAGTCACAAATTGGGTCGAAACCTGCTTCTAGCGGTATTTTCCGATCACATTCAGATATACTAACGGGGCTAGACTGTTAGCCCCCTATTACCCTTTGCGCCACCAACAAGGAACGAGATTCTTGAGTTTAGAAGTAGACATCATTTCGCAGATAACAGAGCGTTTCCCCGCTCTTCGCGAGGCCGAGAAAAAAGTCGCCAAACTGATCATGGACGACATTAACTTTGCTGCCAACGCGAGCATTACTGAGCTAGCTGAGGGCGCACAAGTCAGTGAAGCCACCATCACGCGCTTTGCCAAGGCCATCGGTTGTAATAATGTGCGCGACATGAAGATCAAACTGGCTCAAACGCTTACCGTTGGCCAACGCTTTATTCTTGAGCCGGTTGACCAAACGGGTTATCAAGGGATTTACGAGTCGATCAAGCAGAGTCTCGACATCAACCGCTCTTTGTTCAAAGAGCAAGACGTTGAAACAGCAGTAAGCTGGTTGCATAACGCACGCCAAATCATTGCGATAGGTATGGGTGGTGGTTCGACTATCGCATCGCAAGAGCTGCAACACCGATTATTCCGATTGGGTTATCCCGTCGTCGCGTATAACGATGGCTTGATGTCACGCATGGTTGCTGCCACAGCGGATGCCAATGACGTGTTTGTGATGATTTCCGCCACCGGTTTTACACCCGTTATTACAGAAACCGCGGAGCTGGCAAAGCAGTATGGTATGAAGGTGATATCCATTACGCCACAGGACACTCCGTTGGCGAAAATGTCTGATATTGTTTTGCCTATCAAGCATATGGAGACAGATTTCATCTACAAGCCATCGGCATCTCGCTACGCAATGCTGGCATTGGTAGACGTGCTCTCTATGGGGATAGCGGTCAATCACAAGAACCGCTCACGAGACAAACTTCGCCGCTTGAAGGTAGCACTCGACTCTCATCGAGGCGGTGGCGATCGACAACCGCTCGGCGACTAAAACCAAGCCAGCCTTCGCAGCGCCTTAACGCGTAAACTCGGCCTCTATACCAATATACAAATATACAAAAACTCCGACTTAGCGTCGGAGTTTTTTGTTCAAGTACACAACCAGCATTAATTCCAATCAAGGATCTGCCAATTAGGCCTGTCTGCCAATGCTCGTAAACGCGGGCATGGGTTCACCAAATACGCGTAATCGGCAAATTCACACAATGGCAAATCATTGATTGAGTCAGTGTAGAAATGAATCTCTGAGTACGTTGTCGGCTGCGCAGCAATCCACTGCTCTAAGCGAGTCACTTTGCCTTCTCGGTAGCTCGGCACACCCTCTATCTTCGATGTGTAACAGCCCTGTTGCTCGACTAAATCGATGCCGAGTGCATGAGGAATACCCAACTTACACCCAACAACTTCAACTAAGAAAGTCACGCTGGCAGAGATGATCAGCATATCAATCCCTTCGCGTTTGAGTTGCTCAATAAGCGGTAAGGTTTGAGTAAACAGCTTAGGTAGAATTTTACTCTCTACGCACTCTTCCACCAACACATTCACCTGTTGTGTTGTCAGATGAGCGAGAGGCTCCATGGCGAACGTTAGGTAATCCTCCATATCGAGTTTACCTTGGCTATACAACCCCATAAGGCGCTGATCTTCTTCAATAAAGCTTGGGTCGCTCGCAATACCTTTTTCGACTAGGAACTCATTCCATAGCATCGCAGCATCGGCGTTGACTAGGGTTTCATCCATATCAAATACATACAAAGGCTTAGACATCTTAGGCTCTCACAGGTTGAATTTCGTTTAAGTTAAATAGCAACTCCAGCTGGCTTCCGTTCGCCAGTAGACGCTCAGAAGAACGGTTAAGCAAATCAACGGTCAGCTCACACTCATCCACATCCACTTGATAACGAATCACGTTACCCAACAGCTGATGATTACGGATCGTAGCCGTTTTTGGTGCTGAAATATGTGCACCGTATTGTCTTCCCTGCTCTTTAACGTAAATCGACTCTGGGCGAATCGCCACCTTCCAATCAGTATCGATATCGAAAAGTTGCTTGGCTTTATTGGCTTGAACCAGATTGTAGTGACCCATGAATCCGGCAACAAACTCGTTAGCAGGTTGAGTGTAAATCTCTTCTGGTGTGCCCGCTTGAACGATCTCGCCCTTGTTCATCAAAAAGATGCGGTCAGACATGATCATCGCCTCTTCTTGATCGTGAGTCACAAAGATGGTGGTGAGATCCATCTCTTTTTGAATATCACGGATCTGCTGACGAAGGTGCTTACGGATCTTGGCATCCAATGCCGATAGCGGTTCATCAAGCAACAGAATACGTGGCTTAACCACCAGAGCACGCGCTAAAGCGACGCGTTGACGCTGACCACCTGATAACTGATGTGGATAGAAGGTCTCTTTACCTTTCAAGTCCACCAGCTCAATCACTTTTGCTACTTCACGTTTGATTTCGTCGCCAGCCAGCTTTTTCATTTTCAAACCAAAGGCGATGTTGCCCTCTACCGTCATGTTTGGAAACAGCGCATAGGATTGGAAAACCATACCGATGCCGCGCTGCTGTGGCGCTTGGTGGGTGATGTCTTCACCATTAACCCAAATTTGGCCATCATCGACTGGGTTTAGCCCAGCCAAGCTACGTAGCAAGGTAGATTTACCACAACCACTTGGCCCAAGCAGGGTAATAAACTCACCTTTCTCGATAGTGAATTGAATGTCTTCAAAAACGGTGTTGTCACCGAAACTTTTCGTTAGATTGTGTGCGTTTACATAACTCATTATTTGACTCCACGGCTAAAACGACTTGCCATCCAAGTCAGTAAGAAAATGAATAGGAAGTAGGTCATCACCAAGGCTGAAGTAAAGTGGCCGCTGGTCTGACGCATGTTGTATAGATAGATTTGTAGCGTCTCATAGCGTGTTCCAACCAAGATGTTGGCAAACACAAATTCACCCAGTAGGAACGAGAACGACAGGAACAGAGAAGCCATCAAGCCCTTCTTTAGGTTTGGCAGAATAATCAACAAGAAAGCCTTGGTGGTGCTCGCGCCGAGTAAGTGCGCAGCGTCCATCAGATCTTGTAAATTGATCGCCTGAAAGCTGTTAGCGATAGCGCGATACATGAATGGCAGCGCAATGGTGAAGTAGGTACCAATCAAGATCCAAGGTGTGCCGATAAGTGCAATTTCACTATCGGCATACAGCTGTAGCAGGCCAACCGAAGAGACCACAGGTGGCACAGCGAACGGCAGTAAGATCATGATATTCATTACTTTATCCAGTTTCGGGAAATAGTAGAACACCACAAATATTGCCGGAAGAATCAGCACCACACTCAGTGCTAATGCCGCGATACAGATAAACAGTGAACGACCAAACGCTTGTAGGAAGCGAGGGTCCGTCAGTAGGCTAACGTACCAATCCAGAGTAAAGCCATCTGGCAGAATAGTGGCTCCCCAACGTGATGACAGCGAGTAAACGAACGTGGCAAGAATTGGAATCATCATGATGCCAACGATCGAGAAAACCACCGTTTTATGAAAGCGAGTATTAACGTTTTGCATTAGCTTTTCTTCCCTGCATAACTCTTACTGATAAGCCATTGGTTAATCACGGTGATAAATGCCAGCATCGCCATCAGAATCACTGAAATCGCTGCCGCTAAGTTAGGTTCAAGGAACAGATCCCCTGAAACCAGACTCGCGATTCGAATCGTAATGACGTTGTAGTTACCAGAAGTGAGTGCATAGACACTGGCGTAAGCGCCTATCGCGTTGGCGATCAGAATAATAAAAGTGCCGAATAGCGCTGGAGATAGCACAGGCAAGCCAACCTTAAGCCAGTACTGCCACGTCTTTGCGCCAAGCAATGCAGATGCTGCCTGCCAATCGTCGCTCAACGCATCAAACGCTGGATACAACAGCAACACTGCCAGTGGAATTTGAAAGTAGATATAGATCGCCAATAAGCCCCACTTTCCGTAGAGGTCAAACTCTCCCAATAGACCATATTGCTTCAGCAACAAGGTTATCGCACCGTTGGTACCAAGAATGATGATGAAAGCGAAGGAGAGCGGGACACCAGCAAAGTTGCTGCTCATATTGGTAAAGGCGATCACGCCGTCACGAATTTTGCAGTCAACACGGCGGAGGGAGGAAACCAATAAGGTAGCAATCGCTAAGCCAAACACGCTCGACCACACGGATAGCCACAAACTATTACCAAAGGCCTGCATCATGAAAGCAGAATCAAACACCTCGGTGTAGTTTTCGAGCGACAACTCGCCGTCGTAAAAGAAGCTGTTAATCAGTACCCAAACCATAGGGGCTAGCTGAAACAGATAGAAAAACAGCGCAAACGGCGCCAACCATAAAGCGGGCTTAAAGCGTTTGAACCAAGAAGAGGCCTTAGGTTTCGACGCGTTTGCGTTTAGTGAATTCGATTTTTGGGTAATGGCAGGACTGCTCATAGTGCTAACAATTCCTGAGTGTAAGATTTATTGTGTTCTAAATTAAGAAGTTGGCACACAGTGCCACAGATTTCGGTCTGCTTTACTTGGCAATCTTGATGTGTGAATTTGTCACCAATCACAAAGAATGGGACTTCGCGCTCTTCCGCCAGAATGCCACCATGAGAAAGGTCGTCGTTCATACCGTGATCGCTGGTCACAATCACTTGATAGCCATCTTCGATCCAACCTTTTATGTAGTTCGATAGGAAGATATCGGCGCCACGCGCACTATTGCGATACTGACTAGAGTCCAGTCCATGCTTGTGGCCCATATCGTCAATATTCATTGGGTGGATCAACAAGAAATCTGGCTGATACGTTAAACGCAAGTGCTCGGCATCTAGAAACAGCGCCTCATCTGGGTAGTGGTCCCAGTGGTAGAAGCAGCCGTGTTGAATGTTCAAATTCTCGTCATGAGTAAAACGATCTCGAACCGGATCGAATGGTGCACGATTATAAAGCTCGCTCACCCAGTGATACGCTGCAGCGGCGGTGGTTTTGCCCTGCGCCTTTGCCAAACTAAAAATCGACTCATAATTGGAGAGGCGCACAATCTGGTTGTTAACGATGCCGCTCTCCACTGGGCGAACTCCAGTAAGGATGCACTCATAGAGTGGGCGCGACATAGAAGGCAGTTCACACTGCATCGGATAAAGCGTCGCACACATTTTGCCTTGCAATGGGCTTTGTGAATCACTCTGATTACTAGCCGAGTGACTCAGTTCTAGAAGACCATTCAGGTAGCCCATGCAATTGCGGGCTACCTGATAATTCAGTCCATCTAGAACAACAAGGATAACCTTATTGCTCATGATTTATTCTCTTACTCAAGTGGGGATTATTGCTGGTGAATCAGAACGCTTTCTTGCCATTGACGTGGCAGACGACGTGCTGATTTTTCCCATGCAGAGAAGTCAGTCACAGGGTGAACATTGCCATACTCTTCATTCGCAATCAGCTTGTCTTGTACTGATTGAGGCAGAGTGATGTTGGTACGAATTGGACGCGCGTAACCCTCAGCTAGATTGATTTGGCCTTGGTCGCTGAAGATGTATTCACGAGCAAGCTTCGCCGCGTTAGGGTTCTTCGCATACTTGTTGATGATGGTGGTATAACCCGAGATAACAGAGCCATCTTGAGGGATGTTGACACTGAAACGCTCACGGTCAATCTTGTCGCGGTAGTTCAGTGCGTTGAAGTCCCACATGATCGCTACTTCAACTTCACCTTTTTCTAGGTTCGCCATATTTGGATCGGTGTAAGACAGACGACCCTGTTTCGCTAGCTCACCAAAGAACTTGATCGCAGGCTTTAGGTTGCTTTCATCACCACCGTTAGCAAACGCGGCTGCTAGTACTGCGTTATTTGCTTGTGCCGCAACGCCTACATCACCGACCGTCACCTTGTAGTCACCCTCAAGCAGATCACTCCATGTCTTAGGCGCGTCTTTGACTAGATTGTTGTTTGAGATGAATGAGATAGTTCCCGTGTAAGCTAGGGCCCAGTGGCCATCTTTGTCTTTCGCCCACTCAGGAATGTCGTCCCAAGTTGATGGTTTGTAGGGTTGAGTCACGTCTTTCTTCACTGCAACGCGAGCAAAAGCAAAGCCCACATCGCCAATATCAGCGGTTGCATTGCGCTTCTCAGCCTCAAATTTTGAGATCTCTTGCGCCGAGCTCATATCAGTGTCTTGGTGCTTTAGGCCATAGTTTTCCTTTAGGTCCGCCCAAGTGTCTTTCCAGTTTGCCCAACTATCTGGCATACCCACACTGTAAACCGCGCCCTCTTTTTGAGCGGCTTTTACTAGTGCGTCTAAGTCAGCGTCATTCGCCATCGTTGGCATTGAAATGGTCGCTGTCATCAAGGTTGCGCCAATCAGTTTTGATGGTGATAGCGTTGAACGGCAAAGCAAAGTTTTCATTGTCTCTATCCTTCTGGACTAGGTCAGTAAGTTCACTTTGTATGCTATAGGCGGATTGTTACGGTTTATGGCAACTTATTTGACAGTTCAAATGCATTTATATGGCAGAACTGTTTCAACAGCCCGACTTTTAGCCAGAACCTGTGTCACATTACTGTTAAACAGCCGACTTATACTGGTAACAACAAGGAATCATGGACTAGATCAACAATGAGAATGCCGGGCAACAGCCATTCAGAGACACAATTAGGAAAAATCAAAAACAGTATCCGCGAGCAGATCCAGTCTGGGATCTATAAAGAAGGGCAAAAGATTCCTTCAGAAAGAGAACTCAGTGAGCTCTTTGCTACCACTCGCATCACGCTCAAAGATGCGCTTATCTCTCTTGAGACTGAAGGGCTAATCTATCGCGAGGATAGACGCGGTTGGTTTGTCTCTCCTGAGCGTATCCGATACAACCCTCTATCTCGCTCTCACTTTCATCAAATGATTCGCGATCAGAATCGAATTGCAGAGACTCGTCTTATCAATACCCGCTCAGAAATGGCCGCTGGTGAATATGCCAAGGCATTGAAAGTGGAAAGCATCACACCAGTTCATGTCATTGAACGACTGCGCTACATCGACGGAAGAGTGGTGCTGTTTGTGGAGAACGTACTTAAGGCAAGTTTGTTTCCTGAGATCCTCTCACACGATCTCAAGATGTCACTCACCGATATCTACAAGAAAAACTATGGTTACGAAACCCAGCGTTCTCGATTTGATGTTATTCCCACCTCGGCACCCGCGCATGTCGCCAAGGCACTTAATCTTTCAGAGGGGCAACCTGTACTGAAGATCTGCCGCGTCAACTACAAGCAAGACGGCGAATTAATGGACTGTGAATTCGAATACTGGCGCCCCGATTCAGTGGTGATTCATATTGATAGCATTGGCTAATATCGTGATGGTATTACTTCGTTATTAACCAAAACTCCGACCTTAGCGTCGGAGTTTTTGTTGATAGTCGTTAGGTTGTTCGACTCTAAACAATGCAAAGCACAATTTATAAAAAACACTGTGCAATTCAAACTTTCTTTCGTTACTATTGGTGCGACTTATGAATGGAGTAAGGTTTTATGATCAAAGTGATTGCACCGTTATTGTTGGTATTTTCTGGATACACCCTAAGTGCAGGAACTTCAAACACTGAGAGTTCAAGTGCAGAGAGCTTAAATTCAAACAGCTTAAATGCAGACAGCCCGGATGTATTTGATATCAATTCGATTCAGAACCTACCAATTCAAAGTCTATCAAATCAAAATGTACCAACTGCGCCAGAGCAGAATCATGAATGCCAAAGCATCGTGTGTAACAACTACGCTTCTTTCGACACTAGCTCGACATCGAATGACGACAACATCACCGTGGTTAGCGTGCCTGAAAGAAACTCCAATGAAACCCTCGATGCGATTGGCAGTGCCCTCTACATCATTGGTGAGATAGGCTTTGCAGAGAATCTATCTGGGCCAGACTATCGCAACAGTTCTTCTAACTGATTGCCGGCACAAATGAGCGCTTGAGTCGCTCATTTTAGACTAGCCACAGCACGTTTAGTCCGGCATCACCACAATACCCATAGCTTCAAGCAATTGATCTTGTTGCCATTCTGCGATTTGAACACCTGTCATATCCACCCTTTTCGGGTTAAGCCCCTCTAGCTCAGCATGACATAGGTTTGCGCCTTGGAAACTAAATTGAGTCCAAGCATCTTCTGAAAAAACACCGCGGCTCAGGTCCGACTCCTTCATCGACGCTCCCACCAAATGTGCGCCTATCCAGCGGTTTTCAAACAGCTCACATTTTTCTAAGTTGGCGCTCTCTAGGTTCGTATAGGACAAATTACAGCCTGTGATATAAGCCGAGCAGAAGAAGACTTTCTGCGTCACATAGTTGGCAAAGTTAGCACGATGGAAATTCGCGCCTTTTAGGTCGCAGCTCCTGAATTCAATACCAAAGCAGTTAGCATTGCTGAAGTTGGCCATCGCTAACTTACAATCTTGAAAGCTCGCATCTCTCAGATCAGCAAAGTTAAACTGACACCCTTCCATATCGGAAGTCTCAATAAACTTGCAGTGTTTAAACGTGGTTTCTTTTAGTTGGGCGCTATGAAAGTTACACTCCAAAAAAGTGCAGGACTCAAAGGCCAAATAACTAAGGTCTTGATGAGAAAAATCGTGCTGATGATAAGTGTGGTTTTTGGTTTTCATGGCCGCTCCTTATTTGCGTCCCCGAAACGTAACATTAGGACGAGACCAAGTCACGATTTTAAAAACCTTTAAAAACAAACATTTAAAACACCCCAAAATCGCCAATTTAAGGCACCTAGAAGCCCTTTTAACAGGGTGTTTTTTTGATTTTCTTATGCACCTTTGAAGAAAAAAGTTTAAACAAACTGAGAGGCGCTCAGAAAGCATAGAAACTCAAAAAGTTCTCAAACATGAGTAAACTCGTGAAAAGTCCCATTTACATTGTAAATCCGCACAAAAAAAGAGCACTCAATGGTGCTCTTTCTTAATTAAAGTGAATAAGTTGCGTTACGCGACTTCAAGAATGATCTTCTCGAGCTTATCCAAACCTTCGTTAAGAACTTCTGACTCGATCGTCAATGGTGGCAGTAAGCGAATTACGTTCGCTTTCACACCACAAGACAGCAGAATTAAGCCATTCTCTTGTGCCTTGCTAATAACGGCCTTAGTGAGATCTTGCAGAGGTTTGCCCGTTTCAGGACAAGCAAACTCAATCGCCATCATCGCACCCGTAGTACGGATTTCACCAATTGCAGGTACAGACTCTTGAAGCTTAGTCATACGAGCATTAACCACCTCACCAATGCCCATCGCTTTCGCACACAGCTGCTCTTCTTCGATAATTTTAAGAACCTCAAGACCCGCAACACATCCTAGAGGTGAACCTGCGTATGTACCACCAAGGCCGCCCGGCAGTGCCGAATCCATCACATCCGCTTTGCCTACCACAGCAGAGATAGGGAAACCGCCTGCGATGCCTTTTGCCATCGTCATCATGTCTGGTTCAATGCCTAAATATTCCGTAGCAAACATTTTACCGGTACGCGCAAAGCCAGTTTGGATTTCGTCAGCAATGAGCATGATGCCGTGCTTATCACACACTTCACGTAGCCCTTGTGCGAATTCAGCAGGTGCTTTGTAGAAGCCCCCTTCGCCTTGCACAGGTTCAAAGATGATAGCCGCTACGCGTGATGGCTCGATATCACATGCAAACAGGTCTTCAAGCGCTTGCAGGCTCTGCTCGGTGCTCACGCCATGGAAGGCATTTGGGTATGGTGCATGGAAGATCTCATTCGGGAAAGGACCAAAGCCCGCTTTGTATGGTGCAACTTTACCTGTCAGACCCATTGTCATGTTCGTACGACCATGGAAACCACCTTTGAATGCGATAACGCCACTACGACCAGTATGAGCACGTGCTACTTTCACTGCGTTCTCTACTGCCTCTGCGCCCGTGGTTAAGAAAATCGCTTTCTTTTCGCTATCGCCCGGTGCAAGTTCAGTCAGTTTTTCCGCCAGTTCAACAAACGAAGCGTACGGTGTCACCATCGCACAGGTATGAGAGAAGTTGTCCAGCTGCGCTTTTACTGCTTCACTGATGCGTTTGTTTGAGTGACCAGTATTGGTTACCGCAATGCCTGCAGCAAAATCGATGTATTTGTTGCCATCTACGTCCCATACATGGGCGTTCTCTGCTTTCTCAACGTAAAGTGGATAAAGTGCGCCCATACCTTGAGCGATTACTTGGCTTCTTCTTTGGTGTAGTTGTTGGTTAGTCATTGTTTTGTCCTTAAATTAGTTGCCGCCAAAGCAGAGATATTTGATGTCCATGTATTCATCGATACCTTGTTTTGCCCCTTCACGTCCGATACCAGACTGTTTTACCCCACCGAACGGAGCCACTTCGGTAGAAATCATGCCTTCATTAATGCCGACCATGCCGTACTCGAGCGCTTCAGCAATCTTCCAGACGCGATGTATGTTTTGGCTGTAAAAGTACGATGCGAGGCCGTAGATGGTGTCGTTAGCCATCTCGATCAATTGCTCATCGTTATCGAATGCAATCACAGGCGCGACAGGGCCAAAGATCTCCTGCGAGACAATGTGCATGTCATGAGTTACGTTCTTGAGTACAACCGGCTGCATGAACAGGCCATCAAGATTCGGCACTTCCGAAACCGGCTGCGCGCCTTGCTCAATGGCACCATCAATCAGTGCTTGGATGCCCGCTTTCGCTGACTTACTGATCACAGGGCCAATATTCACGCCTTCGTCTAAGCCATTGCCGACCTTGAGCTGCTGAACCGCTGCATCAAATTTAGTCACGAACTCATCGTAGACTTTACTGTGAACATAGAATCGGTTCGCACAAACACACGTTTGACCTGCATTACGGAACTTAGATGCCATCGCACCCGTTACCGCTGCGTCGATATCTGCGTCATCAAACACGATAAATGGCGCGTTGCCACCCAGTTCCATTGAAGTACGTTTAATATCGTGCGCACTCTGCTGCATCAGAACACTACCCACTTGAGTCGAGCCCGTGAACGAGAACTTACGAATCAGTGGATGTGACGTAAAAATCGCGCCGATCTGGCGAGAGCTTTCTCCGAGAGTCACCTGCAACACGTCGCGCGGAATGCCCGCTTGGTACGCAAGTTCAGCGACAGCGAACGCAGACAGCGGGGTCGAGTCCGATGGCTTCACGATGAAGCTGCAACCCGCAGCCAGTGCAGGCCCAGCCTTGCGAGTGATCATTGCAATTGGGAAGTTCCACGGCGTGATCGCACATGCAACACCAATTGGCTGCTTAATCGTCACAAGACGCTTATCACCACTTGGGGCAGGGATCGTTTCCCCATAAGTGCGCTTGGCTTCTTCAGCAAACCACTCAATAAAGCTTGCGCCATAGAGCACTTCGCCCTGAGCTTCTGCTAGAGGCTTACCTTGCTCTAGCGTCATTAGACGGCCAAGGTCTTCTTTGTTGTCAAGCAGCAGTTGATACCACTTGTTCAATAGAGCTGCGCGTGCTTTTGCAGGCATTGCCGCCCACTCTTTTTGCGCGACACTTGCGCGTTCAACACCATCTAAAATGGCTTGCTCTGAAGAGACTGGGGCATAACCCAACACTTCACCAGTAGCAGGGTTAGTGACAGCAATGCCCTGCTCTTGGTCCGACACCATAAACGACAGCAATGTTTGGTTGTTAATTTGTTGCATGGTGATTCCTTTTGACAGCTAAACAATGCCGCTCTCTGTTGACTGATTCAGTCATCCGCGGCTATTAGTAATTTTAATTGATGATGGCTAAGCGGGGATCTGCTGGGTAATGCAGTGAATGTTGCCACCACCCAATAACACTTCACGTGATGGGATCCCAATCACCTGATGTTCAGGCATTGCCTGTTGCAGTATCTCGATCGCTTGCAAGTCGGTTGTATCATCGAGCAGAGGTAAAAAGACATACTCATTTACGATAAGAAAGTTTGCATAAGAGGCACTTAGGCGTTCTCCCGCATCGCGCACCATGCCTTCACTCTTATCGACACCGTTGGCTTCAGCTTCGCTGTAGTGCAAAGGCCCCGGCAACGGCAAGCGGATCACTTCAATACTTCGACCTTGAGCATCGGTCTGCGACTTAAGTGCATGTTCCGCTTGGCGGGATAGCTCGAACTGCGGGTCGCTTGGATCGTCAGTCCAGCTCAACACGACCTTACCCGGCGCAATGACGTGCATCAGATTATCGACATGACCGTCAGTCTCGTCGTTAAACAGCCCCATTGGTAGCCAGATAATTTTATCGATGCCAAGATACTCTTTAAGGCTCGCTTCTATCTGTTGCTGACTCATCTCAGGGTTGCGCCCCGGGCTAAGCAAACACTCTTGCGTGGTATACAGGGTGCCTTCGCCGTCGGTATGAATGGCGCCGCCTTCCAGAACAAACGGAGCTCGATAGTGGTCAAGACCAATGATGTCACACACCGAACTCGCCACTAAGTCGTCTTGCTGCCAGTTGTCATACAGGCCGTTGTAATCCCCGCCCCATGCATTGAACTGCCAGCTGATGCCACGGCGCACGCCTTGCTCGTTCACCACCACCGTTGGACCTATATCGCGCATCCAAGCATCGTTGTACGGGATTTCGACCAGTCGAATATCGGAATGAAGCAAGGCGCGAGCTCTATCAAACTGCTTACAGCTAACTGCCACGCACACCTTGGTCACTTCCGAAATCGCGTTGGCAATGCGAGCAAAGGTCTGCTGTGCAGGCTGCGCTTGTTCACGCCAATTGTCTTTTCGCTCTGGCCAAGCAAGCCACACTTCACTCACCGGTTGAAACTCAGCCGGAAAGTAGAAGCCATCTTGTCGAGGCGTGGTTGATAGCTGCATAGTGCCCCCTTATACCGCCAATTTACCTATACTGCCGTATAGATCTGGTCGACGGTCACGGAATAACCCCCATGAATGACGAGCCTGCGCCGTTGCGGCCAAATCGACTTCTGCATAGATAATCGCTTCACCTTCACGTGGAGCTTCAGCAAGCTTGCCACCGGTATGATCAGTGATGAAAGATGAGCCGTAGAAGGTCGTTTCAATGCCGTCGTCCAGTTCAGTACCCACGCGGTTTGACGCGATTACTGGTACCAAGTTGGCCGCTGAATGGCCCTGCATCGTGCGTTGCCAATGGTCACGTGAGTCTAGGGTTGGGTCTTGTGGCTCACTACCTATCGCAGTTGGGTAGAAGATCGCTTCTGCGCCATGTAGGGCTAAGCTGCGAGCCAGTTCTGGGAACCATTGATCCCAACAGATACCAGCGCCGAAAGTGCCAAACTTGGTCTTCCAAACCTTGAAGCCAGTGTCACCCGGGCTGAAGTAGTACTTTTCGCTATAACCTGGTCCATCTGGAATGTGTGACTTGCGGTAATTATCGAGTACCGTGCCATCTGCATCGATCATCACTAACGAGTTAAAGAAGGTGTTACCCGCTTTTTCAAAGTAGCTCACCGGGATCACAACCCCCAACTCTTTAGCGAGAGCGCTCATCTCTTTAATCAGTAAGCAGTTTTCTGTCTCTTCTGCCAACTCGAAGTATTTCGCTTCCTGTTTCTTGCAGAAGTAAGGCGCCGCAAACAGCTCTTGTGGCAGAATTACGTTGGCACCGTTGCTCGCGGCTTCACGAATCGCCTGTTTGGCTTTGTTCAGGTTATCTTCCAGATCCCAGCTCTTAGTCAGTTGTAAGGCTGCAAATTTCACTACTCTACTCATTCGATGTTCCTTATCTGTGTCTGGATTAGATAGCCAGTTTGTCTCTTAGGTTGTAATACGCTGCACCCACTGCGGTGAATGGGATTTGGAAGTGACGGCCCCCCGGGAAAGCGTAGTGCTTCAATGCTGCGAAAGCATCGAATCGCTCAGCGTGTCCGGTTAAGGCTTCTGCCAATAGTTTGCCTGCAAGGTGAGTACAAGTGACACCATGGCCGCTATAACCTTGTAGGTAGTAGATGTTGTCATCGAATGCGCCGAACTGAGGCATACGCGAGTAAGTTAGCAGGAAGTTACCCGTCCAAGTGTAATCAATCTTAATCCCTTTCAATTGAGGGAAAACCTTCTCTAGCTTAGGACGAATCAAAGCTTCGATATTCTCTGGATCACGTGCGCCATACACTACGCCACCACCAAACAGCAGGCGTTTATCAGCACTTAGGCGGAAGTAATCAAGTAGGTAATTACAGTCTTCAACACAGTAGTCGCTTGGCAGTACCTGCTTAAGTTGCTCATCAGTCAGCGGCTCTGTCGCCACCACTTGGGTACCACACGGAATCGCTTTGTTGCTGATGTTCGGTGCAAGACCACCAAGGTAAGCATTACCTGCCAACACTAGATATTTGCACTTCACGCTGCCCTGAGCCGTTCTCGCCACAGGGTTCACGCCCTTCTCTAGCGAGGTTACTGCAGACTGTTCGAAAATTTGACCACCCAAAGAGACAAACGCAGCTGCTTCACCGAGAGCCAGTTTTAGAGGATGGATGTGACCACCACGCATATCGAGCAGACCGCCAGTGTAAACCTGAGTACCGACTGCCGCTTCTACCTCATTGGCATCAAGCAGAGTCAGTTGGTCATTACCGTAACGCTCCCAGTTTTTCTTATGGTGCTCTAGGCCAGCGAGTTGCTTTTTGTTTAGTGCTGTAAATAGGCCACCGCGCTTATGATCACACTCGATATCGTACTTATCGATAAGGCCACGAATGATGTCGCCGCCTTCAAAGATCATGTCACACAGAGCTTTAGCTTGGGGTTGGTCGTAACGGCTTTCAATCACGTCAACATCTCGGCTGTAGCTATTAACGATCTGACCGCCGTTGCGACCGGTTGCGCCAAAACCGACTTTCGCACTCTCTAGCACCACCACTTTAAAGCCTTTCTCTGCCAGATGCAGTGCTGAAGATAAACCAGAGAAACCGGCACCAACCACACACACATCACACTCGATGTTGTCTTGAAGTTGTGGGAAATCTGGCATGTTTGGTACTGAGTGCGCGTAAAACGAGTCCGTATGCTTATTCATTGCTTTATTCCTTTGTTATTCGTCAGCAGGCTTAAGGGTGTAGGCGAATCCAAGTCGTTTTGGTTTCTGTGAACTTTTCAATGGCATGCAGTGACTTATCACGGCCGTTACCACTCATTTTGAATCCACCAAATGGGACAGTCATGTCACCTTCGTTGTAGTTATTGACCCAGACTGAACCCGCTTGAAGCTGCTTAGCCACACGGTGAACACGATTAATATTGCTGCTCCAAAGAGCGGCACCTAGGCCATATTTAGAATCGTTAGCAATGGCTATCGCCTCTTGCTCATCTTTGAAAGGAATCACGCACAACACAGGGCCAAAGATCTCTTCCTGCGCGACACGCATCTTATTGTCGACGTTGTCGAGAATGGTTGGCTCAACGAACGCGCCTTTACGGTCCACATCACCACCGCAGCGCAATGTTGCACCCTCAGTCTGACCAAGGTGGATGTACTCCAGCACTTTGGCTTTATGCCCTTGATCGATAAGCGCGCCCATAGAACAAGTGATGTCCATTGGGTCTTTTGGCGTGAAGGCTTTAGACGCTTCAATCACCTTCTCAACAAACTGATCTTTAATGCTTTCATGAACCAGTAGTCGAGTCGCTGCGACACACACTTCACCTTGGTTATAGAAACAACCACCTGCAGTTTCAGCGGCTGCGCGGTCAAGGTCGTCACAGTCTTCAAAGACAATATTGGCATTCTTACCGCCTGCTTCTGCAAAAACACGTTTGAGGTTGGTCTCACCAGAGCGAACCATTAACTGGCCAGCAATTCGGGTTGAACCGGTAAAGGCAATGCAATCAACATCATGGTGTTTAGCTAGCGCATCCCCAGCTTCATGACCAAAGCCAGTGATGACTTGGAACACGCCACGAGGAAGACCCGCTTGATTAGCAAGCTTGCCAAGGAAGATCGCAGTTAAAGAAGATTTTTCTGACGGTTTTAGAATAACGCTGTTACCAGCCGCGAGCGCAGGGCCGAGCTTCCAACAGGCTAGCCATAGAGGGAAGTTCCATGGAACCACAGCGGCAACAACACCAATAGGTTGGTGAGAGATGTAGGCGTGAACATCCTTTTCGGTTGGTGCGACTTCACCGTAGACTTTATCAATCGCTTCAGCGTACCAGCGCAAAGAACCTGCTGCACCTGGGATATCTGTAGAGACACTATGATTGATAGGTTTACCGGTATCGAGCGTTTCCAGTAATGCTAGCTCTTCACGGTGTTCATCAATAAGATCGGCGAATAAGCTTAGGACAGCTTTACGATGAGATGGGGCGCTGTTGCTCCATTCACCTGCTTGAAAGGCTTGACGAGCGCATGTTACCGCAAGATCAACATCTTCTTCTTGGCAACGAGCGATTTCTGTAAGCGTTTCGTCCGTTGCTGGGTTGATGACATCAAGCATTTGGCCACTGATGGCAAGGGTATACTCGCCGTTAATAAATGCTCGATTTTCGATGTTTAGACTGTTTTGTAATTCAATCCATTGTTCCTGGGTTTTCATACGCTCTCCTTGTTATCACAACAAGGCAAGGCCCACTTAGAATGTGGTTGGCGTATGCGCGCTTATCATTCGACAAGCCTTGTCTGTGTGATTTGTAAACTTATGCGGCTGAGTTGTATCAATGACGTACGACTCGCCTTGTTTAAGGACGTAAGATTGGTCTTTATACTCAAGCGTGATTTCACCCTCAAGAATGGTTCCGATCTCTTCGCCTTCATGTTTAATTTCTGCCGCACCAGTCGTGCCATGTGGGGCATACTCTTCGATTAAAAACCCGATGACCTGCTCTTTACTGCCGTTGGTGACTAGCTTCATTGAAACGGACTCACTGCCCATCTCCACCAACTCATCAGGGGTAACGACAACCTTTACTTCATCACTGGCTGGCTTTTCAAAGGTGAAAAACTCCGATAGCGACAAAGAAAAAACGTTCACTATTTTTTGCAACGAGCTCACTGAAGGGCTGACCTTAGCGTTCTCAATAGAGGAGATAGCACTATGTGTAATGCCAGCTCGCTCGGCTAATTCTCGTTGTGACAATCCATGTTCTTTTCTTAACTGAACAATATTTTTACCAATCTCTTGATTGTCCATTTATCTGGCTCCTAACTTATAGAGAGGCAGCCATCATAAATTCTTTGAACAAAATTTGTGAGAAATGATTGGTTTTCGCTTTCCATTCTGGGTGCCACTGCACGCCAACAAAGAATTTTTGTCCTGGAAGGCTAAATGCTTCCACCAAACCATCAGGGGCTTTCGCTTCCACTTGCAGTTGCGGAGCCAATTGATCAACCCCTTGATTATGCAGGGTGTTTACTTCAAAAAAGACCGTGCTTTCCCAGTGATTCTCTGTCAGCCATTTTTCAAAAAGGCTCTGCTTTTGCACCAGTACCGCATGTGATGGTGCGTATTTCTCTTCAAAGTCGTCGACTTGGATCTCTCGATGATCATTAAAGCCGGAATCGTGAACCGCCGGATTTAACGAGCCACCCAACGCCACATTCATCTCTTGAAAGCCACGGCAGATCCCTAGACATGGAATGTCTTTATCAATAGCTTTGCGCAGTAATGAAAAAGAGAGCTCGTCACGCGCTTCATCTTTCTTTGCCTCTTGATGCGTCGCGTTATAGTGGTGCGGCGCAACATTCGAGTGACTACCTGGAAATAAAAAGCCATCACACATCTCGAGGATTCGCTCGATATCTTCACTCGCCATATCTGGCGCTAACATCAGCGGCAAACCGCCGAAGTCTTTTACTGCCGCTAGATAGAAGTCATTAACGGCTTGTATTTGATAGCCACCCAACTCTTTCGCGCAGCTAACAATTCCAATAATGGGTTTGCTTTGTGTAGACATGTTACTTCCGTGCTCGATTTATTTAACACTCACACTACAAACCATGTACAAAATTATCAACATCGATGTTCGATATTCTGACCAAATCGTGACCAACGCCTCTTTTTTGGTCAAAAAAACGGCTAATTTTGCTCATTATATTGAGCAAAAACCGATCAGCTGTTACAAAATAGTTAACAAAAAACATCTTTCATAAAATTGACAACTTGAAAGAAAATCAAAATAAACCATTGTATTTTAAGCAAATAAAACAAAATTTTTAGACTTTAGTCTTATCAACACAACTCAGTTGTTTATTTTTTGTTGCTTTAGGTTTGCTGTACAGAGGCTAGTTGGAGAACTCAATGGAATCGTATCTACAGGAAGTTAAAAATTTTCGACAAAAATGGCCCAACATCGAGTTTGTTGATCTCATTTTCACCGATATCAATGCCACACCAAGAGGCAAAAGAATCCCAGTCAATGCGCTGGAGAAGCTAACGAAAGGGGTGGCACTACCGCTGTCTACTATTACTCTCGATACTAAAGGCAATGTAGTAGAGAGCGCAGGGTTAGGTGAAGACCTAGGCGAGCCGGATAACATTTGTTTCCCTGTTGCTGACACACTGATGCCAACAGCAAAAGAATCTGTCGGTCAGGTGCTGTTAAGTATGATGGATGAGACAGCAGAGCAACCAAGTCCGCTATTCATTCGTAATATCGTCGAAGACATGCTCGATAAACTGCACGCTAAAGATCAGTACCCATGCGTTGCCTTAGAACTTGAATTCTACCTCATCGACAAAAAACGTGGCGAGATGGGTGCTCTGCAAACCGCTATTAACCCAACCAAAAAGTCACGCGAGAAAGATACCGAGGTGTACGACCTCGACGGCCTTGATGACTACGCAGATTTTCTCTCAGATCTTAATAAGGTCGCCCAAGAACAAGGGTTAAATACCTCTGGTGCTCTCTCTGAATCCGCGCCAGGGCAATTTGAGATTAACTTTAACCACTCAAAAGACGTGCTCAAAGCGTGTGATGAAGTGATCATCGCTAAGCGTCTTATCCGCCAGATTGCCCACCAGCACGGTTTTGATGCCACGTTTATGGCTAAGCCGTTTGGTGACCAAGCCGGTAATGGCATGCACATTCACCTTAGCTTGGTGGATGCACTCGGCAACAATCACTTTAGCCAAGCCGATGGCGAAGTCAGTGACCTCTTTTATCAAACCATGGCTGCGATGTTGGCTCAGACATCCGATTCCATGGCATTGATTTGTCCTAACGTAAACTCTTACCGCCGTTTTGTCCCCGGCGCTTACGTACCTACGAAAGCCGATTGGGGAGAAAACCACCGTGGTGTTGCGATGCGTGTGCCCATCAGCGATAGTAAAAATCGCCGAATTGAACATCGTATCGCAGGAGCTGACGTTAACCCTTATATTCTCGCTGCAGTAGTACTTTCCGCGGTATTAGCGAGTGAAAACTATACCAAAGACCAATGTCCTAAAGCCCTCAGTGATGATGCAATTGACCTACCACTGCGTATGTCAGAGGCACTCGACCAGCTAGAACGCAGTGAGCTGGCTCCGTACATCTCTAGAGACTTTATCGATTTATATTTAGCTTGCAAACGGAGTGAACTCGCCGACTTTGAACGCGAAATCACCCCATTAGAAATCGAATGGATGTTGCACTCAGCATAAATAAAGGAAATATACGTATGACTACGCAAACCAAGGCGTTGGACGCGCCGCTGAAGATCAACACTCAACACATCATGGTATCCCTATTGGTGGTGGCGACGTTTGTGTTCTTCACTTCAATTGGATTGAACCACCAAGAAGGAGAGGCTTACGGGTGGATGAGTTTGCTTCCAACGGCTCTGGTGTTGGTGTTCGCACTGACAACGCACCGCACCGTAGAAGCGCTATTTAGCGGCACGATTGCAGGTGTGTTGCTACTGAACCCAACCGAAGCGGTGGAGCAGATCGTTGGCATCTCTATGGATGTGATGATGAACGAGACCATTGCATGGATCGTGCTTGTTTGTGGTCTGATGGGCGGCTTAATTGCGATTCTGGAGAAAGGCGGCAGTATCTTAAGCTTCTCTGATATGCTGGTGACCAAGGTGAAAAGCCGCAAACAATCTATGCTGATGACCTTCTTCCTCGGTATTCTGATCTTCATTGATGATTATCTAAACGCGATTGCTATCTCCTCTTCAATGAAGAAGATCACAGATGGCTACAACATTTCGCGTGAGAAACTCTCTTACCTAGTGGATTCGACCGCAGCCCCTATCTGTATTCTGGTTCCGATTTCAACTTGGGCAATCTTCTTTAGCTCACTGCTTGAAGCGAATGGCGTTGCTGAAGCTGGTCAAGGCATCAAGGCGTACATCGAAGCGATTCCTTACATGGCTTACGGCTGGGTAACACTGGCAATCGTACTTCTCGTTGCAATGGAAAAACTGCCTGACCTAGGCGCAATGAAGGTTGCTGAAGAGCGCGCGAAGAAGGGTCAAGTTCGCCCAGATGGCGCAACAGATATCGACTTTGGCGCAGACATCTCAGCACACACTAACCCAACCATGGGCCTAATCAACTTCCTACTGCCAATGGTAGTATTAGTTGCCGCGAGCTGGTACTTCGGTATCGATCTACTAGCCGGTGTGTTTGTCGCAATCATCTTCACTATCTGTTTCTACGGTGTGCAGCGTCTGATCTCGATGAACGACATGTTCGAAGCGGTCTACGACGGTATCAAGGTGATGTTGTTGCCACTAGCAACGGTAATCGGCGGCTTTATGCTGAAATCGGTTAACGATTCTCTGGGTGTAACTCAATATGTAATCGAAACGGTGAGCCCTTACCTATCTGCACCTTACTTCCCTGCAATCATCTTCATCATCACTGGCGCGCTGGTATTCGCGACTGCATCATCATGGGGTACATTCGCTGTAGCAATGCCAATCGTATTGCCACTTGGCGAGCAGCTTGGCGTTCCACTGCACCTTACTGTTGCGGCGCTACTATCAGCATCAGCGGCGGGCAGCCACTCTTGCTTCTTCAGTGACTCAACGGTTCTGTCAGCACAAGGCTCAGGTTGTACATCAATGCAACACGCGACGACTCAGTTCCCGTACGCATTGATCGGCATCATCGCAACCGCTATCTTCTTCCTAGTGATTGGCTAAGAAGAAAAACAAGCTTAATTAAAAAATCCGAGTGTTTAACGACACTCGGATTTTTTACATTACTCGTCTCCAGAAACTCGCTCAGTAAAAGCCGCCATGTTTCATGTGCACAAAAAGCAAGATAGAGGCGATCACCAGCTCTAGAACCAATGGCGGTACAACAGCTTTATCGAATCCATCCAGAACCAGACCGACCACTCGCCCGGCCGCGACAGCCAACATCACCACTGCAACAAAGAAGTAGCCGTCAGTGTCATTGTTAAAAAAGCCAGCCGCAATAATATAAACGCTTGCCAAAAATAGGCCGCCCATCACTGAGCGGATCGTGTTCATGCCCGCTTTACCAATCGGTTCCAAAGCGAAATTTGCCAACATTTTCTTGGGTGCAAACATCGACATCACGCCAAGCCCAGTCAACATCAACGCAATCACGCCAACCAATGTATTCATTACTGTATCCATCATATCTCTCCTTATGCTGGTGTTTTCGCTGTTAAAAACTGTTGAATCGCTTGATAAGCGTTGTCTTGTGCAGAACTGTTGTTAAATAGTGGCTCCAGTGTCACTTGGTCGATCACAGGCCCTGTCGGAGAACCGGCTCGGCTCGCGTAAAATCGGCCACTCTCAAAGCTTGGATTAAACAAGCCTTCTAAGTAACGCTTGGCGCCTTTCTCGACACTGTGCATCATGCCAAACAGTGGCATCACGGTTCCGCCCACGTACTTAAAGAACACCTTTTTCAACAGTGGCAAATCGTCCATACCATTGGTGCCAGTCGTGCCACCAGGGCTGATGGTCACAAAACGAAGGTGCGGGTGCTGTCTCGCCATCGATGACATCCACAGAGTACCAGTCAGTTTAATGGTGCCGTAAACATCCAGCGGATCCGCGTTTGAACCAAATTTGCTGCCGTCTGCAATAGAAGAAAATTCCTGTACCGACGTGTCCTTTAGCTCAGGCTTAGCAACCCCCATTCTTGGTACACCTCGCGCCGTCTCAGAGCCCGCATAAATAATGGTCGACGTAACCAACTGCTTTTTCACTAGCTCTTCTACAAGTACTACATGACCGAGAACATTCGATGCAAAGATAGTGGTCACGCCATCTTCAGTCAGTTGATGAGGTGTTTTTCCGCCCGTACCACCCGCATTCAAAATTACCGCATCAACAGGCGACTTGAGACGAGTCACTGCTTGTTGCACGGAATAGGACTCAGAGACATCAAGTAGTAAAATCTCGAACAAATCTTTGCCGGTTTCTTCAACCAGCTTTCTCTTCGCTTCGTTCGCTTTCTGTTGGTTTCTGCAACCCAAGTAAATCTTCTTTATGCCACTTTGTTGAGCCAACTGGCGCGCTGCTTCAAAGCCTAAGCCAGCGTTGGCACCCGTAATTAATACACTTGTTATTGAGTTCATCATGTTCCCTTCTCGGTGATGTTTAACGTGTAATTAAGCTAACATGATTGAAAAATGGACTGTATATAGGTAAAAGTGGACACTGTGTTTCAAAAATGAACCATAGGCAGAATTATGCTGAACAATGAGACTTATACCTTTAACTGGGATGACCTAAAGATCTTTCTCGCGGTGGTGCGCAGCGGAACACTGCGTGGGGGAGCCGAGAGCATCAAGATCAATCACACCACGCTCACCCGTCGCCTGTCAGTAATGGAAGAGCAGATTGGTAGTCGACTGTTTGACCGCTCCAAGCAAGGCTTACAGCTCACTCAGATAGGAGAAGAACTACTCCCATACGCTGAGCGCGTCGAAGAGGAGATGGTCGCAGCATCACGCATGATCATTGGCAAAGACAGTGAGCCTGTTGGCACCGTTTATGTCTCTATGCCTCATGGATTGGCGATGACCTCGATAATGGATGACCTAGCACTCTTTGCTGAGCGTTATCCAGATATCACACTTAATCTCAATTTCGGTAACGACATCGCTAACTTGAGCCGTCGTGAATCAGACGTCTCGATTCGCATCGCTAATGAGGTTTATGACGATGCCGTAGGTCGCCGTTTAGTTCAGATGTCGCAAGCGGCCTACTGCACCCGAGAATACGCAGAGAAAGTAAAAGACAACGCTGGCGAAGGGCTACACTTTATTGGATGGCACGAACCAGAGGGGGATGTCAGTGCTCAGTGGCTAAAAGAGAGCTTCTACCCAAAAGCCACACTTAAACACCGAGTTTCGGAGCTGGTCCCATTGATAAACTTAGCGGCTTCTGGGCTTGGGATGGCTTATCTGGCATGCAATTTAGGTGACAGACACCCAAACCTTGTGCGCGCTCCATTTCAAAAGCCGCTGCCCTATCGAAGCATCTGGTTGTTGCTTCACACAGACCTACGCCGAACTGCAAGAATTCGTCGCTTTGTCGATTTTCTTGGAGAACAGATTCAATCACGTGAGAACGAGTTTTGGGTGACGGGAACCGTGGCAAAAGCTGATTAGGCAAATAATGAATAACACCTCAATAAAGCCACTCATGTAGTGGCTTTTTTCATACTCGATTTTCACTCTATTGCTGCCGATTTATATTGAGTTTATTTAGGCAAATAAATACACTGAATAGAGCATTATCCGGAGGTGAAATGAACAATAAAAACAAGCACATAATATTAATTCACGGCCTCTATATGCCTGCATTGATCATGCAGTATCTAGATAGAAACTTTAAAAAGCGCGGCTTTCAAACTCACAAGTTTGCCTATAACTCTCTGCGCTTTCCATCCGCTTCCAAGCGATTGAATCGATTTGTCACTGCTCGCTTTGAAGAAAATGATGAGGTCTACTTCTTTGGCCACTCACTCGGTGGTTTACTGATTCGTCACTACTTCAAACATTATCAGCCCAAATTTGCCGATACTTGCATCATTACCGCGGGCACGCCACACAATGGCGCAACTATAGCCAAGACACTCTCGAATCATGGACTAGGATTCATTTTTGGTTCAACCAAACATATCCTCAATGACGGGCTTGGCGACTACGATAATGACGTGCCAATTGGTGTGATTACTGGCACCTACGACGCTGGCGTAGGACGAATCGTATTAGGAAAAAATCACGGCGATGGCACGGTAACACTAGAAGATGCCAACCTAAAAGGGGCAACCGACACCTGCGCACTCAACCTCAATCACACTGCTTTGGTGTATTCGAAAGAAGTGGTACAGCGATCGTTGGAGTTTATTGAAAATAAGGCTTTTAGATCTGGAAAATAAGAGAGGGGGATTTGCTCTTTACGTGATTTTCTAGTTCGTATTTATACTTCAATAGGGTTATTCAAGCATATAGATTGACGCATCCTTGCGCCTGATAGTCCTTTTATCGATTAGTTTCCGAAACGGTAGTGTGCACCAACGCCTGCTGAGAAATCTGATGATGCGTGAGAAGTCGATGTCGCGTAGTTCATTGTGCCAGAAACTGACCATGAGTCATTCACTTGGTACGCACCGCCAAGTGCAAGGGCTTCCGTAGAACCTGCAAAACCAACACCCACACCAACTGCATATTCACCTGCATTAGCTAGCACAGGACGAGCGTTAGTAATTGCGTGAGAAGATGCCATAACCTGATCCATGCGGTCATCAAGCTCAAGCATTTTTTGACCTTGCTTATATAGATCTTGTTCTAGTGAATCCATGCGAGCAGAGCTGTCATAGATAGCACCATCTATGCGGTCAATTTCGCCACCAACAATGTCTTTACCGTTACTCACGAGATCACGAATTTGTTCTGATGCCTCTGGGCGATCTGGCAATACGTTATCACTATCTTTTGGTAACTCAGGGCGAGGCTTGTCTGCACCCCACTCTGGAGTTGTGTCATTAGCCAATACACGACCATCATCAAGGATAATCGCACGCTGCCCGTTAGCGTTTTCTACCGCTACAAAGGTCTTGCCTCCAATAGTTTTGGCGCGAGAGTCAACATCAATAGAGCCTAATTTCTTACCTTCAGAGTTATAAACATCGCCTGAGCTTTTATCAACAGTGTAAGTTACATCATCTACAGTTACTTCGGCTACATAGTATCCGCCCTGAGTATCTACACTTACGTTCTCCAAGATGATAGTGCCGTCCAGATGGTCATGCGCTTCTGTAATGACATCACGGATAGGAGCATCCAAATCAGGAGTTTGAACGTCCGCCACTGCGCCAAATGATACTGCTGCAATTGCCACTGCTAGAATTGTCTTTTTCATTACGTTACTTTTCTTTACTCGTTTAATTTAAAGGGAGAGAGGAAACTCTCGGTGAGATTTTTATTAACTGTGGAACAGGCGGGGTGTTTAAATAAAACCAGCGCTCCCGTTCAGTGGCGTTAATGTAAACTCACAGGATAAAGACAAGTAGCGGGCATAATTTATGCTCTACATAAACAACGTTTATGTAGAGCAAGGCAAGTCAAAAGTAACATTAAATATCATAACTTTAAAACAATAAAAGCACGTACACCCCCACAAAGAAACAGGCTTATATAAGTATTAAATAACCAAAAAGCACTTAACTAATAAATATTTCAGATGGAATAAGAGATATTCTATCCATATAGATCCTCCTCAGTGAAAATTAATTAAAACAGTAAACCACTGATAATTAATCATTAAGGTTTTATTTATTCACTTTAATAACTCACTAAGTCGAAATGCGACTTTTCACAACCCGAGTAAAGGTGTTAATCCAAGTCGAATTGTTATTGATAATCAGCTTCACAACGAAATTCGACTCAAACCAATTAATTGGTGACTAAGGATATAACATGACTAACTACAAACATTCTCTCATTGCGCTTGGCGTAATTTCAGCACTTACTCTGTCTCACTCAGTAACAGCAGCAGAAAATGACGTGCATGATGCCGACCCTCGCAATACGGCTTGGCGTGGTGGTATCGCTTCTGATGATAATGGCGAGATCAAACTTGTTGCGGGCGGTGGATTCAACAACCTCTACGGAGGCGATGGTGTAGAGACTCAAACCATCATGATTGGTGAGTATTTCACGCAGTCAGAGGACTTCCGTTTTCGTTTAGCGAACTTTGACTCACGTTTTGGTGGTATCTATGTCGATACTTATCTCACCGACACAACAGACATGTACACAGCGGGCTACATGCTGCCATTGACCGCTACCAATGGTAAAACGATGTTCTTCCCGTCGGTCAATTATTCGTACGTCGATTTTGACACTGACCAAATCGCGCAAAACATCCAAGGAACCCTTGTACCTAGCTCAATGAGTGGATATTCAACAGGTACTGGTCAAACCGCGCTTAATAATGCCCTTATGAACATCAATGGTAGTGCAGTGAAAAACGTATTAGGTGGAGATGATGCGCATATGGCGTCGGTCAACTTATACGGCCTTCAACCATGGAACGATACTTTCTACACCGTATTCCAAGCTTTTGGTGGTTCAAGCTATGGTGGCGTAGAGATGGAAATGGTGGATTTGATGCTCTTACAAGGTACACGAACCGAAGTTGGCGGTGCGATTTTCAACATCTACCTAGAAGCGAAATACACCAACATTAAGCTGAACGACATCAACATGCCCCATAAAGACTACTTGCGTGGCGAGGAAACCAAGATCTCTGTCGGCTTCGACTGGCGTTTCTAACCCGCTCCTCCAGATGACACCAGAAAGGACTCTGGTTTCATAACACTTATTCCATTCTTACATTCGACTTAGCTTAATATGGGAACATGATGATTGACAATATTGACCTCAAAGCAATGAGAATGCTCATTGACCTAAACGAAACTCGCAACACTTATGTGACCGCCGAACGACTAGACCTATCACAATCTGCCGTTGCTCGTATGCTGAGTAAGTGTCGTACCGCACTCAACGACCCAATTTTTGTTCGCGCATCTGGAAAGTTACAACCCACTAGTTTTGCCGAACATTTGCTATCTCGCTTACCCAATATCATCAGCGAAATTGATGATGCCATCAGTGCCAACCGAAAGTTCAATCCAGTACAACTGAAAGGTAAGATTCAGATCTGCATCAATCGTCCAATCCAATCGCGGTTTGGTGCCGAGTTGTTTACACGTTTGTCTGCCGAGGCACCCAATGCGACTTGGTACTTAAAAAGCTGGGAATCTACGGCCGTCGAGCAGATCTTAGATGGGCGAGTATTAATGGGAGTGAACTATTACAGTGACCATTTTCCAAAATCAATCACGCAAAAGATGCTCGCAAAGGATCAATTTGTCGTGCTGGCTTCAGAGAATCACCCACTTGCCCAGCTCGACAGCATCTCTATAGAAGCCGCATTAGAATATGGTTTTATCTCACTGACTTTGCCGGGCTGGGATGAAAAGAACACTCACCTAAATAGGGTATTCGGTCGCTCAGAACGATCCCCTCTCATTCGCTTGCAAACCGATAGCTTACACTTGGCAATGCAAGTCGCTCGTACAAATAACATGCTCTTGCCCGCCTCTTTAAAAATGAACACGGGTTATACCGGTCTCGTTCCACTAAAACTAGACTTTAATGGCGCACATATACCCAATGCGAATGTAGTGAGTAGTGTGGCGTATAAAAATGCGAATAAACCCGTAGTGAACTGGTTAAATGAGCTTTTAGCAAACCTAGTAAAAGATAAAAACCTATGAACATTTCCAACTAACTAGAATTTACCTATTCAATACAACTGGGTAGTCAAACCTCATCGCGTCATTTGTAATATCGGCTATTCCCAAACTTCACCAATAACTAAGTATCGTGTATGTCATCCAATCACTGAGTGACAAGCGCTATGTTTCACTACAATCAAACCAACGACGCTAAGGACAGCTTCGGTAAAAAGGTAAAGAATGGATTCTTCACCATCACCAAGTTTATTGCCAAATCTTGCGTGATAATCGGTGCTCTCATTGGAGCATCTGTCGGCTTATCCAAACTTGGGACCATTCATGGCAAGTCCTTACCAGAGCACTACTTTATTGATGGTCACCCGACAATACTAAAACTGCTCGATTCAGAGGTCTTTATGGGCTTCGTGTTTTTTGTCACAGTCGCCATCCTCGTTTATGTCTTATACCTGCTGTGGGAATTACATGAAATAGCAGTCCATAAAGCTGCCAAGATGTCGAGTGCGCATACTCAAATCGTCTTTGCGCTCTCCTTATGTGGCCTGTTTATCGATAAAACATGGTGGGTACTCGCCATCATCATTGCCTTTGCCCGCTGGGATATCCTCGCTGACGCGATTTCGAGCATCATCCGCAACGGCAATTCAGCAACTAAGATTGCTAAGGAGTAACCCATGAAAGAGATCATGCTTCCCTACATCTTAATCTGTTGGATTTTAGTTAAAACAGGAATTGTTCGCTGGACACTGAAAAACGCGACAATCATCGTCGGCATTGGTGTGTTAATCGCCTTTGCTCTATTTACCGCCCATAGGTTCTGGTCTCCTGCTGACCTCACAGACAGCACGACAGTCAAAGCACCACACGCAGTGTTAAGCCCCTTGATCGGTCAGGAGGTTGAGCAAGTATTTGTCGATCACAACCAGTTCGTAAATAAAGGCGATCTGATTTACACACTACGTTCGGTCGACACTGAATCGCAAATGAAAGGGCTAGAAGCTCAAAAACAAGCCGCACAAGCAGAAATATTGGCGCTCACACATCAGGTAAACAATGATGAGCGAACACTGCAACGCTTGACGCAATTAGGCGATTTTTCACAAGAATCTCAACGTGATGAAATTCGAACTCGTATCGACACAACCCAAGCTCAGATTGCATCGGCAAACGCGCAAGTACTGAATATTGAAGCGCAAATAGCAACCGCACAGTGGCAGAATGAACGCCGTGAAGTTCGTGCGCCATTTGATGGTCAGCTCTCTATTTCGAACATTGTTGACGGCACCCGTGTAGGCAACATGCATCTATACGATGTAAATAAGAAGTTTGTTGAAATGCGTATAGCTGATCAAACCTATAGCCGCATCAAGGTGGGGCAATTTGCGGAGTTTTACGTCAACGCCTACCCGGGTGAAATCTTCCGAGGTCGTGTCCATAGCCTGACGACCGGAACTGGTGAAGCAAGGGTTTCGGTAATGAACGGGTCACAACACGTAAGACAGCATGTCGGGAACAACATGAATGATCATGGCCGAACTGTCGTCATCGAGTTTGATGAGCCAGAAGGCTATAACATTCCTATCGGAGCGACTGGTTCTGGCTGGGTATCCGCGACCAAGCCTCACCCAATGCTCGGCTTCATGGACATTATTGGCGGTGCGACCGTTCGCCTCAAAGCCTACAAAGCTTATCTTTCGGCACTGTAATTATCCCGCTATTGGAATAGTGATGTTGCAACACAAAAAAGAGGCTCACATGAGCCTCTTTTCAATTCAAGCACATTTAATCTTGATTCAGGATTGGGGTTAGCAAGTCACATAGCCACGCTATCTTGGATGAATAACGACGCGATGACTTCATGATCAAAGCCACCTCAAGGCTCAAATCCGGCTGGGTATCATCCATCACTTTCGAATATTGCAAGGTATAGAATTCATCCATTAACTGCGACATGAGCTGATAGTTATCGACAAATACTTGAGGCTCTATCGTAGGATCAAGCTGATGAAAGTGATGTATTTGGTCGTTAACACCAGGAACGACAAATTTTACGTATTGTTTAGACTCAACGTTGCCAATAAATGCTCCAGAGCCACGGTGAAGACGTTTTTGGTAAAAGCTCTGAGGCTTATCACTTAGTACGTGTACGCCTAGATCGACCTCTCCTTGCAAGATCAAACTCTCACTGGTGTCTCCCCATGTACGAATATCAATGACGGCATTCGTCTGATTTCTAATGGCTTGAATTATCGCTTTTCCTCTAGTCACTAAATAAGGCTCTGCAATATGCAGCGAGACCGTTTCTAGTTGTCTCGGGTCAAACTTTTCGGGTTCTAATGCTTGGTTTAACTGCCCTAGTGCGGCACTGATTTTCGGCTCTATAGAAACCGCATAAGTCGTTGGGGTTAAACCTGTCGGGTTACGTAGGAATAGAGGGTCACCCAAGTCCTCTCTCAACTTCGCTAGAACCTTTGAAACGTACGACTGAGATCGACCAATCTCCATCGCAGTGCGGATCGTGGATTGCGTTTTCATCAGCGAAACAAAAACATGCAGTGTATTTAAGTCATTCATAACAGGACCTCAATAATAAATCGTCGCAAAGTAAACGTAATATGCGATTAAGAGACCAAAACATAAGAACTCACACACTGCTGTTTACTCAGGCACAAAAAAAGCGAGCTCCCTTGAGCTCGCATCACAGAAAACGCCTTACTACCTAGTAGCTATAGATTGAAGGGAGTTCTTCATCATGATTACCTCCACGCTACTTCCCTATAGCGAGGAGTTATTTTTAAAATTGGTAGTTAAATTCGATACGGTGATCGCCATCTTCGAAATCAACCTCTTCATTCCAGTTCGCAAAGTAGCGAACATTGAGGCGTGGGTTGATTTGGTATGACGCTGCAAACTCATGAGTCATGATTGAATCGTCACCGTAGAACGCACCATTTTTGTAGGTATCTGAGCCGCTGATTGTGCCCATGTACATCGGGTTATAGTTCAGCCAGATTTTGTCTGTGATCTCGACTTTCGCGTACATACCCGCCACATAAAATGTGCCGTGCATGTCATAACGGTCACGTAGCTCATCTTTTCCTGAGCGAGCTTTGTCATCCCATGGCTCACCTGCAGCAATACCGGCTCCAGCTAACGGATATAAGTTCACAGGGCCAAACTTGGGCAGCGCTTGAATGAAGCTATAAGACGCAGAGCCTTGGTTAGTATCAAAGTTGTAATTCACGTCAACTTGAGCGCCTCGGCCATTGGTTAAGTCAACAGTAAAATTGCGAAAACGTACCGAGTCTATTGAATCATCGACACTGCCGAATTTATCTTTATCGTTATCACGGAAGCCAATGGCATCGCCTGCGATCCCCTTAATCTCCAATACGTTCATACCCATTGTGGTGTCTGAGCCCGTATCGTAGGTTTGACCAAACTTTAAGTTCAGTCCTTTATCGCTGGATCCTGCACCAGCCTGAGTATATACAGCCAGTGGATCACTCATGTCTTGGACAGAGTCTTCTGCTTTTGCTACAGAGGGAGCACAAACTAGAGCTGTAACAATGCCTACCGCTAATGTGCGCGGCACAAATGTATCTAAATCAATTTTCATGGATGGAACCTTTGGTTGGATGCGTGCGACCAAGGCGCGCATAAATCAGATGTCAATTTGAATGCTCATCCATGAGCATTTATTAGTTAGTCACAACGTTGAAGAATCGTCTTTAACTCCGCCATTCGAGGCCCGTAGTAGCGTTCAACAAAGTAGTACGGTTCGCCCTCGTTCACTGGCACCCAATAGCTGCCATCCTGCGGGTCATCCGTTGAGAAGGTGATGGTGATGTTTCCGTTTTCATCTGGCTGCGTGTTGTACGCGTTATAAACTTGATGTTCAGCGCCTGGGATAGTGTTGTAAGTAATACCCGAGTAGCGAGTCAGTGACCAAAATAGATCGACTCCAGGTTCATATGGCATAGTAAAGACCTCGGTCTTCGAACCATTTAACGGTTTACCTTCGCAGTTGCTCGGAACACCTGTGTAGTAGGCATGTTCTGCGTCCATTGTTGCCGAATACACTGGCAACCCAAGGTGACCAACAATACCAATGACGCGAGTAACATGGTCATCTGCTCGTGGCTCATTGGAATCGATTGGGCCAAACAATCCCCAGTTATCTGCGCCTTCAGCGATTGACCTTTCTAGGTAAACGCCCGTCATGAAGTTCTGCATACGCTTGAATTCAGCGTCACTGTGTTTGCCTACTCGTGACTTCATCAGCTCAAGGTTTTCAGGGTATACACTGCTCGTATCTAGCGTAAATTTGATTGGATCAGAAAAGTCCAACGCGCCGCCTGTGGTGACCGCCTGAATAGCGACCTGATCTTGAATCGCATGGCTTTCTGAAATTGTATCTGCTTCAAAGACCTGCGTTCGCAGGAAGACATGCGGATGATTACCTCTAGACTCAACAACAGTCACACCATCTTGGGCTTTATAGTCACTGCCCTCGCGAACAAACATATAATTGGTTTGTTTAGGGTTATATTCATCATAAATCGTGTAGTGTTCTTGGTCTGTAATATGGACTGAGAAGTAACGGTCTTCCACCACGGGTACTTGCATGAATACAGGGCCATCAGAAAGGTCTAGCACCGCCTTGGAGTACAAATGATCAAGTGCAGGTGTCACAACGAAATCCGTGCCTGAACCTGGCAGTTCACGAGTATGCTTAATGATGTTTGTACCACCATTATCAATCACAGTGTCTTTTAAATAGTTAGCATGATGCGTAACAATATACGCACGCATTTCCGCAGGTGTTGCCGTAATTTCTGTTCCATTTGGCAGGCTTGTCGTCACTGCGTCGCTCGCTACCGCCCCGAATGATGCCGCTGCAATGGTTAGGGCAAGAAGTGTTTTTTTCATGAGTTTTTCTCTCGTTTAATCGTAATCAAATACTGAAATTGCTATGAATCGATGCGATAGCATCACTGAACAGGTACAGCCACTGGCAGCGTGTAAGATTCCATTTCATCAAGCTTTGGCTCGTAGACTCGAACCAAGAAGTTCCAACCTTCAGTCACTGGCAAATGGTTTTTCACACCTTTAACACCGTCACAATCACCAAAGTGCACAGTAAAGGTATTGTCTGAATTGAACTGAATGTTGTTCTTGTTCAGGATTGCCTTCTCGTTCATCATCCAGCCTTCTGAGCCATACATGGTGATTGAGAAGAATCCATTGCGAGTATCATCGTTGTAGAATGGAGGGACTTCATAAGTGGCGACGCTACATGCAGTCGAACCACCATCGTGGGTATACCCAACGTATTGAGCAGCTGCATCCGGCAGTAAACCCCAGCCTGTTGCGGTTCCTAGGCGATGCATCAGTGGGTTGATCTCTCCACGAGCACCTTGCATGTCGTTCAAAGAGCCTATTCTTGAACTCACTTCATCAAACATTGCACGCCAAGCTAGCAGTTCGTCGCGGTCGTATTGAGGCTGCACATATGGCGTCTTTGAGTAACTTTCAACAACCAGTCCATCTTGGATTCGATGCACTTCTTTGATGTCGTCAGGGTTATTCGCATCAACCTCTGTGCGCACAACGATCATGCCGTGAGTCTGCTCTGGGTCGGCATCAATCTTATGCTTACCTGCGGTGCTAAATACTTGGTTGATATAGTGGTCACCAAGAACCACCATGACAGAGATGTAACGATCACCAAGATCAGGGATCGTAATTTCGCCGCCTTTACTCAAATCAGTAACGAAACCACTGTAGAGCGTATCCTGATTCATTCTGACAACGGTTTGATTATCAAGCGGTGTGATAGCGCGGAAGTGGAAAAAGTTATTATCACCAGCAAGGCCAGCGATACGGCTCATTGCTTCATGTGTCTCCATCACTTCATAATTGTCGTAAGTAATTTCGATATTGTCGGCGTAGGCGCCACAAGAAAGTGCAGCAAGTGTTGCTGCTACCGCTGTTTTTTTCATGTTTTCATCCTCAAAAATAACCCAAGTTAGATGACAGGTTTTACGCTGTATCGTTGATGTGGTTAATGTATTAAGGAATGAATAGCGGTAGTAGACAGGTGCAGTGATGCTCTACATAAATGGCGTTTATGTAGAGAACAATCTATTCAAAAAAGAAGATGGGAGAGGTAGACGAGCGTTTAGATATCTCCGAGGTGCTTGAGGATCTGTGCTCTCACCTGTTTGTGATGATGATTATCTTGGTACTTTTTGTGGTACACCAAGTCTATCTGAATGGGATCAATTGCAAACGGTACCGCGACCTTTTTTAAACCCAAAATTTCGATCAAAGGATCATTGCCATTAGTGGCACAGATAGCATCAGAGTCACGCACACACAGTAGCATCGAACTTGGGCTTGTCACCTGCTTGACGATTTTTCTTGGCAGATTCATCCCTGTGAGTTTTTCCATACCCGACACTTCATGTTGAGAGTAAGTAAGAGTCACATGTTCGAGGTCGTGAAACTCCTCTAAGGTTACCGAATCACCTATCCAAGGATGATCTTCTCGGCATACATACGCCAACTCAACATCTTGAAGATGCTCATAAACAAAAGACTGCTCTTTATCTTGCTTAAAGCGGGACTCAATCGCCATGTCGATCTTATCGTGACGTAAGTGGTCAAGCACAAGATACTCAGACAAGGGGTTTTCAATTAACTTCACCCCTTCAATCACCGGCAGCTGAATCACAATGTGTTCGGGAGCGTAGACAGTGAACTCTCTGGGTTTATCCAGCGCTAACTCAAGCCTGTGTTCTATCTCTTTAAAGTGTTCAGCAAGGGCGTGAGCATCAGATGTGGGTTCAAGCCTGCGACCATGACGAACAAACAACGCTTTGCCCAACTGTTGTTCTAAGCGTTTGATGCTCGCAGACATGGCAGGCTGGGTAACGTCGAGAACGTCAGCAGCCTGAGTAATACTGTTGAGTTCGTAAACACGTAAGAAAGGGATAATGAGATTTAAGTCCATACATTCCAGCCGTTAGTGGTTAAGTCGAGCCGCCGCTTGGTAACTCTTTAAGTGTTCGGGAAGAAGTTACACCCTAAAACAAAAATACCACCCTTTAACAAAGAGTGGTATTGAATAACTCAAACAAACATAGTGAAAGCAGGACTATAGGCGATTCACTCTGGTAGGTAGGAACACCTCACCAAGCATGCAGCGTACTGAGCCACCGCCGATATCTTCGATAGTCTTCACGTTGAATGGCAGCAGTTTACCGTGCGTCGCTAGCTGAGCGCGTTGTGCAGAAGAAAACGCATCAAAAGCCGACTGTGACATCGCAATCACTTTATCGCCATTCACGGTTTCAAGTTGAAGGATGTTGCCACAGAAGCGGTTCATCTGATCAATCGAAATCGAGATCACTTGTTTATCTTTCGCAAGGGACTTCACGACGAAGCGACGCTCGAACTCTGGAATCACTTCATCACAGATCACACAGAAGTTATCACCGATCGCCATCATCACATTGGTATGGTAAATCGGGTGCCCAGAAGGCAGAGCTGTTTGGAAAGAAACCACTCGCGAATAACCGATACGCTTGGCGTAGTCTTCCAATACTTCTCTATCACAGCGTTGAGAAAGGGCTGCATAGATGGTCTTGTTGATGTGGTCGATCACCATTACGCCTGTACTTTCAAGGTAAGCACCCTGCTGCAAGTAAGACTCAAGCGTATCTACATGGTTTACAATACGACCAGATGCTTCAAGTGCTTCGATGAGAGCATTAGGCTTCACTTCATGTTGGCGGTTTTCACACGCCATTGGGAATGTGTATAGGCTGCCGTCGCTAACAGTACTAAACCAGTTGTTTGGGAAAACCGCATCCGGTGTTTCAACACCAAGCTCAGGATAATCAAACTCGACTACTTGCACGCCTTCTTTGCGAAGTACCTTCACCATTGCCTTAAACTCAGCCATGGTTTGCGACTTTACTTCTTCTTGAGTCAAGTTAACGCGCTGCTGAAATTCATTGTCACGCGCGGTCTCTTCATTAAAACGAAACTCTTTAGGTGGCACCATCACTACACAGTTTGCATTTTGTACATTCGTTGTTTGTAGTGATTTTTCATGTAGGTTTAACATCTCAACTGTCCCTATCTGGAATTTACCCGCTAATTGTAAACAGGTTGTTACGAGAAAAATCACTGAATTATTGATAATTTCATTAGCTAACCTCAATAATTCCTGCCAAATGTCCAATCCTCCCTAATTTTTACTGCACTACCTTGAGCGCCGCCCTCTACTCACTTATAGCATCCTATTCGAACAGTAATATTACGCTAAGTGTCAGTTTTGGTTACAATTTAATCCAATTAGCGTTAGGATAGCCCTGTTGCATAACACGTTGATCCCGCGGCAGTCAGTCAACGTCTCATTTCACATCAACCCTAACTCATTAAAAAATAACTATGATTTCGCTTATCGCGTTGTCATGGACTTGTTTTACTCGTGATCTAAAATCACCACAATAATTACAACTTTGCACACAGATGCAGAGGTTGACTAAGGGAAATCTATGTTTAAGAAATTTGAAGGCTTTACCGAGGCCTTCCCAAAAGACGAACCAATACAGCCCCCAAGCGGCATATTGGCTTTTTGTCGACATTACACACGTGGCTTTGAAAAACCATTACTGCTTCTCGGCTTAATGAGCATGACTATCGCCATCATCGAGGTTGCCCTGTTTGGCTACATGGGCCAGCTCGTGGATTGGTTATCGACCAGTAATAAAGAGACCTTCCTTGCCGACAATCAATCAACATTGATTGGTTTAGGCATTCTATTACTGGTCATCATGCCAGTTATGATCGCGATATATTCTCTGTTGCTTCACCAAACTTTACTGGGCAACTACCCAATGTCGATTCGTTGGCTTGCCCACCGCTACCTTCTCAAGCAGAGCCTCTCTTTCTATCAAGATGACTTTGCAGGACGTGTCGCAACTAAGGTGATGCAAACATCATTGGCCGTTCGCGAAACCGTGACCAAAATGGTCGATGTATTCGTCTATGTGACTGTCTACTTTACGGCAATGCTATTCATGTTGGCCGAATCCGATTGGCGCTTAATGGCTCCAATGCTGATCTGGCTGTTCGTCTACGTCGGTATTCAATTGCATTTTGTACCAAAGCTAAAAGATGTCTCTTCTGAACAAGCCGATGCGCGTTCACTGATGACAGGTCGAATCGTGGATAGCTACACCAATATTGCGACGGTTAAGCTGTTCTCACACAGCAAGCGTGAAACGGAATACGCTGAAGAGGGAATGGAAGGCTTTCTAGACACGGTTTACCGTCAAATGCGTTTAGTGACTGGCTTTAACGTGTGGGTTGAGTTTGCTAACTACCTACTGGTTTTCGCCATTGCAGGTATCTCGATTTATCTATGGTTAGATGACGCAATCACCGTTGGTGCGATCGCTATCGCGGTCAGCTTAGCACTGCGTATCAATGGTATGTCTAAGTGGATCATGTGGGAAATCGGTGGCCTATTTGAAAACTTGGGTACCGTTATTGACGGCATGAAAACGCTGGCTAAACCAATCGCTATCGAAGACAAGCCGAACGCGGAGCCATTGCAAGTGCCTCAAGGTGGCATTCACTTTGATAACGTAAGTTTTAACTACGGTGAGAACAAAGGGGTCATCAACAACCTTAACCTCAATATCAAACCGGGTGAAAAAGTAGGTCTAGTAGGTCGCTCTGGTGCGGGTAAATCAACGCTGGTTAACTTGCTGCTTCGCTTCCATGACGTTGAAAAAGGTCGCATTCTGATTGATGGGCAAGAGATCGCTGAGGTTACGCAGGACTCGCTGCGTAGCAACATCGGTATGGTGACACAAGACACCTCACTACTTCACCGCTCTATCAAAGACAACATCCTTTACGGTCGTCCAGATGCGACTGACGAAGAGTTGTATGCAGCGACCAAGCAAGCGCATGCTCATGAGTTCATTGAAACCCTAACCGACCCGTTCGGCAACTTAGGTTATGATGCACAAGTGGGGGAGCGTGGTGTGAAACTGTCAGGGGGTCAGCGTCAGCGTATCGCGATCTCTCGTGTACTTCTGAAGAATGCACCGCTATTGGTACTTGATGAAGCGACATCTGCACTCGATTCTGAGGTAGAAGCAGCAATTCAAGAGAGCTTGATTGAGCTGATGGAAGGTAAAACGGTGATTGCGATTGCGCACCGCTTGTCGACTATTGCAGCAATGGATCGCTTGATCGTACTCGACCAGGGCAATATCGTTGAAGAGGGCACGCACCAAGAGCTCATTTCACAAGATGGCATCTATGCTCAACTGTGGAATCATCAAACAGGTGGCTTTATCGGAGATGATCTGGAACAGGCATCCAACGCTTAAATTGTATGCAATTTTAAATATGCGGGGCGATTCACACTAATTTGTTAGATAGTCGTAAATTGGGCGTAGCAGAATGTTATGTCGTAATTATATAATATGACTAACAGACAAAGACGCTTCGCTTGCGCGTTCTGGAATAAGGCTAGACTTCGGGGGGAGGCTAGCCTTTTTTATTGGCTAGCTTTTTTGTTAACTGGCTTTTTTGTTAACTAGAATTTGCGATTCATTTTCTCTAAGCATGCTGTCAAAACCTGCGTCTCTTCCGAAGAGATGCCACTGGTTAAGTCATTTACTAGCTCTAGGTGTAACTGGTTGTGCTGGGTATGAATCGCTTGCCCTGCTGGCGTTAAGTCAACCACGATGGCGCGTCTGTCTGTAGGATGCTCGCAGCGCTTCACTAACTCCGCTTTCACCAACTTTTCAATCTGAACCGTCAACGTTCCTGTCGTGATTCCAAGCTTTTCAGACAGCTCTTTCATACGCAGAGCACCATGAACACCCAGTACTTCGATGGTGTGTACCTGAGCTAGCGAATAGCCCGTCTCTTTCACAACCGATTGCTCCCAAGAAGACATCTTGTCGTAGAATTCGGTAATAAGCTGACTTAGGTGTTCAAGGTTTTGCATGACAAATGACTAATTTAATTCAAGAGTAAGATGATTAATCTTATCAAACTTCGCCAGTCGTTGCCTAAAGTCATTCACGCTCAAATCACCATTTGATCGCAGCGCAATGGCTGCCGAATAGTGATGACCGCTGATTCTCCATATGTGCAAATCGTTCACCTCTGCATCCGGCGCAAGCTCTTCAATAATCTGCTGGCGATAGTTTGAGTCAATGCTTTCGTCTAGCAGGATCGGGCTCGTCTGTTTAAGCAGGTTCATTGTCCACTTTAAGATAACGACGGCACCGACCATACCCATAATCGCATCTAACCAGTTCCAACCGTAGAATTTGCCAAACAACAACGCGACGATCGCCAACAAAGAGGTGAGCGCATCGGCCAACACATGCATATAAGCAGCTCTGAGGTTGTGATCATGATGATGGTGGCTGTGGTCATGGTCGTGATGGTCGTGATGGTCGTGATGGTCGTGGTGATGATCGCCCAATAAGAACATACTCGCCACATTCACAGCCAAACCGATACAAGCCACCACTATCGCTTCATTGAACTGGATAGCTTGAGGATTTAGCAAGCGATGCACCGACTCAGTAAACATCAACAAAGCAACAATACCCAGCGCAATAGCACTGGTGTAGCCACCCAACACACTCACTTTCCCCGTACCAAATGAAAACCGGTCACTGTTTTCATGCTTCTTCGCATAGCGATACGCAAATAGCGTGATACAAAATGCGGCAGCGTGAGTCCCCATATGCCAACCATCGGCCAACAACGCCATGGAGCCATATACCGTCCCTGCCCCGATCTCCACCACCATAGTGACCACGGTTAACAACAAGACATAAAAAGTCCTTCTTTCACCCGTTTGGTTGCGGGCAGAAAAGTGGTGTGAATGCTTAACTTGAGGGTTCATCATTATTCCATTTTAGTTTGATAATCAAAATACTTGCCCATCAATGTAGTTTGACTATCAAACAAAGTCAACGATCAAGCTATGATCCACGGCAAGCTAAATTTCATGATTAGCCTAGATCCATGAATAAGCTTGCTGCTTTCTATTTGTTTCTTTCCTGATTTTTTTTAAAATGCGCGCAAGACTTAATCTAGAGAACAACTATGAACAAGAGTGTTATCACTAACGCGGTGGCTTTAGCTCTGCTGGCTGCGGGTTACTTTACGGCTAGCCAATATTTACTTTATGCGGGCCTATTCGCATTTTCTGGCGCGATTACCAACTGGCTTGCCATTCACATGCTGTTTGAAAAAGTGCCGGGATTGTATGGCTCAGGTGTGATTCCAGCTCGTTTCGAACAGTTTAAAGCGGCCATCAAGCAGTTGATGATGGAACAGTTCTTTACCGAAAGTAACATCGACCGCTTCTTGAACAGCGAAATGGCTGGCGGCCAGTCGCTGAACTTAGAGCCAGTGATCAAGAAGATTGACCTTAACCCTGCGTTCGATTCCTTGGTCGAAGTGATCGCCAACTCTCAATTTGGCGGGATGCTCGCAATGCTTGGTGGCACAGAAGCACTTCAACCGCTGAAAGAACCATTTGTAGAGAAAATGCAGACTTCTATCATTGAGATTGGCCAAAGTGACACTGTGAAAAATGCCCTCAAAGAGCAGTTTGAGTCTCCTGCAATGATGGACGAAATCAAAGAGAACATCGAAGCGATCATCGACCAGCGCTTGAGCGAGCTGACACCAAAATTGGTAAAAGAGATGGTGCAGAAAATGATCAAAGAGCACCTTGGCTGGCTTGTGGTATGGGGTGGTGTTTTCGGTGGCGTAATTGGCGTTATCTCAGCGGCTATCACTCTATAAACCGTAAACTCTCTCCTTTAGAACGCAAAATGGAAGCCATGTGGCTTCCATTTTTTATATCCCATAATCAGAGCGAAAACAGAACTAGCCCAAGGTAGAGAGCAATTCAGGGTTCACGCCAAAGCCCTTTTTGTGCTCTTCAATAACCACTTCACTTCTTGTCTGTATCACTCCAGGTAGCGTACCAAGCTTAGTCGACATAAACGACTGATACGCCTTCATATCTTTAACTCGTACTTTGATCATGGTGTCGAAGTCACCAGAAAGCGAATAGCACTCTTCAATTTCAGGCATCATCTCTACGGCCTGTGCAAACTTATCGAAAATCGAAAAGCTGGTCTGGTCTAAGCGAATATGAATGAACACCTGTACATCGAGGCCTAATTTTTCTGAACATAACTCAGCGTGATAGCCAGTAATGTAGCCCTCTTTCTCGAGACGCTTTAAACGATCCGAACATGGAGAAGTGGTGAGGTTTACCTGCTTAGCCAGTTCAACAACCGGCAGTCGGCCCTTCATGTGCAAGATTCGTAGTATCTCTTTGTCGATACGATCCAATTGGTGTTGAGGCATAACATCTCTATAAACAGTCTCAATATAGGGTGAGTATATTCCATGCTTGACCAAAACCTGCAGAGCACGGCTCACAGAATTTAAAACAGGTCGACAACACCGTATTTACAAGGAAGATATAAAGAGAATTAGCCATATTGATAACTTATAAATTCAGTTTCAGACTGTTAATATAATGTTATAAATTTGACCTTTTTAACAAATAAGTTGAGCTATAGAGAAAAGTATCTATTGAGGGCTGTGTGAATAATAGATTGCACAGAGAGAAAGGATGACTCTATATATGAAAACACAAGAAATCGCATACAAACCTTACCGCATTGGCTTATGGACTCGAGCAACCGTATCTAAAGACGTCGCTCAAGCACTTGCAAACGAATATTCAAGCTACGGCTGGGAAGTAAAACTAGATGGCTTTCTCGTTGAACCAGAAGGCATCAAGCAAGCCGCTTAAGCACATCAAACCTCCATCTTGGAGGTTTTTTTATTGCTAATCTCGCTACTTTCTTCGTCTTTAGCTTTATGCTTCTTTTAAGATTTGCCGTTCGGCTAGGTATCTACAGCGAAAAGCTAAGCTAACCCAACTTGCGGAGCGACACTTTCGCTCTCTTTCTTAGGAAGCTCTTCTGCTCGGCTGTTGCACGTTCTGCAAAAGTGTTGAACTTCCATATCATAGTACTGAGTGCCACTGAACAGTTTTGAGGTAAGCAATAACATACGACCTGATAAGGTTTCCGGTGCGATCTCACAGCGCTTCATGATCGACTTGTGGTGAGTGGTTTTCTTACACGTTTTGCAATATAGATCTGGCATACCTTTATCCTATCCGGCTTGTCCTCATTACTGACAATTGACATATCATGTCCAATTCAGTTCAAACATTCACCGTATGATTTATAAAAATGAGGGCTAAGTTCAAAAAAACACCGTATCGGTAAACGGTTTTTTGAAGCAAGGCGAGCTTAGTCTTCATTCAATCCTATGAAAAACTCAGTCACAAAGCGGCGATAATTTACAATGTAAACTTGCTCAGAAAGTCATCGCAAAGACAATTCTAAATAGCCATTCTGTTAGTTTGAGACATCTGCCATGCATTCTTTTATTGAGCTTTTAAGAAAAGACAATGAGCTCAGAGCTATAAACAAACCACAGCTTTCTATCGCCTCTCTACGAGCGGTGTCTTGGAGAACAAGGTTGTGGTGGCATGATGATATTCAGGCACAAAAAAAGAGCCACCGAAGTGACTCTTTGTTTCAATAGATTGGCGTGTGAAGAATTAGTCTAGTTCAACTAATTGCTTTTCAAACTTCTCGTGTTGCTTCTTAACTGACTCTTCTGGCTCACCAGTAATTAGGCTCACAACTACGATAGAGATAGCTGAGAAGATGATGCCCGGTACGATTTCATACACGTCAAACCAACCACCTGTTAGCTGTTTCCACATTACGATAGTCACACCACCCACAACGATACCCGCTAGAGCGCCGTTACGGTTCATACGAGACCAGTACAGGCTAAGTACGATAGCTGGACCAAATGCAGCACCGAAGCCTGCCCACGCGTAAGATACAAGACCAAGAACAGAGCTGTCTGGTGTCATCGCTAGGAACAGTGCGATAAGTGAGATAATCACAACTGCAAAACGACCTACACGTACAATCTCTTCAGATGTCGCGTCTTTCTTCAGTACTTGCTTGTACAAGTCTTCTGCCATTGCAGATGAAGATACAAGAAGTTGTGAATCCGCAGTACTCATGATTGCCGCTAGGATAGCTGCCAGTAGAATACCCGCGATTACTGGGTGGAACATTGCGTTCACAAGAAGCATGAAGATCTTCTCGCCGTCATCCAGTTTAGGTGCACCAGAGTTGGTTACGTAGATTAGACCCACTAGACCTACTAGCATCGCACCAGCCATAGACAGTGCAGTCCATACCACTGCGATACGACGCGCAGTGCCTAGGTCTTTGTTAGTACGTGTTGCTTTGAAACGCGCTAAGATGTGTGGTTGACCGAAGTAACCTAGACCCCATGCCGCTAGAGAGATGATTGCAATCGCAGATAGAGGCTCACCTTTCGCATCATTCCATAGCGTTAGCAGCTCTGGGTTGATGTTGTGTAGGTCGCTAGACAGTTGACCAAGGCCGCCGTTCATCGCTGCGATAGGCACGATAAGCAGCGCTGCAGACATCAATAGGCCCTGAACAAGGTCAGTCCAAGATACCGCAAGGAAGCCACCAAATAGCGTGTAGGACACAACACATACTGTGCCGATGATAACCGCTGTGGTGTAGTCTAAGCCAAATACTGTTTCAAACAACTTACCGCCCGCTACCAAGCCTGAGCTCGTGTAGAAAAGGAAGAAGAGAAGAATGAAGAAAGCAGAAATTGTTTGGATCAGCTTAGACGTATCATTGAAACGACGAGCTAGGAACTCAGGCAGAGTCAATGCATCTGTTGTAATGCTGTAAGTACGCAGACGCTTGGCACTGATTAACCAGTTGGCCCAAGTACCAACTAGTAGGCCACCAGCCAACCAGAAAGCTTCAAAACCTGCTGCATACGCGTAGCCAGGCAGACCTAGTAGTAGCCAACCACTCATATCCGACGCACCAGCAGAAAGTGCTGCAGGCCAAGGGCCTAGTGCACGACCACCAAGAAAGTAGTCAGTTGAGTTAGATGTACGTTTGTAAGCAATAACCCCGATTGCCAGCATCATAATTAGATACGCAATGAACGTTGATGTTATTGCAAAACTGTTTTCTATCATTTGATAGTCCTCATTTAGAAAAATCCTTCCATGCCTAGCCAATAAAACTTAGCCAACACAATGTTGGCCAAGTTTAGTCAGATAGGGTTCCTGATATCACGACACAACCGAAGCTGCCTCCAGTCATCAGTGGTGTTGAAGGTTAGTGGGCTTCGCTCCCAAGCTCAAGCAAGGTCGCATTACCACCCACGGCTGTTATATTTATGGTTCGTGTACGCTCAGTAATAAAGCGCAACGATAGGTGTGGATCGTGAGCAACATGCATTGCCGTCAGATCCGTTTCAGACACTAAACCGACGATAGCGCCGTCTCGCTTAGCAAGTTGTAAATTAATCGCTTGTTCAGTTTGTGGATTGCCCACATACGCCACGCTACGAACATCGCAAGCAAGCAGTTGCTGAGACGCATCGAACGATGTCGTTTGAACAAGGTTTGATGGCAGATTCGCTTGTTTTGCTGCATCCGCAATCAGAGTATTGAACTGAGTATCATCACTACACACAATCACGCTGTTACCTGCAACAAGCGCAGCCGTCAGCATTGCCGTTGCCGTTTGCAGCTTTGGTAATGAATCTTGAGTCTCATCAACGATAACCAAAGCTACACCACGGCCTGCCGCATATAGCTCATTCGTTTCGCCCGTAGGACCTACAAGTAGGTGCTCTTCAGCTAACAGAGAAGAAGCCTGTTCGATGTGATAGCCAGCAACCGCCGCTAATGGCGCTGATTGACTCTCGATCTCAGATTTTAATGCCAGAATTTGAGCACTCTTGTGATCAAAATCGGTTAGGTTCCACTGTTCCCACGCTTGAAATGCATCGGAAAAACCTGTCACTTGATGAACCATGATATCGCTCCTTATGCCTGCGCTTGAGAAAAGTAAACATCGGTAAAGCGGTATAGGTAGTGTGGTCCACCCGCTTTCGGTCCTGTTCCTGATAAACCTTGACCACCGAATGGTTGAACGCCTACCACCGCACCAACTTGGTCACGGTTGATGTAGCAGTTACCCACGCGAACGTGTTTTTCAATCCAACGGTAAGTGGTTTCGTTACGACTATGAATACCCATAGTCAGTCCGAAGCCTGTTTGGTTTATCTGTTCAACCACTTGCGCCAGCTCGCTCGCTTTGTAACGAACAATGTGCAGCACAGGGCCAAACTGCTCTTCAGTTAGGCAGCTAATATCGTTGATCTCAAAAGCGCTTGGTGGCACGAAGTCACCGTGTTCGCACGCGTCACCTAGGGTTAGTTGAGCAACACGCTTCTGCGTTTGAGTCATGTTCTCAAGGTGAGCCATTAGCTTCTGTTTCGCATTGCTGTCGATAACAGGGCCAACGTCAGTCTTGTGTAGGTGTGGAATACCAACACTCAACTCGTTCATCGCACCTTGGATAAGAGCGACAACGCGATCAGCAATGTCTTCTTGGATGTAAAGCACACGTAGTGCTGAACAACGCTGACCTGCAGAAGCAAACGCTGAACGAATAACATCACGTACTACCTGCTCTGGAAGCGCCGTACTGTCGACGATCATCGCATTCTGGCCGCCTGTTTCCGCGATAAATGGAACAGGTTTAGCTGTACGACTTGCCAATGACACGTTGATACGCTGAGCGGTTGGTGTAGAGCCTGTAAACGCCACACCTGCAATCGCATCGTGGCTAGTTAGTGCGCTACCGATTTCTGCACCGCGACCCGGTAGAAGCTGAATTGTGCCTGCCGGGAAGCCAGCTTGTTGCATCAACTCAACTGCGCGAGCAGCGATTAAGCTGGTTTGCTCTGCTGGTTTTGCAACGACAGTGTTACCTGCAACTAATGCAGCTGTAATTTGACCAAGGAAGATCGCCAGTGGGAAGTTCCAAGGGCTGATACATACAAACACACCACGACCTTGGCGAGATGCCAAACGAACTTGGCCATCAAAGCCTTTCAGTTCAAATTCTTGTAGGTTGTCTGCCTGTTTTGCGTAGTAACGACAGAAGTCGACCGCTTCACGTACTTCATCAATGCTATCGTGAATTGTCTTACCCGCTTCTTGATGACAGATTGCCACCAGCTCAGCAAGGTTCTCTTCCATCAGGTCAGCCAACTTCTCAAGAGCCGCAGCTTTAACTTCAACAGAAGTCGCATTCCAATCTGCGAACGCCGCGTCTGCGCCGCTGATCGCTTCGGAAACATGATCAAGGTTTGCGAAAGCCACCTGACCAACATTGATACGACGATCGTATGGTGCTGTTACTTGCTCAACATTCTGATCAGCCTTGATCATGCTCTCGGCAAGAGCTTCACCGTTGATGATCGGGCCAGCCGTCCACTGTTTATCCAAGAAGCCTTTTACTTGTTCTTCAAAACTGTGCGCTTCACTTTCGATATCAATGTTGACACCGTAAGAGTTTTTACGCTCTGGGAACACAGATGGTGGCAGTGGAATCTTAGTGTTGTTCAGCGTATCGAACGCTAGAAGCATGTCCACTGGGTGTTGCGTTAGTTCTGCCACAGGACAGCGTGCATCCACCAAGCGGTGTACAAACGAGCTGTTCGCACCATTTTCTAGCAGACGACGAACTAGGTAAGGAAGTAGATCCTTATGGCTACCAACTGGCGCGTAAATACGCACTGACTGTTGGTAAGCTTCCATCGCGTGGTTGTACAGGGAATCCCCCATACCGTGCAGGCGTTGGAATTCAAAATCTTTGTGGTCAGCCATTACAGCAATAGCAGACACAGTGTGTGCGTTGTGGCTCGCAAACTGCGGGAAGATGTTGCCACGAACACTTGGGCTCAGTAGGTAACGTGCACAGGCTAGGTAAGCAACATCGGTTGCTTCTTTGCGTGTGTAAACCGGGTAGTTATCAAAGCCAGCTTGTTGCGACCATTTGATTTCGCTATCCCAGTACGCACCTTTTACCAAACGCAGTGGGATCAGATCGCCCTGCTCTTTTGCTAAGCGGTTCAGCCACACCAATACCGGAAGTGCACGCTTAGAGTACGCTTGAATAACCAGACCAAATTTACCCCAGCCTTTTACTAGTTCGCTGCGGTAAAGTTTCTCGAACAGTTTTAGAGAAAGCTCTAAACGGTCTGCTTCTTCAGCATCGATGGTAATCGCAACATCAAGCTCGATCGCGCGGCGCAGTAACTGCTCTAGCGTGTCGCAAAGCTCTGTCAGAACACGCTCTTCATTCGCTACTTCGTAACGTGGGTGCAGTGCAGAAAGCTTGATAGATACTGATGGTGCAGGGCTAGATTTTGATGAAACATAAGTGTCTCGACCTACAGCTTCAATCGCCATTAGGTAATCTTTGAAGTACTTGTTTGCGTCTGCAGTCGTCAATGCCGCTTCACCTAGCATGTCGTATGAATAGGTAAAGCCTTTGTCACGCATAGGTTTGCCGTTCTTTTGTGCCTCAGCAATGCTGCGACCCAAAACAAACTGATGACCCATTACCTTCATCGCTTGGTGCATCGCTTTACGAATCACCGGCTCAGAAAGCTTGTTTACTAGACGGTTTACCGCCTGTGTTGGGCTCTGCTCATTTGATGAAAGGCCCACAACCTTGCCCGTAAGCATTAGACCCCAAGTGGATGCATTCACAAACACAGAGTCAGAATTCTTCAGGTGAGATTTCCAGTCAGCAACGCTTAGCTTGTCACGAATCAATGCATCCGCAGTTGCAGCATCAGGGATACGCATCAGTGCTTCAGCAAGACACATCAACAAAATACCTTCTTGCGTATCTAGACTGTATTCAAGCAGCAGTGCATCGATCATTTGAATCGATGTTTTGTCTGCACGAATCGTTTCGATAAGCGAGGTTGTCTTGTCCGCGATTTGTTGCTTTTCAGACTCAGAAGGCGTAGCTAGCGGCAGAAGCTGCTCTAGCCATTGGGTTTCATCCACCATATATAATGGTGAGATAAGCGACCACAGCTCACCAAGCGATTGCTCGTTGAACTCTGGTTTTAACACATCAGTAGCTGTAAACATGCGTTTTCCTTAATCTCACACCCGAACAAAAAACGTCCGAGATTTCTACAATGGCTGCAGTGTATTGAGAGTATATAAGGAATACTTGTCAAAAACTCCGAGTTTTTTGCTAAAAACTGGGTTTATTAACAAAACAAAAACATCATCACATATGAAACTTCAAACGAATGTGCCGTTTTGTTTCACTATTTAACAGTTATTTGCTTTTTGTATTGAGATGGTGACATCCCCTGAAGGCGGGAAAAAGTATGGGTAAATGCCGACTGACCAGAGAAGCCTGCCAGCTCTGCTACCTGACCAAGGCTGAGGTTGCCTTGCTCAATTAAACGGCGAGCGCGGTCGATTCGCTTACCTAATACGTACTGGTGTGGAGTGATGCCCATCTGCTCTTTAAACAGCATATGGAACTGACTTTCACCTAAGAACACACTACCAGCCAATTGCGCCACTGAGATTTTATTTGCTAAATGCTGTTCGATGTAGCGATCCAGCGCTTCAAGGTCAAAGCGTGACTCTTTAACGGATGTTTCAAACTCAGAGATATGGCGTTGTAAAAGCGCGATCACCGTGTCATTACAAGCTCGGCTTAATAGCAGATCGTCCGGACTTGCTTGCATCTCCTGCACAAGCATCTGAATCAGCTTTTGGATCTGCCCGTCCAACTGGAAGTAAACGTTAGATGACGCAAGCTGATTGATCTTCTCTAACATCAATGGGTCATCATTACTTGGCATAGGCATGTTCAACACCAAGATATCAGACTGCCCCACCACGCCACCGAAAGCATGATCAGAGCAAGCCGTTACTACACAGCCTTGACCAGGCCCGACTAAATTACCCTTACCGCTAACTTCGAACTCAGCTTGACCTTTAAGCCCGATCACCACTTGCGAATATTGGTGCTCGTGACAATCCATATGAGATGGCAAAGTCACGATCTCAGCAGGACGAGGGTCTGATAAGCCTAGCGGTGAAAGATCGAGGTTGGGCATGATGGGTAATTTTGGCATGTCGAAACAGTTTTGATAGTCACAGATCGGGGATAATACTCTGATTTTAGCTCAAGATGAATTTGTAAATGATCATGAGAGTCATTTAGCACAGGTAATCGCCACAAGATCATTCTTGCGATCACGGTGATCATGCCTCCGGAAAGATGATCAAGAGTGTACAAACTACGGGGAGTGTAAAACCAACTTTGAGCGACTTATGTAAAACAAGCCACCAGCGCTTCTTGGTGTGACTCATCATTGAGAATCTAATCGATAGGACATCGCAAGAGATTTTCGTATATAGCTCAAATAAATCACCTTCAGTTTATAAAAATTAGTAATAAGTCTACCCATTTCGGTAGATTGAAAGGGAATAAAACGGTATAAAGTCGGGTACTGTGTTAATTGCTAATAATCTAGTGACTTACAACTAGGAAGTAGACACCGTATCAACGAGCCAATTTCAATCTATAAGTTGCAGGGACCTATGACTAACTTTCGAATTTCAGCGCTTTTGCTTGCGCTATCCCCTCTTTGGGTATCTGCATCGGTATCAGCTGAAGAACTGAATCAAGTCGATCCCGTTTCAGCTATCGATGCAAAACTCACTGAGAAAAACTCAGACATTGAGCGTATTTCAGAAACCCAAGTATCGGCTGCTGAGAAGCTAAAAGAGCTACAAAACAACAACAGCAAATTGGTGCGTGAGGGTGAAGAACTCAAGGCAAAACGTAACAGAGCCAAGTCTGCACTCGATAAACAGTACAGCCGTCTACTTGAAGACCCAGAAACCGATCTTATCTCTTTCCAGAAAAGCTACCAAGATGCGTGGGCAGCCGTTAAAGAAAATCAATCGGCTCAGCTAGACAACCAACAAGCGATCAACGAGAGCGAAATTCACCTCTCTCAGATTAAGCAAAAGCAGGCTCGCATGAACAACGAGCTGGCCAATCTAAAAGAGCTAAAAGTTGAAGCACGTGTAAAACGCATTGCAACAGAGCTACGCGAAAGCGCCGTTCTAGAAACCAGCTACACCACGACTTGTGCCTCAACAATGACGCTAGGTGAGTGTACTGCTCAGGGTAAATACCTAACCAACCAAAAAGCGGTACAGACGTTCAAGAGCCAGTTGCTTGAGCAGCTCACAGAAAGCACATTAGCGAAGCAGAACTTGCAAGGTGTTCAACTCAATATCCATGTTCAAGACAGCCAACCAATCAAGAGTGGCTTCTCTGGTAACAACTCATACTTCATGCAGATGCAAGCTCAGCTACAAGCTAAACCTGAAGCAATTGCTGCATGTAACCTGCTGAACGTATCAACACGCTACTGTTTAACAGGCAGCGACGCAGCTGTGACTAGCAAAAACAATAAGCAATGGGCTAACGTGACCGTTCGTTCTGACCAGTACAACGACTCTGTTACGATTAATGGCATCAAGTATGGCAGCACACCACTGCAAGTTGCGCTACCAAGCGGTCGTCACCAAGTAACAGTTTCAAAGCAAGGTTACGAGTCTTACAACCGCACAGTGACGATCAACGGCAGCGATACTATCTGGGTTAAGCTTCTTCCAAACAAGGAAAGCTAAACCTGCCTATCGGCTTAGCGCTTTATAGAGCTAAGCCGATGTAAAACTCTCCATTGTGTTGATAGTGATACGACTCAACTGCAGCCAACATGGCTTTCGCTAAAACATTTGATTCACCCATTTTACGAATGAAGTAGCCCATCATGCGCCAAGGTTTACCCACTCTACTGTTTGCACTCGCTCCTAGCTTAATGGCACCCGCTATTTTGGCAGAAGCGACATCACCCGCTGTCACTACATCTGTTATCGACATAGAAAGCTCACTTTTCGAAAAACATGCCGATTTGGCAGCAGTCGAAAAGAAGATTGCCGACAAACAGAACCAAGTTGACAATCAAACAGAGCAAGTGGTCCGCCTTACCAAGTTATCTGAACAATCACAGCAAAAGCTTGCGACAGCGAAAGCAAGTTTAGAGCAAGATTACAGCCGCATGATTGATGAGCCTGATTTCGATATATCGCCAGCTCAAAACCGATTTCAAGATGCTTGGAAATCGGTAAAAGAGGGGAAACTGGCTGTTTCTGATTCTGAGCAAAAACAACAAGCGTTAATGATGGAACTAGAGGCCTTCCAAGCCGAAAAGAGTTCGATTGAAACTTCAATTGCGGATCTGGACAAAGGAAAACTAAGAGCGAGAGCCGATCGACTCAGAAGTGAGATCACCAAAACCGAAGAGAAGACGGTTAGCTTTACCAATCGCTGCAGCGATGACATGACACTAGCGCAATGCTCGGAGCAAACGGTGACATTGGCGCTTCAAAAGGCCGTTGAACAGTTCCAAAACAGTGTGATCGACAACGCGACAGAATCAAAGACAGCAAAAGAGCATTTGGCATCGACATCGCTAAACATTCACGTTCTACAACACAAAGTGACAAGTTCAGGTTTTGGTGCCGAAAACCGCTACCAAGCAAACATCACAGCAAACCTAGAAACTCGCCCAGACAAGAACACCCCTTGTCGCCTGCTTGGGATACAATCATCTCACTGCTTTACAGAAACTGACCAGAAAGCCGATGATCAGCAAAAAGAGGTCGCTTGGGTTAACTTGGTGGTCCGTTCAAACCAGTACAACGACAAGGTATCAATCAATGGTGTTAACTACGGCAGTACACCCGTTGAAGTCATGTTACCGACTGGCCAGCACATGGTGACGATTGAAAAAGAGGGGTACCTCTCTTTCCATCAAGAACTTAAAATTGCTCGCGACCACAACCTAAGAGCTGTATTGCAAGCCAAGCAAAACACACTCAACGTCGGTAGTAAGTTTGCTGATCCTATGGGTGATGATAGCCAGAGCCCAGAGATGATCGTCGTCGGTGCGGGTCGTTACCTGCTAGGTGAGAACAATGCTAAGCAAGTGACGATCAAAAAGCCATTTGCATTAGCGGCCACACCAACCCGAGTTCAAGATTTCAAAGCCTTCATCGACAGTACTGGCTACCAAACAGATGCCGAGCTGATGAACACCTGTGATACCTTCGTCAATACCGAGATCACTGCCGTATCGAATAGTTACTGGCGAAATCCTGGCTTTAAGCAAACTGACAGCTCACCTGTGGTTTGTGTTAGTCAAAACGACGCCAAGGCCTACACGCGTTGGTTATCTAAAAAAACAGGCTTTACCTATCGTCTACCTACACCGCAGGAGTGGGAAGCGGCAGCACGTGCAGGCCAAGACACCAATTTCTGGTGGGGTAACGAGTTCCGCTCAGGCAAAGCGAATACTGGCTGGGCAGGAACACCATGGTCAAACATCAGCACTTCGCCAGTGAAATCATTCTTACCGACCCCAACAGGGTTCTACGACATGGTAGGCAATGTATGGGAGTGGACAACCAATCACAAAGGCATCGCTAAGGGGGGAGCATGGAGCTTCTCTCCTGAAGAAGCTAAAGTTTTCAATGAACTCTACGTTCCACCGACAACAGCAGCCAACCACTTAGGCTTCAGAGTATTACGAGAGTTATAGGCTCTCGATTACTAACTTCTCGACTCCCCCTCTCACAAAACAGGGCTCTCACTTCTCATTTGTCGTGTTGAGTCTTGTTTATAGGGGAATTCCCCCCTTATGCATTCGCACTCCTAGGAGTAAATTTGTCGACAGAGTAGTAAGTCACTCTGGGTATCTCACTGATACCTCAGGTTAATTTGCATGACCCTCGTGAATTAATCTGAAATCTTCTACACGTCGACAAGGCAGATCTTGTCTTTAGCCAGCCCGTCTTCAGGCTGGCTTTTTTTTGCTTAAAATATGCTGTGGCGGATCAACTCGCGATACCCAGATACTCATCCCGCTCCCTATCCTTGATCATTCTTCCCTTGATCATCGTTTCGGGACGCTTCCATGAATTTACAATACAGCGTTATAAGAAACTGATATCATTAACTTAGTTCCGAAACTGAGATAATATTTTGTCGAAAACACTTAACTCAATACAACGCTCTCTGTTTGAACAGTTGCCGGGCTGCTGGGGATGCAAAGATACTGACTCTGTCTTTGTTTATGCTAACCAAGCCTACAATCGACTGATCGGTTTGACCGACAACCAAAACAGCGCAGGTTTGACAGACTTCGATATGCCAAGCCAAACAACGGAATGTGCGCAAGACTTCAGAGCGCAAGATAAATACGTGATGGAAACACGTAAGACTTTAAAAATTCTAGATATTCACCCATATCCTGACGGCCGTTGGCACGCCCATATTTTTACCAAAACGCCTTGGTTAGATGATGATGGCGAGGTGCAGGGAACGATATTCTATGGCCAAGAGCTGACTGATACTGCCATTTTGGAGGTGGGTCACTGGGTTTGCCAAGCGACCAGTGCCAAGAAGAGTGATGGCTCGATTGCTGGTTCAGAGCCTAGACAATCAAAGCTCAATAAGAAGCTCACAGCTCGCGAATCCGAAGTGCTGTTTTTGCTGCTGTTTGGAAAGAAGCCTCAGTACATTGCGCAGATTCTGACGATTTCGATCAAAACCGTAGAGGGTCACGTGGCACGCCTTAAGCAAAAGTTCGATGCCAACAGTAAAAGCCAATTGATTGAGTTTGCACTGGACTCTGGCCTTGGTTCTGTCATTCCAGAGAGCTTGCTCAATCGGCAGATTTCAGTGGTGCTGCACAGTGAAGTGACGACAACCAGTTAACCATGATACTCATCAACCACCCAATATGACTCACAACGGTTAATGATCACTGGCTTTTATCTCTCTTCCACCTCATTTCAAAAGCCATAAAAAAACACCGCGCCAATCTTTGAAGATTACAGCGCGGTGTTTAAGTATTTAGCCTTGGTAAACTCGGAACGCCTAACTACGGCGCAAGTCGATCGATATCCCAACGGTTATCTTGACGAGAGAACAAGAAACGGTCGTGTAAGCGATGTTCACCACCTTGCCAGAACTCAATGCTGTCTACTCGAACACGGAAACCACCCCAGAAGCTCGGTACTGGGATCTCACCCTTAGCAAACTTCTGTTTAAGTTCTAAGTACTTGCCTTCCAAGATGCCACGTGCAGAAATGCGGCTGCTTTGCTTACTTGCGATTGCCGCCAGTTGGCTCTCTTTTGGACGAGAAGAGAAGTACTTCATGTTCTCCACAGCACTCAACTTCTCTGCGGTACCAGTGATGTGCACTTGGCGCTCTAGTGGGTGCCATGGGAAGTGCAAGCTGATCTTGCTGTTGTGCTCTAGCTGCTGCGCTTTGCGGCTGCCAAGGTTTGTGTAGAAAACGAAACCTTGTTGATCGACATTCTTAAGCAACACAATGCGCTGAAAAGGTTGGCCGTCCTTATCGACCGTCGCAACTGTCATCGCAGTTGGGTCGGTAAGTTTGGCTTCAATAGCCTGCTCAAGCCAAAGATTAAATTGGTCAATCGGATCAGCCGCTAAGTCTTTGCGTCTCAATCCACCCTGAGCATATTCACGGCGAATATCTTTCAGTTCCATTTCGTTGCTCCTTTTCATTTTTTGTGATTCTGCGCTTTCGCATAGGGAAATACAAGTCTGTGGTAGCCGATTGTGCTATCTCTTGGATTCGGTGTTAACAAGATCTCGGTACTTTGATAGCCATGTTGCTAATCTATATACACTTTCAACCTGCTCTGAGTTCACCTTGGCCAACAAAATATCCCGTTTCTTCACCCCTTTTGTTATCGCTTCACTGTCATTGGGTGCAGCGGGCTTTGCTGCTACTCACTTATTGGCAGAGCAATATCAGCAACGTCTGGTTGGTGAACAGCTGCAAGAAGCCGCCAACAAGGCCAATCTTCAACTCGACTCTGAGATCGCCAAGTTCAAACAGGTGCCCGCAATCCTGAGTCACGACCCTCGAATCCTTGGGTACTTTTCAGAGCAGACCTCGGCTCAGCAGCTCAACCTGTTGTTAGAAGAGTGGGCCAACCAGAGCTTAGCCGACACGATCTACATCCATGACGATAGCGGTACCGTGGTCGCATCAAGCAACTATCAAGATCCAAAAACCTTTGTTGGTGAGAACTTTGCGTTTCGTCCCTACTTCAGTCAGGCGATAAATGGCCTCAGCTCGCAATACGTGGGGCTTGGTGCAAGATCGAATGTGCGCGGCTACTTTCTCTCATCTCCTTTATACGTGAAACAAGAGATTGTTGGCGTATTAACGGTAAAAGTAAGCCTAGAAAACATCGAAGAGATCCTAACCAGTGATGGGTTCGATATTGTGGTGCTCGACAACAACCAAGTGGTGTTTTTATCAAGCCAGCCACATTGGCTCTATCACTCCCTTCAACCGCTCACCCCTATTCAGCAACAGCAGATTGCCGAACAGCGTCAGTATGGGTTAGATAAGATCACATTGATTGATGCCTTCCTCGATTTACCACAAGCCGACAACGCTTTGCCGAGTGAGAAATTAAGCAGGATGGGGACATTTAACATCTACCCTGCTGCGGCCAGTAGTCAGCAGTACCAAGTCGTCGCGCTTAAAGGTCGTGACACAGAGATGAAAAAAGTCATGCAGATCGACGTGATATTCTTGGTGATATATAGCCTAGTGCTGTTGATCGCTTGGTCATGGCGTCAAACCTACAAAGCCAAAGTCGCGCTGACTACACTCAACCATAAGCTCGAAGAGACGGTTAATAAGCGTACTCTTTACCTACAACAATCAAACCAACAGCTGCAACAAACCATACACCAGTATCAAGAGTCGCAAAGTAAGCTCAAACAGACGGAACAAGAGCTGACACAAACCGCCAAACTCGCGGTATTGGGAGAACTCTCTGCGAGCATCAACCACGAGATCAATCAACCGCTAGCCGCCTTGAGAACTTACAGCGAAAACAGCCTCAAGCTACTTGAAATGGGGCGCGATGATATGGTGAAAGGCAACTTGGAAAAGATGCTAGCGCTTAACCTATCCATCACCGACATTATTGCACGTTTAAAAGTCTTTACCCGTAAGGTGACTAAACAAGAGAATCATACCGCCAACCTTCACCAAGCGGTCAACAATGCCACGGGAATCTTAAGTGCACTACTGATTAAACACGGTATTACGCTGCGCATGACCTCAATCAGTGACGATATCCAGATCGCGATTCATCCGACTGAGCTGGAGCAGGTGTTGGTGAATTTAATCCACAACGCCGCCCAAGCTCTACACCAGCAACCTAGCCCTCAGATCGGCCTAGATTGGCGGTTGGAATCTGAAACCTGTGTCCTGGATATTTGGGACAATGGCGTCGGCCTTCCGGAATCAAAGCTATCTCAACTCTTTGATCCCTTCTTCACCACCAAACCGGAGGGACTAGGGCTTGGCCTATCGATCTCAAAGCGGATTATTGAAGCGTATCACGGCACGATCACCGCAACGCGGCGCGAGCCTTGTGGCATGGTATTCTCACTAAGAATTCCCTTGCACAACGCATGCAATAACACCTCAAGCACTGATTAAGCGTGCTGATGATAATGACTGATAACAAGGAATGTCGCTTTGACAACCATGCCTGCACTCTATTTTATTGACGACGAACCTGCGATTCGAGATTCCGTAGAACAAGCAATGCTCATTGAAGGCATTGAAATTCGCTGTTTTCCTAACGCTGTAGAAGCGCTCAAGCAAATCCCATTAACCCAAGCGGGCGTCGTCATCACCGATATACATATGCCGGTGATGGACGGCATTCAATTTACCGAACAACTCTTAAAACACAATCCGCACTTTCAAGTGATTGTATTAACGGGTCATGGCGACGTTCAAACAGCCGTTACCGCAATGAAGGTGGGCGCTTGTGATTTTCTTGAAAAACCATTCGTTGTGGACGCTTTAATGGCTGCGGTTCACAAAGCCGCAGACAAATTAGCACTGGTTGAAGAGAACAACCTACTGCGTAAAGAGCTGGCGATGCAGACCCATGTCGGGCCTAAGCTGATTGGTCAGTCCCCCTCTATGGTAGCGTTAAGACGAGATTTAATCACTCTCGACATCCGCAAGGACCCGATGATCATTCTCAAAGGCGACATCGGAACAGGTAAACGAATTACCGCGCAATACACTCACGATTTACACAGTCATCAGAGAGGGGAACTCTACCCTGTAGCCGCGTTCAACCTACCTAAATCGAATCAAGAGACTTTTTGCGAGTTCCTCAAGCAACTGTGCATTAAGCACCGTGGAGGAACTCTCTATATACATGAAACAGAAGTATTAATGTCTCAGCAATGGGAGTGGTTTAAGCAAGTAAAGTCAACGCTGCTTCATGAAAACGAGTGCAATTCAAATGCAACTTGTATCATTATCGCATCCACGACTGTACCCGCTACAATTAAAGGGGAGTTTCGTCAGTTTGAGCTGCTACCACTAGTAAAAAGACCCGAAGACATTGGTTCGCTGTTTAAACATTTCGCGCGAGGTGCGGCAAGTCGATATCAACTGCCGCCCCCAATCATCACCAAACAAGATGTAGAGAGGCTCGTCGCCAAGCCTTGGCCTGAGAACTTGCGTCAACTACGCCAAGAAGCGGAGCTTAGAGTACTCACACAGGCAAAGCAGCCTGAGGATCAGGAACAAGATAAGAGTAGCGAAGATGAAGGGGCGTTCGATACGACGATTAAACAGCTCTCGCTTAGCGAACGTACCGACAACTTTGAGCAAATCATTTTGATAGAAGCCTTACATCGTCATCAAGGCATGCTCAAAGAAGTTCAACAAGAGCTTCAAGTCTCTCGTAAAACGCTTTATGACAAACTACGTAAGCACCAACTAGATAAAACAGATTTCAAAAACCGATGAGTGATTAAACATTTATAAATACAACGCTTTATGGGAACAAGATCTTAACATTTCTTAAAACTAAGAATACACTCAATAGGCTTGCACCAAATTTCGCAGACAAGGATTGTTATGAGCCAAAAAAGTTACAACAAGCTGAACGATACCGAACTTGAGTACGTCGATGATAAAACAGCGGCACTGCTACTCAATACGCCAACCAGCGCGCGTATCATGCTGTGGGTTATCGTTCTATTCTTTGTTGCTGCGATCGGATGGGCGGCTTGGGCCGAGATTGACAAAGTCACGGTCGGCCAAGGCAAAGTCATCCCCTCTTCTCAAATTCAAGTAGTCCAGAACCTTGAGGGCGGTTTGGTGAAAGAGATCCTTGTAAAGGAAGGCCAACAGGTACAAAAAGGCCAGCAGCTACTCCTTATCGATGATACTCGTTTCCGTTCCGACTTCCGCGAACGCGAACAACAAGTGGCCAACCTGACTGCAAGCGTACTAATGCTTTCTGCGTCTTTGACCAGTGTGGTGATTGACGAAAACTTCTCTGTCGACAATTGGCAACAGAGCGTCACACTCAACTACGGCAAACTGGCATTCCCACCACAGTTTATTGAGCGACAGCCTAATCTGATTCAGCGCCAGAAAGCCGAATACCGCCAAGACCTTAATAATCTTCGTAACCAACTCTCTGTTTTTGAACAACAAGTTGAACAGAAGCAGCAAGACTTGGTAGAGGTGAGAGCCCGTGTCGATAACCTGCGCCAAAGCTACAACTTTGCTCGCAAAGAACTGGATATCACCAAGCCGCTTGCTGATGAGGGTGTGGTACCGCGTATCGAGCTTCTTAAACTACAGAGACAAGTGAACGATACGCGCCGTGAGCTGACCTCTAGCGAGCTAAAAATCCCTGTACTACGCTCGGCAATCAAAGAGTCTATGCTCAGCCGCGTCGATGCAGCACTTAAATTCCGTTCAGAACAGCAAGAGAAGCTTAACCAAGCGCAAGATAAACTCTCTGCTCTTACCGAATCTGCTGTTGGCCTAGAAGACCGAGTCAATCGAACCGTGGTTATCTCCCCTGTTACAGGTACCGTCAAAACCTTAGGCATCAATACCGTTGGCGGTGTTATCCAGCCAGGTATGGACATTGTTGAGATTGTACCTACCGAAGATTCGTTGCTTGTAGAAGCCAAGATTGCGCCACAAGACATCGCCTTTTTACGTCCAGAGCTACCAGCCATTGTTAAGTTTAGTGCTTATGACTTCACCAAGTATGGTGGTCTAGAGGGCGTGTTGGAGCACATCAGTGCCGATACGACTCAAGATGAAGAAGGTAACAGCTTTTACATCGTGCGTGTGCGCACCGAAAAGTACAGCTTTGGGCACAACGAAGAGCTGCCAATTATTCCGGGCATGACTGCATCGGTTGACATTATTACGGGTAAAAGAACCGTTCTAGATTACATGTTGAAGCCGATACTTAGCGCTCAAAACAACGCATTGAAAGAGTAAGGGTGTGTGATGTTTTCCCCTTTCTACACAGATAACTGCCGCAGTAACAAGGCAGTTTGCCAATGAAGATTCGTTCCACAGTCGCGTTGCTGGCATTGATATCGTCTTGTGCATCATTTGCACTGAACACCACTGAGCAGCGCTGGGTGAGTGCGGTCTCTGAAACCTATGGTCAAAGGGCTGCTAAACGCGTGGAGACATGGCGATCGAATATCGACCAGTTTAGCACTCAAAGTGAAACGCAAAAATTGGAATCGGTAAATCGATTCTTCAACCAACTCTACTTCGTCGACGACATCGTGCTGTGGGGTAAAAAAGATTACTGGGCTACGCCACTCGAGTTTCTAGGAAGTAATGCAGGCGACTGTGAAGACTTCACCATCGCTAAATACTTTTCGCTACTGGAACTCGGTGTACCCGACAAAAAATTGAGACTGGTCTACGTCAAAGCGTTGGAGCTGAATCAGTTCCACATGGTACTAGCTTACTACTCCACGCCCAGCGCAGAACCCGTCATTTTGGATAACTTGAATCCAGAAATTAAACGAGCGTCAACTCGCAGAGACTTACTGCCGATATACAGCTTTAACGGTAAAAACCTATGGCTAATGAAGTCTTCAGCAGGAAACGGACAGCTTGCAGGTAAATCATCCAGATTGAGCTTGTGGAACGATCTTCGTTCACGCGAGCGCTCTCTAAAATTAAACAAACCCATTATCAATTACGATGAGTAGGTACAATGACTTTATATAAACAGCTTGTAGTCGGGATGGTAGCGGTCTTTATATTACTGATGACGTCAGTATTTATGATCGAATTTAATACCACTCGAGGCCACCTAGAAGCGCAGCAGCGCTCAGAGGTAAGCAATACCATCAATACCGTTGGTTTAGCGCTAGCTCCTTACCTAGAGGATAAAGACCCAATCGCGGTTGAGTCGGTCATCAATGCATTGTTTGATGGCAGCTCCTATTCGGTAGTAAGGCTCATCTTCCTTGATAGTGGTGACGACATCCTGCGTTCATACCCGGTAAAGCCGAGCACAGTGCCTAGTTGGTTTACTTCGCTCGACCTGTTTGAGCCGATTCATGACCGCCGTGTTATCACTAGTGGTTGGATGCAGTTGGCTGAAGTGGAAATTGTTAGCCACCCGGGCCCAGCCTACTCACAGCTTTGGCAATCTTTTACTCGCCTAGCAACCGTATTTGCTCTTATTTTTGTGATTGGTTTATTGGCCATTTCGTGGATCGTAAAACGATCGTTGAAACCACTCGACTTGATCATCGCCAAAATGAACCAGATTGCGAAGAACCAATTTGGTGAACCCCTTGCACGACCAAAAACTAAAGATCTGATCTTAGTCGTAGATGGTATTAACCATATGTCGACGCAAGTTGAACAAGCCTTTAAGAATCAAGCTCAAGAAGCTCAGCGCCTGCGTGAACGTGCCTATATCGACCCAGTATCGCAACTCGGTAACCGTGCTTACTACATGTCTCAACTCAACCAGTGGTTGGCGGAATCCAGCGTCGGTGGCTTAGCGGTTCTGCAAGCACAGTTCATTGCTGACGAATACGATGATAAGGGTTACCAAGAAGGCGATGCACTTGTCCACGACTTAGCAGAGCACTTACAAGCCTCTATCTCATCACCAGATCTAACCATGGCTCGTATTTCAAAAGATGAGTTCGGCTTTATCTTGCCAAATATCGATGAAAGCGAACTCAAACTCATTGCAGACAGCATCGTTAACTGTGTTCAAGGTTTAGGCTCCGATCCTACTGGGACGGCTCGCGCTAATATCTCACTTGGTGTGACTCACAGTAGCCAAAGCAAAACTAGCACAGAAATCATGTCGCTGGTGGATAACGCCCTCTCTATAGCAAAAGCGAACCGTGAAATGAGCTACGGCTACATCACCGCTGATGATCACGGCGCTGTGATGGGTAAACAGCAGTGGCGCACACTGGTTGAAGAAGCAATCATCAATGATCTCTTCACCTTCCGTCTGCAAGCGGCGAATAACAGCTTCGGTAAAACTTTCCACCAAGAAGTGTTCTCAGCGATTGAAAAAGACGGCGTTCGCTACAGCGCGGCTCAATACCTATTTGCACTTGAACAACTCGGTGCCAGTCATGAACTTGATCAGTACGTGATCGAGAAAATGATTGAGAAGCTACACGCTAAAGAGATCACTACCCCAGTGGCTATCAACATCTCAGCAAGCAGTATCTCAGAACCAAGCTTCATCCGCTGGGTTGGTGAAACACTAAGCAAAAATGCATCTATCTGTGACATGCTGCATTTTGAAATCCCTGAAAACTGCTTCGTTAATGAACCGCACTACACGGCACTACTGTGTACCGCAATACGCAACACCAACGCAGTATTTGGTGTTGATAATTACGGTCGTAACTTCCAGTCTCTGGAATACATTAATGAGTTCCGCCCAGGTTACGTTAAGTTGGACTACCTCTACACCCACAACTTGGATGATGAGAAACAGAAATTCACTCTAACGTCGATCTCTAGAACGGCGCATAACTTGGGTATCACCACCATCGCCTCACGTATCGAGACCCAAACGCAGCTTGATACATTGTCAGACAACTACGTTGAAGTGTTCCAAGGCTTCATCGTTGATAAGTAGTAAGGTGGTTATTTAATGCAAGATCCATTACTGAATTCGCTGATATACGTCAGCCGATACTACGGTCTAGCAAACTCCCCAGAGGCGCTCGTCAACGGGCTGCCTCTTGCGGATGGTAAACTCACCCCCTTCCTGTTTCCTCGTTCAGCAGAGCGCGCAGGGTTAGTTGCCAAAGAGAACCGCTCAAACCTAGAGAGTATTCCAGAACTGATTCTGCCAGCAGTGCTGCTACTCAAGCAGGGCGAAGCGTGTGTTCTCAACCGAATTGATTTTCAGAAACAAGAAGCAGAGATCATTACCGCTGAAAGTGGCATGGTGCCGATTCTCATTCCGTTGGAAGAGCTAAAAGCACAGTTTATTGGCCGCTACTTCCTAGTTAAAAAACAGTTCCGTTACGATGAACGCTCACCTGAGATTCTGAAAACGCGTCACGGTCATTGGTTCTGGGGCACTATCTGGGAGTCGAAAAAGATCTACCGTGATGTGTTGATCGCCTCGATTCTAATCAACCTGTTCGCGATTGCTGCACCGATGTTTACGCGCTTGGTGTACGACAAAGTGGTTCCCAACCTCGCCTTTGAAACGCTCTGGGTATTGGCGAGCGGCATCTTTGTGGTGTTCACTTTCGATCTACTGCTCAAATTAATGCGCAGCTACTTCATCGACATTGCCGGTAAAAAGTCTGACATTCTGATCTCTTCGAAGCTATTTAGTAAGGTTCTCGGGATTCGTATGGAAGCGAAACCAGCCTCCGTGGGTGCTTTCGCCAAGAACTTACAAGAGTTCGAATCAATTCGAGAGTTTTTCACTTCAGCGACCATAGGTTCTCTGATTGATCTCCCTTTCGCGATTCTGTTTCTAACTCTGATCTGGTTGATGGCTGGCGATCTGGTGTATGTACCGATTGTCGGTGTCGTAATTCTGGTTATCTACGCAATCATCATTCAAGGGCCTCTGCGCCGCACTATCGAAGAAGGTTCTCGGCTTGCTTCGCAGAAGTACGCGAACCTTATCGAAAGCTTGGCGGGTCTAGAAACCGTTAAGCTCTTCAGTGCGCAAAGTCAGTTCCAATTCCGCTGGGAAGAAGCGGTAGCGCACATGGCAAACTGGAATATTAAGAGCCGCCGAATCACCGACAGTATCCAGAATACAGCCGGGTTCGTTCAACAAAGTACTAACGTAGGTATGATCATCTTTGGTGTGTACTTGATTGCCGAAGGCGATCTCACCATGGGTGGTTTGATTGCAGCAACCATGTTGAGTGGTCGTGCGATTGGTCCACTAGTTCAGCTCTCTATTCTTTCGACTCGCTACAACCAAGCCAAGTCATCGATGACGTTGATCGAGCAGGTTATGGATATGCCTGATGAGCAAGAAGAAGGTAAACGCTATATCCACCGCCCAATCATTCAAGGCCACATTGCACTGGATAAAGTGACTTTCCATTACCCTGATTCACCAATCGCATCAGTGCGCGACCTCAGCCTCTCGATTACCCCGGGTGAGAAAGTTGCCATCATCGGTCGTATTGGCTCGGGTAAGACAACACTAGAACGGCTTATTATGGGGCTGTACAAGCCGACAGAGGGCCATGTACGCATTGATGATACCGATATGGAGCAACTGCATCACGTCGACGTACGTCGTAATATAGGCTGTGTCCCTCAAGACAGTAACCTCTTCTACGGTTCCGTTCGTGACAATATCACTCTAGGCCGTCCGTTGGTGGATGATCGAGATGTGATGGACGCAGCCAACCGAGCTGGTGTAACGAACTTCACTCAGCAAGATCCTGCTGGCTTAGAGCGCCAAGTTGGTGAAGGTGGCGGATTGCTATCAGGTGGACAACGTCAAGCTGTGGCTATCGCTCGCGCTTTCCTAGGCCGTCCTCCAGTACTGTTGATGGATGAGCCAACCAGTGCGATGGATAACCGCTCAGAGATGCACATCAAGCACCAACTTAATCAGTTGCTGCCGAGCGAGACACTTATCCTTATCACTCACAAGACGTCGATGTTAGATGTTGTAGATCGTGTGATTGTAATGGAGAAAGGCTGCATCATTGCCGATGGACCAAAAGCCAAAGTACTGTCTGACCTTAAACAAGGGAAAGTGAGAGCAGTCAGCTAAGTCCAAATAAGGATTAACCTTTCAACCTAAATGTAAAAAGGAGCCACTGGCTCCTTTTTTATTTCTATCGTTCTCTGCTCATAAGAATTAATGACGTAGCTACAGCTGTTCCCCAATGTCTTCTTTTTCCATCTTGAACGAACATTGAATCTCATATTGGTTAAACGAGAACACACTGCCACCATGAGTGCGCTTAGTCGTTACGGTTTCATCGCCATATTGAATCGTCACACGGGTATAGACCTTCTCATGCGCCTCGACAGTACACTCTTCAAGTAACGTATCAAATTCAGCCTCAAGGGTATCAATCTGCTGCTTAGTCGATTCAATCGCTTGGTTGTTCTGTTCCTTCATTGACTCTATGCGCTGCGCCTCTTCGTCTGTACGCTCCGCTTTAGGTCGCTTTTTGAATTCCAACTCTTGGCGAATCACATCCATGGTTTTCTCTTGAGCTGCTTTATAAACGTCTCTCAACGCACCCATCTTCTGCTTGTAGCTGTCATAGCGAGCAAAACAATGAACTTTAGTAGCCGTATCGCCCTCAACGCCTAGGAAGACACACTCCACTTTACCACCGACTTTCGCTTCACCGCCGCTTAACGTGCCGTGCTTCTTCATTCCATCAACGACAATCAAATCGTGACCACAGCGTATCTCATTACTCATACTGTGTACTGTCAGCCTAATGTCAGTACCTGCTTGTAGCTCTGAGTACTGAGCATAGCTCGCTTCAATAGCCCCCTTGGTCAGCACCTTACAGCTTTTACTCTCTCCCTCTTTAACCGTGTGACCAATGATACCTTTCGCGACTTTTATATCTCCTTGGGCTTGTACTTCGGCTGATTCAATAAACCCGCCAACCGTAACACTGCCCGTCGCCTTCACCACCATGCCCGGGTCGATGTTGCCGGACACAAATACATTCCCTTTAAACTTAACGTGCCCGGTTGCGACACTGACGCTGTTTAAACACAACGCCTCATCAACTTCGATGGTACGCTCTTTAATAAGTGGGAGTCCTGAACAGTTTGCGACAAGAAGATTCGGATCATCAGAAGAAATGGTTGTTCCTTTGCCGGGCTTGAGCAGGCTATCTTTACCAGGGAGTGGCGGAAGAAGTTTTCCTTGAACAGTAAAACCAGCAGTACCTTTGGTTGCTGGCGTACGCCTCATTACGGGATCGTTTTCTCCGACTGTAATGGTTTCGCCCAAGTCTCGCATATCGATTTTGCCAGACTCTTTGCTACGTGGTTTAAGGACCTGGTGAGTAATGTCAGGAACGAGCGCTTCAAATTTTGCGTCTTTCCCTTTTACGGGTTGTTTACCTTGAGCAACGGCTTGGGTGAACTTCTCCCCCGCTTTGAGTTTGTTGCTCATCACTAGCACCTTTTTCAATGCCAGTTTATTGATTCCTTTGGTTACATGAGCCTGAGCAAGTGCATGTACAATTTCAGCACCTCTTAACCCACGCCCTGCGTAAGCACCAGTAACAGTAATACTTGCAAGCATCTCATCGTCAGATAGCTCTACGACCATACTTGCATTACGTACTTCAGCGACAGCCACGCCTTCATACGCTTCACCCTTCCCCTCTTTTGCTAGGTTCACGAAGCGAATGATTTCATCGTCTAAAGGATAGAATTGGCTAGCTTCCAATTTCTCTAATGATGCAGGAAGCTCTTTCTGGTCAAAACTGCTGTCCACGACAAAGCCAGATTGCAAACGAGCAATCACTTCATTTCCGTCCTCAGACAATGTAACTATGTTGTCCCACATACGACTGCCACTTCCTTAGCAAAAGAGTATGATTTCAGTTTATAGAAGATACTGTTTTGTGAACATATTCCTTTTTCAATAACAAGGGATAAGTCACTTTACTCAATATTTTCTCAATAATGAGCTACTACACATCAATTGGCAACTTATTGACTTAAAGCATTAAATTGATCTGAAGGGCATCATCAAAGGTCAATTATGTGCTGGCATGCAGGATATTCTCCTGGTGCTCAACAAACCTAAGTTCAGTATTGCTAGTATAATTCACGATATTTTCAAGTTGTCAAAAGAAGGCAGAAGAACGAGGAATACGCTTTGAGGAATTGAGTTTACAGTGTAAATTGAGTTGTCATTCAGTTTACACTGTAAATCGATTATTGAGGCTGTTTAAATGGTGGCGCTATTTACACTGTAAATTGGAAAGCAGTAATCCAAGATCGTGTCGAAGAGCTGATTCGGTTTGCTTACGACCGGCAAGATTGGCTAACTCACTGCACTCTGTCCAAGTTCTTTTCTGAACAACTTTCCAAAGCAGTAAATCACTCGTTTGCTCTAGCTGCACTTTATCCAAGTTATAGATTAAGTTCTCTAGCATGAAACCAACACTATCAAAGCTGTTCCCTCCATCAACGTAATAACCGAGTAGAGGATTAATATCCTCAACCAAAAGTTGACGTGGTTGAGAGGATAGCAATGAACGCACAATGACTGGTTCAAGCGAGTGGTATGTCGTGGACAACAGATAACGAAGGCCGGAGTAAAAATAGAGACTCCCTTCCTCAACCCAATGACGACTTTCTTCATTCAAAGTTCGACACATCAACAATGAATGACAACCGCTCGACTGATCTCGCTGGTGGCCAAGGTGTACTGAGACGAAGCCATTACTGCACCAGAAGTCGACTAGCTCACCGGTCGCGCCAAAGCTCGTTGCCAAATAATCGAACTCTGCATTTGCTTTGACCAAGTGGGCAATCATTCGATGTCCCAAGCCCTGCCCTTGGATATCAGGGTGAACAGCAATTCTCATAATTCGAATGCATTTCTGCACTGCAGCTTTATCAAGACCTAAATGGTTAGCGAGAAGTGTCGGAGCCAGATGACCGCGAGGGCGACGCTTACCAAGCTGAACATCTTGAATAAGTTCATGTGACAATGCGCCCTCTTCAACCGTTAGAATGCACCCCAAGCAATGCTGGTCTGAAAACAGTGCGTACAGTGACATTTGAGGGTTGTCTAAAAGTTGAATCAAGTCATTAGGCGACGTTTGATAATGAGCGCTGACTAGTAAACCAAAACACTGAGTCAAGACCTTAGGGTTGTCGAGTAGCGTTTGTTTATCAAACTGATGCCAAGACAACCCTTCAAGTTCGACATCCTTTGGTAGAGCCTCGATATCAGAATCCAACAAGAAGGTATCAAACAACCAACTTTCCAACGGGTCGTTTACGTTCCAGCGTATTGGCTGTTCAAGTTTGAACGAGCGCCAGTTAGGGCGTTGCTCAGACAGCCACTTTTCAAACTTGATACCAAAGCCTCGTCCACTGCCCTCATATCCGTGAACCGTAGTTGAGAAAACCATACGATGATAGCTTTCAACCATACGTTGCAACATTGGCAACGGAATTGCTGCGGCTTCATCAACCAACAACAGGTCACAATCGGGTTGTGTTCTCAATACTTCGTCCGGAGCAACAAAGACAATTTTGCTTTGTTCATGGACGAGCGTATGTCGATTCTCCATAGAAGAGCTAGGAAGCAACTTCTGCGCATGTTCAAACAGAGGCTGTATCGCTTTGACGTTCGGCGCAGTGACTACAATCGTGACTGAGCTTTTAGCCTTAATAATATTAGCTGACGCGATACCCAGCGCGGAGCTTTTACCACGACCACGGTCAGCAGTTAAAACAAGTGGGCGCTTGCGATGACCAAACATTACTTTTTCAATCGCTTCGATAGCGAGCTTTTGTTGCTCATACTTATCGAAACCATCTGGTGTGACAACCACTTCAGGTAGCGCCGGCATTGCAGATACGTCAGCCACTTCAGAACCTTCTGACAGCGCCTTTTGCGATAAACAGATAAGCTTATCAAACTGACGTCTCAGCCAAACTTGCGATAAAGTAGTTTCATGGTCTGCTGGCGGGATGACAAATAACACCCCTCCCCCAACTAGCGCACCTAATGCCGCGGTAAAACTATTTGCATCAAACCCTGTTCTAAAATCACAAATCAGAACTTGGCACTCTTGCCCTAATAATTGTTGGCCTTTATTGAAGGCGATATTTGTAGCGCCGGCTACGCTTAGTTCACCCAAAACAAAAGCCGTGGGGCTGTCTAAATCAGAGAGATAAGACTCAAGCTCTTGAGATTGCCACGCTTGATCGCCTTCGAGTAGGACACCATAGCGGTGGTTATTATTTAGGGCTACTGTGGAGAGTTGAGTTAAGAAAGGGAGAGTCGTCATAAATTGCGTCCAAATTCGTCTAAACACAGTTTATCACAGGTAAATAAAAAGCCGCATCAAGCGGCTTTTAATCGGTAAGTGAGGAGCTTAGTTCAGTTTAGATTGAACAAAAGCGAGAATTTCTTCCATAGTCGCATCATCAACTTTTTTAAGATTCAATGCCAGGTTAGCGCCTTTACGACTGTAAGAAGCACGGCCCTTAACAAGTTCAACTTTTGGCGTTGTCTTTTTCGCTGGTGCTGGCGCAAGTTCAGAAATCCAGTTCTCTAGTGTTTCTGTCACATCTTTAGTCAAACGAGTAACACCTTGAGCGTCGCTGCGCTGCCAAACAAAACCATCTGTTGCATCGCATTTAGTTAGCAAGCTTTGTTGCTGTTCTTCGTTAAGGGCACCAAATTGCTTGTGCAGTTTAACGATTGTTGGACGACCTAAATCGCTCACATTTGGGTATGCTTGTAACAGCTCTAACGGAAGTGATGCGGCTTTCAATGCGCCACTCACTAATGCTTCACTACACTGGAACATTTTCGCCAATGCTTTTTGGTCCTCAGCTTCGCCTTTATCTAGCTTAGCTTGCATCTCTTTACCTTTCTCATAAAGAGATAGAGGTTTGTGTGCGTTAGCCACATCAGAAAGGAACTTAGCATGTTCACCGTTAATGTTCTCTGCTACATAGATAAGAAACTCTTTGTCAGCAAGAATACAAGACATACGACGACGGCTACCGTCTAGAACCTCAATCTTGCCATCTTTGTTCTTACGACCAACGGCAGGATATTGTTGTCCGCGTTCTTTAAGAGTGGTTAAAACGTCAGAAAGTGCATGTTCGTTTAGGAAAGATTGCTCACGAGCATTCTCTTCGAATACGACGGTTTGCGTTGCAACTTGGTCAGCAGGAATACGTACCAGCTCAAAAGAAACCATTTGTTCACCAGCAACAGCCAGTTCAATGACTTGAGCCTGTTCTTTTGCTGCGGTTTGAGCTTCTTGAGGAGTCGCTACTCGACGCTTATTCGCTTTACCAAATAGCTTTGCATTTAGATCAGATGTTTTAATTGCCATGTTAATTATCCCTGATTAAGTGAAGACCAGTTGCTGTGTAATACACGCTCTAGTTCAAGCGCACTCTTTTGAACGGCATCTTGAGCGACAGCAAGCGTCTTCTTACCACCCTCAAAATCACTTGTCGTTAAGTCGAAAACCGTACTGTAGGTATCGGCACAAGTTTCAAATGCACGACTACGAGGAATGGTTGCCATCATAACTTGGTCATTCAACAGGTAATTCATCTCAGTTAGTACAGAAACCTGTTTCTTGTTGTCATCTTCAAACATTGTTGGCATCAAGCGAATGAACTCAAGCCCTTTCCAGTCGTCTGGGAACATCTCGTAAACTGTTGGTAGATGCTGGAAAAAGTTAACTGTTGATGCCCAGTCCAGACGTTTTGCAGCACATGGGATCAATAGTGCGTTCGATGCGTACATTGCATTCCATACCAGCGGGTCAACGTGAGGACCTGTATCGATCATAATGACATCGAAGTCGTCAGCGATTTTATCAATCAACTTCTCTTTCAATAGACGAACAATGTCCAAAGACTGATCTTGAGAAAGGCTTTGCCAAGCTTCCGCATTGAACATTGCATCTTCCGGGAACGCTGACACAGTCTTCAAATTTGGGTATTGCGTAGGAAGTAGTACGTTCTTATGTAAGAACTCAGCGTCAACTTCTTGCCCTTCAGGAACATTGTCCAGCATGATATCAACCGCTGAATAGATGCTGTCGTGCTCTGCACCACTAATTTGAGGGTTCAAAAACAAACGTAAAGAGCCCTGTGGGTCAAGGTCAATTAGACAGATGCGGTAGCGCTTATCCAAGTTAAGAGAGAGACAAGCAGCCAAATGTACAGCTGTCATCGATTTGCCGGTACCGCCCTTCTGGTTCTGAACGTTGATTATCCAAGGCTTATTATCTGCGTGTTTCTTACGTTCATGGAACTTAGCAACACCCGCAGCATCCATTAGCATGTGTGCTTCGGTAAGAGAAATTGAGTAGTGGTTGGCGTTATTCTTTGTGAACTGGTGACCTTCAGATTCAAGCTTTGTGATCGCTTCGTCCAACTTACGACGTGTCAGGCCAGAGCGTGTCTCCATCATCGCCTTAGACATTGGAGGAAAGTGTTCATCACTTCGCTCTTCTAAGATGATCTCAATTCGGTCAGCCTGAACTTGTTGAGTCTGTTCGGCTAGCTGATAGAGCTTATCAATCGTTTGTTCTCTTTTCATTGCCAATTTCCGTTATGGTTAACTTAGTTAGAATTGTACAGCAAATAACAATAAATCCAACAAAAACATGAACATCCATTTATGAGTAAAATCACATAAAATTGATGGTATATGTTGTTTTCTATGTTAGGAGACCTGCCTAGGTGAACAAAAATAACTCAAAACATTTACTGTAACTACCAATGTAAAGTCACACATTTAAAGTGTTACATTGTCACCAATTTACAATGTAAATGAAAAATTGGCCGTTTTTCTCGGAACGATTGAAATTCAAGCACAAACTACGGCGAATGTGATTTCTACTGAAAAAACAGTTCATGAATAGTAGAAAGAAAAAGTACATTCGATTCTAGCAGCTAACAACAAGCATGAATCTAACGATGGTCAATATCAGAATGACATTATTTGCGTTTCACCAGTCTCTGAAAACGGAACGATGATCAAGGAGGCTTCTATTTTCATGCTTTCGTCAAACACAGTATTATGAAGCATGATCAAGGGGAGTTGACTAAACATAGGGTCGTGACGAGCTGAATTTGGACAAGATCCATTTACGGAAAAATGATCAAGAGTATACGACTCCGGAAGCATGTAATTTTAATGCTAAATTACGGAAGAATGTAGACAGACTGGGCTTTGAGCTCAATTCTCATGTTTCTACTTGATAAATCAATCGACACACAACTGAAATACAAATGTCATTGAATATCCTGATCATGCTTCCAACAGAATATTCAAACCAGCATCAAACCAATAATCTATATTTGAAGCGCAGAATGCGTTTAAACATGCAACAATTGTGGCTAGTTGTTATTAAAACAGGCCTTTCCATGATCATTGTTCCGATAAATACACCAAAATTATTACTCACATTCGATGTTCAGCGTACATAGTTTAACCGACGTCTGTGGATAAGCTGTAGAATGCTAATGATCATGCTTTCGGAACTATAATGATCATAGTTACAAGAACTTAGTGATCATTGTTCTGTGGTTTATTGATCATGCTTTCCGAGTTTCTTTGATCATGTTTTCGGACTTGTTATGATCATGCTTTCCAACGGTTTTTATTTTTATCCCAATTATTCAATAACTTACACGCAACCCGAGCGCTAGATCATTAGATCACTTAATCATTTAAGATCAGATTAATCAAAAAGATCAGTTATTTAAAAGATAATAAATTCTCTTTATTTATGATCATTTTTTCTTTATTCTTCAGGAACTATAGTGAAATTACGGCTAGTGTGATACGGATCAAAGATGAAACCAGATGAAAAGTTACTGATTAAGGCAAGAAGCCATAAAGATGGTCATTTATTTGAGGTATCAGAAAGCGCAGTAGAATGGATAGAGCAGTATCAACACTTTAAGGGAGTCACTAAAAGTATTGTTGAGCTCCTTAATCTTATCTCCTTGCGTGGCTTTAGCAGTAAAGATGGTTATGTATCTACGACCGAGATCATCGATGCGACAGATGGTCAGGTTACTCGTGCTGCTCTTCAACAACGACTCAGAGCAGCCGTTAACATTGGTCTCTTTAAGCAGATCCCTGTTCGCTTTGAAGAAGGTTTAGCTGGAAAAACCATGCTTCATCGCTTTGTTAATCCGAATCAACTGATTTCAGTACTCGGTGCCACCAGCTTAGTGACTGAAAGCGTTAAACAGAACGAAAAACAGAAGCGTTCTAAAGCGTTGGCTCAAACACAAGTCAACAAGCGTTTGCTGAATGAACATGGTCTGAATACTCCCCCAACGATGAAAGATGAAGCGGATCAGTTTATTGTCTCACCAACGAACTGGGCCGGTATTATTGATCAAGCGTTAGCGCCGCCGCGTACTCGTAAAAGCTATCAAAAATCGATGGTTTCGATCTCTGGAACACGAGCTGTGATCGAGACAAGATCATCGAAAAACATCATGACTGTTGACGATCTCATGACTCTTTTTGCACTGTTTACACTGACCGTGCAATATCATGACCACCATCAAGATGATTATCATCTTGATGCGAAATCAACACCAAACAAGACGCCGTTATATATTACCGACATTCTTTCTTTACGTGGTAAGAAGGACAGTGGTCCTGCTCGCGATTCTATTCGCGATAGTATTGATCGTATCGAATTTACCGATTTCCAATTGCATGAACTGACAGGCCGTTGGTTGAGTGAAAATATGCCTGAGGGCTTCAAGAGTGATCGATTCCGCTTCCTAGCACGCACAATCACTGCATCGGAAGAAGCGCCGACAGAAGGCGCTGACGGTGAAATCCGTATCAAACCGAATCTATACATTCTTGTTTGGGAGCCATCGTTTTACGAAGAACTCCTCACGCGAGACTACTTCTTCCTATTTCCACCAGAGATCCTGAAGCAGCATACCTTGGTATTCCAGCTCTACTCTTACTTCAGAAGCCGTATGGCACGCCGTCATTCAGATTGTATGTTGCTAAGCGAACTTAACCAGAAGCTCGCAAGAAACATCGATTGGCGTCGTTTTTCGATGGATTTGATCCGAGAATTAAGAAAGTTGGGTGAAGTCAGCGATCAAGACGATACTTTCTTAGTGAATTTATGGGGTTACCATTTAACGATCACCTCAATGATCGAAAAAGACAAAACCGTCGATTACCAGGTGGATATTAAATGTAACGTCGAAGAAGTATTGCGCTATTCACGCGCTCGTACCACCAATGCGGGCAAACGTAATATGGCGCCGACACTACCAAACCCTCTGCGTAACGAAATGGTTTCAAAACAGAAACTAGAAGAATTGTCAGAGATCATCGATGGTGAGTTCGAACCGATCCAACGAAAAGCCCCTTCGCCTCGTGGTAAATTAGGGCGCCGAGTTAAGCTGCGTAAACACTCTGTAGAGATCAATGCTGATGAAATTACCATTACTCTCTCAAAATATACCTCTCCAGAGGCTCTAGAACGCAGTATAACGGCTCTCTCCGCTATGACAGGGCATTCACACGCCTCGATTAAAGAAGAGTGTTCAGAGCTCGTAGAGAAGCTCGATTGGTTGAGAGTTGCGGAAGAAGTGATTCCGTACGAAACGCTAAGTCGTACTATCGAGCTGTACAACGATCGTGATACCAATAAACATCTATCGATCGAACGTTTGATTTCTGGATTGGCGGTAAGACGCAAAGTGTGTAAACAGATCCACGAAGGGCACCTCGACGAAAACGTCTTTTTAGCACTGGATGAGATGGCTATCGGCCACTAAATTTGTGGGCGGAACAGGCATGAACGGATAGAGTACGAGGTGAGTAAACAGTGACGTAATGAATCGTTCAATGAAATTGATTGGATATTGATGGTAAATCCACCTAACGCTGACAATTCACTGACATTGGCCATGAGGAAGCTGGTTATTATTTATCCCGAATAGACAACCTTTTGTCCTTTCTTATGATTAATAGATTGGCTCATATTTTGTTACATCATACTGAATAGATTTTTCGCGAGTTCCACTGGAGCTCGCTTTTTTTTGCTTATAAATCAGTAGGTAAACTCACTAACAACGAAATTAGTCGGCTATTGATCTTGTTTGATTATCGAAAGCATGATCAAGAGTGAGATCGAAACGCCCGTTAATTGCCTTGATCATCTTTCCGTTATCAGTGGGAATAAGAGGAGTGACCTACTTGATCACGGTTATGAGGGTGGTGAGTCATGAATTTCACATGTGATTCGATCAGCCTTTCCGATTCGCTTTGCCATCGCGGATCCTGTTGTTGGTTGGCAAACTCAAGTGCGAGCACACACAAATGCTGCATGCGTTTACTGCACCAATCACGAAGCTCCGTTTCAGCTGTTGCGTCGCCCGACACTGCCTGAAGCTTACTGTAGGCAAACATCACAAACTGAAAGGCCTTCTCTGACTGGTCGGTAGTGGATTGTTTGTAGTGGGTATAAACTCGTAAACAGCCATCGAGCCAACATGCAATGGCCTTGCTCTGTTTATCATCAATCAACGGCCCCCAGATCGCGTCTGGAGGCGTTAAGATCAGACTTTCAAGTTTACTTACTTGATCATGCTTTCGAGAACGATACCAATTTTCGATGTTCTCTAACCATGCGTCTAGTTCATTCATGCAACACTATCCCAATGTTTTACATAGTGATTTTCAGCAACTTGATTCACCTTATGCTGAATAATACTGCTTCGCTCGCGCACGAGATCCGCGTCTACCGAATAGTTTGGTTCATTTTTTACCAGTTCGCCAAATGGAAGATCAGGATCTGGTACCGCTGAGATCAGCAGCTTAGTGTATGGATGTTGCGGGTTGGTGAGGATCGATTGGGTTGAGCCCCACTCGACGATCTGCCCTTTGTACATCACTGCGGTCTCTTCAGCGATATAGTGAGCAGTAGCAAGATCATGAGTAATATAGAGAAAACCGATACCAAGCTCTTTCTTCATTCGTTGCATTAGATTGAGTACACCCAAACGAATCGATACATCGAGCATTGAGGTTGGTTCGTCAGCCAAGATGACTTGTGCGCCAACACCTAGCGCTCTTGCTAGGTTAACACGCTGTCTTTGGCCTCCACTGAGTTCATGTGGATACTTAGCTAAAGTTTCGATAGGAAGCTCAACCAGCTCTAATAACTCCTTGAGGCGGCTCTCAAGGGCTTGTTTAGAGTCGACCTGTTTGTGAATCTTAAGTGGGCGAGTTAGATGATGTTCAATGGTATGGGTCGGATTGAGTGAGCCGAATGGGTCTTGGAATACCATCTGTACCTTGCTGCGGTAGTCGAGAACCTCTTTACGACTCTTGAGTGTAGAGATGTCCTGACCATTAAACAAAATCTCACCTTCAGTGGCAGGGTAGACCTTGGTCATCAATCTCGCGCAGGTGCTTTTACCACAACCTGATTCACCCACCAGCGCTAGAGTTTTCCCCGCGTATAGGTCGAAGCTGACCCCGTGTAGCGCTCTAAAAATCTCTTCTTTGCCCAATCCACCACCGACAGTGAACTCTTTAACGACGTTTTTAACTTGGATAATTGGCTGTTGCATCATGCTCTCCTAGCTCGCAATCGCGTGTGACTGTTCGTGAATGTTTGGGAATGAACTCCACAGTTTTTGGGTGTATTCATGTTGTGGGTTATTGCGGATCTCATGCGCGTCGTTGACCTCGACGATTTGGCCATAGCGCATAATGGCAATGCGGTCACACAACTGACTCATCAACGCTAAGTCGTGGGTGATGAAGAGGATAGAAAAGCCAAACTCTTCACGTAGTTGGTGTATCTGCTGCAAGATTTCTCGCTGCACTACAACGTCAAGCGCCGTGGTCGGTTCATCCATGATGATCAGCTTAGGGTTGAGTGCCAGTGCGATGGCGATAACAAGGCGTTGTCGCATCCCACCACTAAACTGGTGTGGATACTCTGAGAGGCGATTGCGTGGAATGTTCACCAGGTCTAAGAGCTTTTCGGCTCGGTCTTTAGCTTGCTCGTCGCTCATCCCTTTATGGTGGCGAAGCACATCGGCGAACTGCTCTTGAATGGTTAGGACTGGATTGAGCGAGTTCATGGCACTTTGGAATACCATGGCAATCTCACTCCAGCGCAGAGTGTTAAGTTGCGAGTCTGAGAGTTTTAGAAGGTCTTGCCCATCAAACAAGATCTCTCCACCGGAAATAAACGCTGGCGGCTTGTGTAGACGGTTAATGGCAAAGGCGATGGTGCTTTTACCGCAACCAGACTCACCGGCGAGGCCAAAAATTTCCCCTTTGCTAATATGAAAGCTCACGGATTTCACCGCATTGAAGTCACCATCGTCGGTGATGTAGTCCACGCAGAGGTTTTTTACCTCAATCAATGGCGTGCTTTTTAGTTCACTGGACATAGTTATCGCTCGTTATGATATTGATAATAATTATCAATATCATGTTGTGCTATTAGGGAAAGCGGAGAGCATAGAAATGTTGAAGTGACTCGTAATTAATTTGCACCTGTTTGCAGGAATTTTCAGGTGAGGAAATGAGTTGTGAGGTGGCCAAAAGTGGGAGTTAGATCAAACCACATTTCTTATGGGGAATCTTTTAAATGTAATGGCATAAATTCGGCTTGGCAAAGTTTAAATGAGGCATTTGTTAATTAGCTTTATGAAGCGTCGGAATCATCACATTTCGGTACAGAAAATCTTAACAACAGAAATGGCATTTGCTACAGATTACCTGTCCATTACATGGTGCTTTTCGGAGGAAAACATGTCCATTAATTCAATCAACCATGATGAAATGACGAACATTGCCAACAAGTGGGATGGTGATGAAGAAGTATCCCTAAAACCAGAGAAACAGATGAAATCGGCTGAAGCTCGCCGTCGTATTGAGGCTCTTAGAGAAATTAGAGAAAGCGGTCTGAGCCTTGAAGAAGCGAGAGAATTAGGTCTGATTCACTGATCTTTGATTATTCCTTTTAGAGCGACCAAGCGTCGCTCTATCTGTATTTCCACCCTATTTACAGCATGATGTCTCTTCGGTTAAGTGAACCCCATTCACAGACTCACACTTCACTGGCGCACTCTATTTGACACCACTATCACGCAGCACTAATTTTAAAAGAAAAAGATAAGCGCTGAGATGCACTGTTGGTGAGGAGTAGAGGATGGCGAACTGCAAAGAGGTTCTGTTTTACGAGCCAGAAGACCCAAACGGTTACCTTTCAAATTTCGCGGCCTGTCCGATTCGCGTTGGCGATGAGATATGGGCGACCAGCGAACACTATTACCAAGCGATGAAGTTTACCTGCGAGAACCTTAGACAGCAGATTTACATGGCAAGCTCGCCTGCTGAGGCCTTCGCATTGAGCCGCGATTATGATGAACAAGTGCGCGAAGATTGGTATGACATTCGCGTCGAGGTAATGCGCTTTATTGTGACCGAGAAATTCAAACAGAACCCTTGTTTCGCTCTGTTTCTTATCAATACCGGTGACTCAGTCATCAAGGAGCACTCGCACAAGGACAGCTTCTGGGGCGATGGGGGAGACGGCACAGGTGAAAACCACCTCGGCAAGATCTTAATGAGCGTTCGCAGTCAGCTTAATGATCAGCCCGTCTGCTTAAAGCCTGTAGCGACACACAGTGAGCGTGACTTGCTGTCGGTACCTCTACTGTTTTCACGTCCTAGAGAGAGTTTTAAAGTTCATCACTAAAAAAGCCCCAAGATAATCTTGAGGCTTTCGCTTGGGTTGAGATATCTAGCTAATTAAAGGTATTTACCAACAATATCATCAAGTTGCCCATTATCTCTCATTTCTACCAAGCGCTGATTGATAAATGATTGCAGTTCAGGCTTCATTTGAGGGTCAAAGGCGAGGTGAATCGGGTAGTCACTGATTACCGAACCAAACCTTTGCAGTTGGTAGTCATTGATGTCGAGGTTTTGATCGTTGAGGTTGTACTTAATACGTGACTCCATCTCAACAAACACAGTGTCACCTGGGGTACGGTTAAGAACACGGAAGGCGGCAGTATAGTCCTTTACTCGAATCTCGTTGAGCTTACCTTCGGCAATGTAGGGCTCAAGGTTTGGATATTCAAAACCTAATAGTAATACTACTGCTTTGCCTTCTAAGTCATCGATAGTATTGAACTCAAATGGTTTTTTTCCGCTGCTGAGGAGAGAGTGTTTTACATTGTAAATCGGAATGTCTGAAAGGTTCTCAGATTGGATATTCCCCCAGCTTGGGCTGCCATAGGTTACCCAGTTGTCATTCTCGCGAGCTTCCAGCTTTGAGATCATACGATTGAATGGGTAGGTGTGATAATTGATGTCGTAATCGCTGTCTTGGAATACGGCTTCAACAATATCTGTGACCATGCCTTCGTGAGCGCCACCTTCCTCTTCTATCTGAAAAGGTTGGGCTTGGCTAGCAATGATGTAGTAATGAAGTGGTTCAGACGACACCGCGTAACCACTTGAAAATAAAGCTGCTATTGCAGTTGAAAGAAGATATTTTTTCATAACCTTCCCTGGTTATTTGTAGGACGACTACTATTATACTAGTTGAGTAATAGTAATTTACTAAACTTAAAAAACGGAATTTATCTATGGTGAAACAAGGAAAGCGCTATATCGGACTATCTCGTCAACTCATCGGGATAATCATCGCTATCAGCACTTTGTTCACTGTTATTGTGACAGGGCTCAGCCTATATGTTGAGTACCAAGATCGCGTTTCTTACATCAGCACTCAAATTGATCAAGTAAAAACCGGTCACCTTCCTGGATTAACCTCAAGTCTTTGGGTTGAAGACCGTGATCAACTGAATGTACAAGCCGAAAGCGTCTACCAACTGCCGACGGTCAGTTATCTCCTGATTGAAGATAGCAATCAAGCTGTGATTGAGCTAGGGCAGCCGATTATCGGCAGAGCCTATTCAAAAACTTGGGATATGGTCTATCAGTTAGGGGAAAAAGAATACCCACTGGCAAAACTGACGGTTCAGTCCGATCTTAATTTGATTCTGAATGACTTTGTTGATCGTGTACTTGTTTTAGCCGTGTTTGAAGCAGTGAAGGTATTCCTACTTTCACTCGTTTGCCTGACAGTCGTCTATCGTCTTGTCGTTCGACGTTTGATGACCATCTCTGCCCAAATAGATGAACAAGACCAGCAAGCCGGACCGCAAAAGCTTACACCTGTGGGGCACACCTATTCTGACGAGATCACCACACTCGAGTACAGTTACAACCAATCAGTAGAGCGTATTCGTCAACAGTATGAAGAGTTGAAGCAAGCTAAAGAAGCCGCTGAAGTGGCCAATCAAAACAAGAGTGAATTCTTGGCAAACATGAGCCATGAGATACGCACACCGATGAATGGGATCATTGGCTTGTCATCTCTACTGGCTGATATGGATATGCCAAAAGAGCAAAAAGAGTATGTGCGCATGCTCAATACCTCATCATTAACGCTGTTGGATCTGATTAACGATATCCTCGACTACTCAAAAATCGAAGCAGGGCACCTCGACTTGCAATCTGAGCCATTTCGTATTGCCAATATTATCGATGATGTAGAATCGACGTTCCGTATCAAAGCAGAACAGAAAGGCCTCAAATTCCAACTAGTCACCGACCCGCGTATTCCTGCTGTGATTAAAGGTGATGGCACGCAACTTCGTCAGGTGCTGAACAACTTGGTGGGTAATGCTATTAAGTTCACTGAGCAGGGCCATGTGACTCTTTCTCTGTCTCTAGAGCCATCATTGAATGGCGCTCCGAACAGCGATAAAGCTCGAATCAAGTTTGAGGTGAAAGACAGTGGCATAGGCATCGCGGAAGACAAGCAGCGCAGCATCTTTGAGAAGTTCCAACAAGCCGATGGCAGTACCACTCGTAACTACGGTGGCACTGGGCTCGGGCTCGCTATTTGTGAGAAAATTGTCACGCTGATGGATTCAAAGCTTGAACTGTACAGTATCGAAGGTAAGGGGAGCTCTTTCTACTTCTCCGCTGACTTTGATGTGTGCAGCGAAGTGACGCAAACCCAAGTGGATATGAGCAAGGTGTCGGTGCTGCTAGTGGACGACAGCCAACTCAATATGCGTATTACCTCGGCACAACTGAAGGCATTCGGTTGTCAGTCTCAGAGCTGTGATGGCGCAGAGAGAGCCGTTGAACTTGTCGCTCAATCGTTGGAGAAAAACACCCCTTACGACTTGATATTGATCGACAAAGTGATGCCATCAGTCGATGGTTTCCAGTTGGCAGATACCTTAACGCAACGATTTAAAGATCAGTGTCCGCTGCTTGTGATGATATCCGCCGATCCGCACCTTGAAGACGAACAGAGAGCCAAACAGGTGGGGTATGTGGCTTACATTGCACGCCCTTATCACGATAACCAACTGAAGTGGACGGTGAACCGTGTCCTCTCAAATAGAGCATCTGAACAAGGCTTTACCTATGCAAACCGCGGCGAGGTTTCTTTCAAAACCGTCGCTACTGAGCAGCCGAAACCAGAAGTAGAGCCGCCAGTTGAGCAAGCGCCACTGCCTCAATTCGAAGGTAAAGCGCTGGTGGTTGAGGATTCTCGAGTGAATCAGCAGGTTGCCAAAATGATGATCAAGAAATTGGGGCTTGAAGTAGATATCGCGGAGAACGGTAAGATCGGCGTCGAGATGTATCAAAAAGCCGACTACAAAATCGTGTTTATGGATTGCCAAATGCCTGTCCTCGACGGCTTCGAAGCGACCAAGCTGATTCGCGCCATTGAAGAGGGGTCTGAGCGACATGTACCAATTGTTGCTTTAACCGCTAACGTGGTTCAAAGAGACAAGCACCTCTGCTTCGAAGCGGGGATGGATGAGTTTATCGCTAAACCTGTTAACCAACATAAGCTGCTGGCTGCTGCCGAGAAGTTTTTGAGTCTGCCGAAGAAGGCGCTTGATAAAGATGGAGTCGAGCAGCAGATCATTTAACTTCTTTATTAATTGTAAACGGGCCATGCAAGATGAGTTGTATAGCCCGTTTTTTATGCTCGCCCGAATTCTGCCGACAAGCTTCAATGTAACAATTCATTCACACTTGACTTGCCTTGTAAACCCCGCCTTTAACCCTCAATCGCTTGATTGGGTTAGCTTTCAGCCTTTTTATTCTTGAGTGTAACATCTCGTTTACATTTTCATTGTGAAAGGTCGATTTTGCTGATTTTGTTGAGGATTTTCAATCTCACGAGTTCTGTTCCAAGTTTAAGTTAAGCGCGTTCTACGTGCTGCAATTTTCACAAGGAGAGAAACATGGTCGATAGCTACAACCCGTTAGGTACGGATGGTTTTGAATTCGTTGAGTACACAGCAGCTAATGATGAAGGGATAGAGCAACTGAAGGCGCTGTTTGTGTCACTGGGTTTTGCCGAGATTGCCAAGCACCGCTCGAAAGAGGCATGGCTATATCGACAAGGGGACATCAGTTTTATCGTCAATGCGCAGCCTCACAGCCAAGCTGAGGAGTTTGCGAGAGTACATGGCCCATCAGTCTGTGGAATGGCTTTTCGTGTTCATGATGCCAATGTGGCGCTACAGCAAGCATTGGACAACGGCGGTGAGGAATACATCACTGATATTGGCCCGATGGAGCTCAGCATTCCCGCGATTTATGGTATCGGCGAGAGTCTTTTGTATTTCGTTGACCGCTATGGAAAACAGAGTATCTATGACGTCGATTTCCGCTTCTATGATGATGCGGACCAAAGGCTAGCAGGTGCCGATGTCGGTTTGTACGAGATAGACCACCTGACCCACAACGTGAAACAAGGCAATATGGATTTATGGTCAGGTTTTTACGAGCGTATCGGTAACTTCAGAGAGATTCGCTACTTCGATATCGAGGGTAAACTTACGGGTCTTGTAAGTCGTGCCATGACTGCACCGTGTGGCAAGATCCGTATCCCAATCAATGAGTCTTCCGATGATAAATCTCAGATTGAGGAGTTCATTCGCGAATACAACGGCGAAGGGATTCAGCACATTGCCCTGACTACTGACGATATCTATCAAACGGTTTCGACCCTGCGTGACCGAGGCATGGATTTTATGCCAACGCCTGACACCTACTATGAGAAAGTCGACCAGCGCGTTAAAGGCCATGGTGAGGACACCAGTCGTTTACGTGATTTGCGTATCTTGATCGATGGCGCACCCACCAAAGATGGCATCTTGCTTCAGATCTTCACGCAAACCGTTATTGGGCCGGTGTTCTTTGAGATCATTCAACGCAAAGGTAACGAGGGCTTTGGTGAAGGTAACTTTAAAGCGCTGTTTGAATCGATTGAAGAGGATCAGATTCGACGCGGAGTGTTGACCGATGAGTAAATGGATCCCTTTTCCTCATCGTGAGGGCACTTGCTCTAAGCAAGCGCACGCCGACTTTCCAAAGGAGGCGATTTATGAGCGCGAAGCAGGCCGAAGCGGCTTCTTTGGCCCCGCTGCACACTTTCACCATCAACACGCTCCCACGGGTTGGTCGCAATGGGAGGGGGAGCTACGTCCTCGCGCCTTTGACTTTACTCGCGTTGAATCCGCTGTTCAGGTGTCGCCTTGGCAAGTGCCACACTTGTTGCACAATGCGAACTGCAAGATTCGAGTTTGGAAAGTTGAAAAGAGTATGGAGCACTTAGTCCGTAATGCCGATGGTGATGAGCTGTTGTTCATCCATCAAGGCAGCGCACATCTTTACTGTGACTACGGACACTTAGAAGTGAGGGATGGTGACTACGTCATGCTCCCGCGCTCCACCAGCTGGCGTTTAGAGCCTAATGAGCCGATGTTTATCTTGATGATTGAAAACACCGACGCTGCGTATACCTTGCCGGAGAAGGGCATGGTTGGGAATCATGCGGTGTTCGATCCGGCTGTGCTTGAGGTGCCTTCTATCGATGAAGCATTCCAAGCCCAATACTCAGAAAACGAGACACAGGTTCATGTGAAGCGCCATGACCAGACTAGTGTGATCACCTATCCGTTTAATCCGTTAGATGCGATTGGCTGGCATGGTGATCTGGCGGTTGTGAAGGTCAATTGGCGCGATATCCGACCTTTAATGTCACACCGTTACCATTTACCTCCATCTGCCCACACGACTTTTGTTGGGGCTGGATTTGTCGTGTGCACTTTTGTACCACGTCCGATAGAGAGCGACCCCGGTGCGCTGAAAGTGCCGTTCTACCACAACAACGACGATTATGATGAAGTGCTCTTCTATCATGCGGGTGACTTCTTCAGTCGCGACAACATCGAAGCCGGGATGGTGACATTCCATCCTGCAGGCTTCTCGCATGGCCCACATCCTAAAGCCTTCAAGGCAGGATTAGAGCATAAAAAAACTTTTACCGATGAAGTCGCCGTCATGATTGATACACGCCACGCTCTATCGTTCGCTGATGAACTCGACGCGGTAGAGAACAAACAATATGTCTACAGTTGGCAAGAGAAGTAGGGAGCAAGGATGAAATTAGCAACCAAGAAAAATGGGACTCGCGACGGGCTATTGATGGTCGTGAGCCGAGATCTTTCTCGATGTGTCCCTGCAACAGAGATTTTCCACGCACTGCATCTCTCGCCGACGATGCAGACAGCCATGGATCATTGGCAACAGGTCGAATCGTCACTGTCTGAACTTTATGAAGCGCTTAATGAGCAGAGAGTCGAACAGAGCGAACCTTTTGAGGCGGTTGATTGTGAATCGCCACTGCCGCGTGCCTACCAATGGGCGGATGGTAGCGCTTATGTCAACCATGTTGAATTGGTCAGAAAGGCGCGTGGTGCGGAGATGCCCGAGAGCTTTTGGAGCGATCCGTTGATGTACCAGGGCGGTTCAGACTCTTTCATTGGCCCTCGCGATGATATTGAATTTGCGAGTGATGAATGGGGGATAGACTTTGAAGGGGAAGTCGCCGTGATCACTGGTGATGTGCCGATGGGAGCAAATCGAGAGCAGGCAGAAGAGTCGATTCGCTTGTTAATGCTGGTGAACGATGTTTCCCTGCGAGGATTAATCCCAGCCGAACTAGCCAAGGGTTTTGGTTTTTTCCAATCAAAACCCTCATCTGCATTCTCGCCCGTGGCCGTTACCCCAGACGAGTTAGGGCAGGACTGGCACCAGAGCAAAGTCCACCTTCCTCTGATCTCGACCTATAACAACGAGCCGTTTGGTTGCCCCAATGCTGGAGTTGATATGACGTTTGATTTTGCGCAGCTGGTTATGCACGCCTCAAAAACGCGTCCATTGTCGACAGGCACCATCATCGGCTCTGGTACCGTGTCGAATAAACAGGGCACTGACCATGGCACGTCAATTCAAGAGGGTGGTGTTGGCTATTCATGTATCGCAGAGGTGCGCATGATTGAAACCATTCGTGATGGTCAACCTAAGACGCGCTTTATGACCTTTGGTGATTCCATCAAATTGGAGATGTTGAATAGGGAAGGGCAGTCGATCTTCGGTGCCATTGATCAGCAAGTGATTAAGTATCAAGGCTCGTAAGTAGAGGGTAAGCGATGAGTGAAAGGATCAAGCTTTACGGATATTGGCGATCATCAGCGGCTTATCGAGTCAGGATCTGTCTCAACCTAAAACAGCTTAGTTACCAGTCACAATCGATTCATCTGTTGCGTGAAGGCGGTGAGCAGCACAGTGCTGAATATCACCGCTTGAATGCCGCCGAGTTAGTACCTGTGCTGGTGGACGGTGAAATTTGCCTTAACCAGTCCTTGGCTATCATCCAATATTTGGATGACGAGTACCCATCCAACATAGTGATTCCGACACAAACGCCGCTGCGCTATCAGGCATTGGCGTTAGCTCAAGACATCGCGATTGATGTTCATCCGCTTAACAATCTACGCGTTCTGCAATACTTAGAGCGAGAGTTAGGCTGTGAGCAATCAGTGAAGGTGAAGTGGATGCATCACTGGATTGGGCAAGGGTTCTCGGCGCTTGAAGAGAAGCTTGCAAAGCATAGAGAGAAGTACGGCTCGTGTCGATTCAGTGTGACTGATACACCGTCGATTGCTGATATCTGTCTGGTTCCACAAGTGTATAACGCACAAAGGTTTGGAGTAGATATGTCATCCTATCCGCTGATTAACTCGATCGTTGCAGCGTGTAATCAACAGCAAGCCTTCATTGATGCTCTGCCTGAGAACCAAGAGGACGCGGGCAGTTAATCTGAGGGACAAACAGTAACGAGATTGCAAAAGGGGTAGCTGTATGAGCGGCTATCCTTTTTTCGTAATGATTTGCTTTATCTCTTCTAGTACCTCGGCATTGGCGATCGCACCGATGTTCTCGACGGGGTTGCCATTAACGACCTGTTTCACGGCCAGCTCCACCAACTTGCCAGAGCGGGTTTTAGGAATATCACTGATCGCAAAGATTTGGCTCGGGACATGCCTTGGTGAACACGCAGATTTCAACTGACTCTTAATGGTCGTCTTTAAAGGCTCGGTAAGCTCTATTTGTGATTCCAGTTGAACGAATAGCCAGATCTCTTCATTGCGCTCAGACGCTTTGCCCACGGCTATAGAGTCGACGATCCCCTCGATATGATTCACCTGTTGGTAGATTTCCGCCGTACCGATACGCACGCCACCGGGGTTGAGTGTTGCATCGCGACGTCCGAAGAATACAAAACCTCGATTGTCACTCTGCTTTACATCGTCTCCGTGGTGCCAAGTATCCTCAAAACGGCTCCAATAGGTGTCGTGATAGCGTTCACCATTATCATTCCAAAATCCGTTCGGGAAGTTGGGGAGTGAGTTGCAGCACACCAGTTCTCCTCGTTGTTCGGTTATGGCCTCTCCGTGACTGCTAAACACTTTTACATCCACTGCTAGGCCAGCAGCTTGGCACTCTCCTCGATAAACCGGAGAGATAGGGTTGCCCAGCACAAAGCAGCCACAAATATCGGTGCCACCAGAAATCGAAGCGAGATGTAAGTCGGACTTTATCGATTGGTAGACAAAATCGAACTGCTCAGGGTAGAGCACTGAACCGGTAGAACAGAGAGTTTTCAGCGCAGGTAAAGCGGTGTGCTCTGCTGGGTGAAATGGAACCTTTTCAAGCGCTTCTAAATACTTCGCTGAGGTACCAAATAGGCTTACGTCGGCTCGTGCAGCCAGATCCCATAATACGCTTGGATTTGGGCACATTGGGCTGCCATCGAATATCACTAAGCAAGCCCCACTCGCCAGTGCAGAAACATGCCAGTTCCACATCATCCAGCCACAGGTGGTGTAATAGAACACGCGATCGTGTGGCTTGATGTCGCAATGCAGTTGATGCTCTTTGAGGTGGTTGAGCAGTGTGCCACCAACGCTGTGCACAATGCATTTCGGTTTTCCTGTGGTTCCTGAAGAGTAGAGAACAAACAGCGGCTCATTAAAACTCACTTGAGTAAACTCGATGGTTCTAGCTTGGTAAGAAGAGATAATCGCTTGCCAGTTTTGGTGAGAGAGGGACGCTGGTGCACTGGCTTTGTTGGCGTAGCTTATCTGACAGACTTGCTCTAACCCTGATATTTGCTGAGAAAGTGCGTGGTTTTTCTCTGACATATCGAAGTGCTTACCATTAAAAGAGTAGCCATCACAGGTAAACAACACTTTCGGTTGAACTTGTCCAAAGCGCTCTAAAACGCTTTCCACACCAAAATCGGGCGAGGTCGATGTCCAAGTTGCTCCTAAACTGGTAGCGGCGAGCATCGCGACCACTACCTCTGGTAAATACGGAGTATACGCAGCGACGGTATCGCCTCTGGTGACACCACAATCTATCAGCCACTGTTGAATACGAGAGACATCTTCATACAGTGCCTGCCAAGTGTATTGAGTCTGTTCGTCCAACTCATTTTCGAACCATATCGCCAGAGTGTCTTGGTGCTGGTGGGCATGCTTAAGCAGGTTTTCAGCGTAGTTGAGTTTGGCTTCTGGGAACCACAAGGTATCTCGATTTGGCTGTGACTGCTGCCAACGAGGCTCACCTAAAATGGCGGTATGTTTTCCTTGTGAACCTATCACACCACAAAACTCCCACGTTTGCTGCCAGAAACGCTCTGGTTGCTCGACAGACCATTGATGCAGTGCGGGATAACCATCAAAACTTAACCCCTGTTGGTTTAGCTGATCCATGTACCTTGTGATGTTCGCTTGAGTAATGCGTTCTGAGCTTGGTTGCCAGATTGGTTCACTCTTATCCATGAGCGCCTCTTCGATAAAAAATTAATAGATTCAGTCTTGTACCGACGATCTCCAAAGTCAAACAATGGCTATCAACACGCTAGCACCTCACTTGTATAGCCCTTAAGTTACCAAGGTGGTGTTAGTCCCACTGTTATGCGTTTAAAAACTCATTAAAATCATAAGATTAAAGTTAATGTAAAATAATTGTTACAGGTTTAGTGTTGCTAATCCGTCTGTGCAAACTGGCGGTTAAGGGGAGGGCGGATACGCTTAAAGTAGGGAAGCAATTGGAGGGAAGTAGTGACTCATTATCATTCTAAACCTGTCAGCCAAGATGGGTGGGTAGATTGGAACAGCCAAGAAGATGCGATTTGGCATGACTTGGTTAGTAGGCAGCTAAATGTGATCCAAAATCGAGCCTGTGAGGCCTATTTGCAGGGGTTACGTTTGTTGGATTTGCCTTTAGACCGGGTACCACAACTACCTGAGATCAATCGAGTATTAGCCTCCACCACAGGGTGGCAGGTAGAGCCTGTGCCCGCATTGATTGATTTCGACCGTTTCTTTGCACTGCTTGGCAGCAAGCGTTTCCCTGTCGCGACCTTTTTAAGAACCCGTGACGAGTTCGACTACTTGCAAGAGCCGGACTTTTTCCATGAAATCTTTGGCCACTGCGCGATGCTGACCAATGCCAGTTTCGCGTCGTTCACCGAACATTATGGCCGTTTGGGTCAAGCTGCGACGCCAAAGCAGCGTGCTTATCTTGCTCGCTTATACTGGTTTACCGTTGAGTTCGGTTTAGTCAAAGAGCAAGGACAAACCAAAATCTATGGTGGTGGGATCTTGTCATCGCCAGCAGAAACACTCTACGCATTGGAAGAGCCAAGCGTCATTCGAGAAACGTTCGATCTTCAGACTGTGTTCAGAACGCCTTATCGAATAGACATCATGCAACCTAAATATTTTGTTATTGATGGTTTAGCGCACTTGTTTCAGTTAAGCCAACAAGACCTGATCGCCCAAGCCGATTTAGCTCGTCAGTCTGGGCTGTTACCACCACTTTTTGAACCGAAGGAAGCGACACATGCTGAATGAATTAAAATGCGAAGCCTGTACCAGTGATGCCAAAGCGTTGAATGAATCAGAGCAACAGACTCTACTAAAAGAGCTGCATGACTGGGAGATTGTCATCAGAGAGGGCATTCCGCAGTTGGAGAAAACCTATCGCTTTAAGAATTTTAAGCTGGCATGGGCGTTCAGCAATCAAGTCGCAGAATTGGCTGAAGAAGAGTTTCATCACCCCTCAATATTATTGGAATGGGGCAAAGTGACCGTGACATGGTGGAGTCACTCCATTAAGGGGCTCCATAACAACGATTTTATCTGTGCTGCCAAATGCGATGAGTTCAGACCAGATGTCTAACAAGGATATTGTTGACGAGTTGCGTCAAGCATTTAGGGGATTTGTGATTTATTTGTGATGAGAGTGCCATCATCGCTTAAATAGGCAAGCTAGAGGCTCTGTGTGAGCCTCTTTCTTATTGAATTCTTCTTATAATATTGGTTTTACTAGAGCCCTATATGCTATATTTCTCGGCCAAGTTTACTACAGACTGAGGCTGAAAATGTCTATCAACCTTTCACTCCTTCCACCCGATGAGAAAAATAAGATCGAGCTGGATAAGCAGGCTTCATTCCTCGTATGGCAATTGAAGCAGGCAAAATGTGGCCCTGAAGCCATTGTTGAAGAAGCAATGAAGCTTACCGACCCACAAGAGAAAGCTTGGTTTGATCAGTCTGTGGAGAAATACAAACAGGTAATGGGTGTCGCATAATTGCAGACCACGCTTACCCCAGCAATGCCGCAGAATTGAAATGATGCGGTTTTTTGCTAGAATTTGCCCCGTTAATTGAATCAGAGAGAAGATCCCGATGGGAAGAAGTTTTGAAGTGCGTAAAGCCTCTATGGCGAAAACAGCAGGCGCAAAAATTAAAGTTTATTCCAAGTACGGTAAAGAAATTTACATGTGTGCGAAGAATGGCGGTTCAGATCCAGATATGAACCTATCGCTTAAGCATCTGATTGCTAAAGCGAAAAAAGACCAAGTACCTGCACACGTTATCGACAAAGCGATCGATAAAGCAAACGGCGGTGGTGGTGAAGACTACGTACCAGCTCGTTACGAAGGTTTCGGCCCTGGCGGCACAAGCGTAATCGTTGACTGTCTAACAGATAACGGTAACCGTACTTTCCAAGACGTTCGCCAGTGTTTCGTTAAGACTGGTGCGAAAATCGGTGTTGAAGGTTCTGTTTCTCACATGTTCGCTCACCAAGCGGTATTCCAATTCAAAGGCGAAGATGACGAGATCATCCTAGAAACGCTAATGATGGAAGACGTAGACGTAACTGACGTTGAGCTAGAAGACGGCGTAATCACTGTATTCGCTCCAACAACAGAGTTCTTCAAGACTAAGACTGCACTAACAGCTGCTTTCCCAGATCTAACTCTAGACGTTGAAGAGATCACGTTCGTACCTCAAACTCACACGCCAGTAGCGGGTGATGATGCAGTGAAATTCCAGAAGTTCCTAGACCTTCTAGATGACTGTGATGACGTACAACAGGTTTACCACAACGCTGAGCTGTAATTCTGCGTTGTCGTGACAGTTCACTGAGCTGTCATTTGAATACTAAAAACCGAGCCATGTGCTCGGTTTTTTTATGTCTGCGATTTTACCTTGATCATTGTTCCGCCGGAACGATGAAAAAATCGGTGCTTTTTGGCTTTAATCATTACAAAAACCATTCGTCGACTCCCTATTCATCACACAGCCCTACTTGAGACGGTTGTGATTCTCTTGGCTTACATATCCACTCTGCGAGCTTTTGCACTTTTGGCAGTAGCGTAAGGCTAAGTACCAGTGCACATGGCCACGCCAACAAAAAGCTGTTTAGCCATACTGGTGGCCAATCGTGGCTGAAGCCCATCTTAGTGCCTGAAATAATGCCTGACATCAGTACTGCCATGACCAGTGAAGAGAGTGTCGCAGTGACATAGTGAAGTTTTTTATTCATCTCTGCTCCTAATGATTTTTCTTGTTCGTTGGGTTAAGGTTACTCTTATCCACAAATGAGAAAAATAGGCATATAAAGAACCATGAATTCCATATATGGAAACATTGATGATCTGTTTTTATTTTGTGCTGTGGTAGAGAAAGGCTCTTTGCTGTCTGCCTCACGTTCACTGCAGCTTCCTGTCTCAACCATGTCCCGCCGTTTATCTGCTTTAGAGGAGCGGCTTGGGATTCGCCTGCTTGAGAAAAAAGGGCGAGAGTTGGTTGCGACTGAGGATGGCGAAGCGGCGTTTCAATCCCTCAGTAGCGGCATGGAGTCATTGCAAGCTGGTTTTTTGGATCTGCTCAAAGGCAAGGATGTGATTCAGGGCAAGATTAAGCTGACCGTTCCACACAATTTTTATGGCAGCTTTCTGAGCAACACTATCGAGAGTTTTCTGATCCAGTACCCTAAGGTGCAATTGGACTTAGTCTTGAGTCAGCAACATTTAGTCCCAGAAACGGATCGTGACTTGCTCGTGACCTTTAATGTCTCCAACTTGGAAGGGATGATTGCGCGCCCCCTGTTTAAAGCCAAGCACGGCTTCTTTACTAGCCAGAAATACCTAGAGCGCAGAGGTGCCATAACCACCCCAGAACAGTTGGCGCAGCAAGATTGGGTCAGTGTTGACCATGTTACGGACATTCCGCTCTATAAAGGAGATACCCTGGAGCGCAATATCAGCATTCAGCCCAAGTTTGTGGTCAATGATATACACCGAGTCGCCGAAGCCGTTGAGAATGGCTTAGGTGTCGCTTCACTGCCGTTTCGTCATATCTCACCCAATATGGATCTCATTCAACTCCTATCTGAATACCATCGAGGTGACCGACAGGCATATTTAGTGTACAAAGAGAGAAAATATCAGCCTAAGGCGTTGACGCTACTGATTAATGCACTGATCGAGAGCATTCGATCTTTTCACAATGAAGCGCCCGCCTCATAAAAAGGAGCAATAAATGAAAGTAAGTTTTATCGGACTGGGTGTAATGGGTTTCCCAATGGCAGGTCACCTAGTTAAAGCCGGTTTCGAAGTAACGGTATTTAATCGTACTCACAGCAAAGCACTCGATTGGGCTGATAAATACCGAGGTAAAGCCGCTGAGACCGTTGCGGAGTGTGTAGCAGAAGCTGACGTAGTGTTGGTTTGTGTTGGCAACGATGACGACGTTCGCAGTATGACGACCAGCGAAACAGGTGCATTGGCGGCGATGAAGCCAAACGCGATCCTTGTCGACCACACCACGACGTCTGCACTGTTATCGGAAGAGCTCGAAGTTGCTGCTAACAAAGCCGGTGTTCGTTTTATGGATGCGCCAGTTTCAGGCGGTCAAGCGGGCGCAGAAAACGGCGTGCTAACCATCATGTGTGGTGGTGAGCAAGAGCTATTCAATGACCTTCAACCTGTATTCGACGCTTATGGTAAGTCATCCGTTCTTATGGGTAAGGTCGGCCAAGGTCAACGCGCGAAAATGGTTAACCAGATCTGCATTGCAGGTGTGTTGAACGGCCTGTCTGAGGGCTTAGTGCTGGCTGAGAAATCAGGCTTAGACATTCAAACTCTGGTTGATTGCCTTAAAAACGGCGCTGCTGGCTCATGGCAGATGGAGAACCGCGCGGTGACGATGTCGGAAAACAAATTCGATTTCGGCTTCGCCATTGACTGGATGATCAAAGACTTAGGCTTCTGCTTAGATGAAGCTGAGCGCCAAGGCATTCAACTTCCATTAACGGAAAAGACCAACAACGCATACAAGGCTCTGTCTGCACAAGGTGAAGGCCGCATGGATACTTCGGTATTGATGAAGGCAGTGGTTGAAGAGACGAAGAAGTAAAAGTCATCAAAGCTTCGTTTAGATAACGAAAAATAGCCGCTAATCAGCGGCTATTTTTGTTTGTACAAAGTGATAACGAGCCGTTCTCGCTCGTGTAAGGGAATTAACTATCTAGACTCGAGCATAACTCTTTTAATCACATCATGAACCGCTAGATTTAGAGGGCTTTGACGATCGACAAGACGCATGCAGGATACAAGGTTTAAATCAATCCTAAGCGCTTTAGGGGGCTCTATCGTATTAAGCGAAGCGTCCTTCCAACTGTCGCTTAGCACGCAGGCGTGTTCTCCTTGCTCGAGAATCTGCCTCGCAACTGAAAAATTGTCCACCGTGATACTGATGTTGGGGTCAATGCCATTGCTTCTCAACATTTCTAAATATCGGTAACGGTCTTCATTCCAGCCTTGACTGCGGATCTTGATAAAAGGCAATTGCAACGCCTCTTCCCATGTTAGTGGCCCCAACGATTTTGATACGGCGATCACCAGTTGGTCGGCCATGATGCGTTTCTGGAAGATATTGGTGCTGCGGTCTTCGTTTAGAAAGTGCACACCTAAGGTGATATCACCCTCTTCTAATTTTTGCTCTGTATCTGATGTCCAAGTCTTCAGCTCTATTTGTGCTTTGGGGAATGTTTTCGAAAGTTCCTTAAATAAACTAAGACCTGAAAATTCGAGTGTGGAGGCGAAGAAAGCGAGGGTAATTGGCCCTTCATAGGTAGCAGGGTCGAATGTCACTGGTGATGTAGCGGAGTGCATTAAGGATAAGGCTTGTTCAATCTTGGGCAAAATGGATTTGCTGTAGTGCGTTGGTCTCAACCCTTCCGTGGTGCGCTCGAAAAGTGGGTGTCCCAATTGCTCTCTTAGCTTGGCCATCTGCTTGCTGACAGCGCTCTCTGAGATCCCCAGCTTCATCCCAGCCCTTTTTAAGCTATTCGACTGACATAGCAATACAAAGGTACGCAGCAAGTTCAAGTCTACACTTTCCAAATCGGCAAGTCCTATTTTCCACGCTTTCCGTATTGGAAGTATAAAGTAATCACTGTCGGCGGAGCAAACAATACTCTTCCAAATGACATTCACTTTGAAATATAAAGGTCGCTACTATGAAAACACTATTTCCCCTTACTGCTGTCGCTTTATTCTCAACCAGCGTTATTGCAGCGCCAACTATTGTCACGGAAGATAATTTTGCTCAGGCATACACGAATATGCGCCTCGGCGCTGTGGTAGAAAAAGCGGGTGGTATCAACACATTTTTTGAGATGCCAGTACCGAGCAGTGTTCCTAAAGAGCAGTTCGTTGTACGAATGAATCGAGACACTTTCTATTCTGTTTCTGTCATCGATATGTCGAATGATGATGTCTACGTGACAGTTCCAGAAACCGACCAATATGTGTCACTACAAATTGTTGATGAAAACCACGAAACACAACCAATGATCTACGGTTCAGGTCGTCATAAAATCAGCGCAAAAACCGACCATGCATTTGTTATTGTTCGTGCTCTTGAAGATGATGCGCGCCGTAACCTGAAGATAGAGACCAGCAGCGATAAGCCGTTTGTTTTAAAAGAGTGGGATATGGCGTCTTTTAAGGCCATGGATAGAGCTGGCAACATCGATTTCAGTGACGGCTATGATCAATCAAAAGCATTTGGTAACAAAGAAAGTGGTCAAACTGATTACATGAATTATGTGGGTGCAGCTGGTGGTTGGGGCGGCGCGATGGTCGAAGATAACATCTATCAAACCAGTCAGTACTTCGATGCGAATGCATGTTACGAGACGACTTTCAAAGACCCGAAGGCAGGGGCATTCTGGTCAGCGACGGTTTACAATGCTGATGGGCGTATGTTTAACGATAAGGCTAACATTTCGAGTGAAATGGAACCCGTGATGAACAGCGATGGCACTTATACTCTCCGTTTTGGATGTGACGGTCAACCAAACAATATCCCAACGATGGAAGGTAACAATACGGGCAAATTTAATGTGCTTATGCGCCATTACAACCCTAGCGAGCCAGTCAGCAAAGGCGAGAAGGGTTACAACCCGGTGACGATGATTAAGAAGGTCGGTTAACTTAAATAGCCGAATTTAAAAAGTAAATCACCCCCTGTTCAGAATTAAATCCGATAGCCGCAGATCTGCGGCTATCTTTTGTAGCAAGTATGCTTTGGAGTAATATGGAGCTTAACGGGACGAGCTAGCTCTTATACAGCATCAAATACTATCCCTGTTTTTGGGCTTTCGATACTGGCACGATAATGTGTTGCCACATCAGCTGCAGCGATCCCTGAGCTACTGTCTATTCCCCAAAGATCCATCGTCTCTTTCACCATTCTTGGGCTCACAGCGTTTATTCGCTTACTATCATTTAGCTCTAATGCAGTGGAAGCGACAAAAGCGTTCACTGCGGCAACCCCCATTGCAATTGCGCTTGTATTGGGCATTGGTTGATTAGATGCTTGCCCCGAAGTGAGTGTGATAGAGCCACCCTCATTGAGATAATTAAGCCCGATACGGACCAAGTTAACTTGCCCCATCACTTTATTGTTAAATATCGTTTGATAACCAGCGTCCGGCATCTCTTCTAGGCTTCCCATCTGCCCATTGCCTACCATACTGATAATGGCATCGACTTTTCCTACGCTATTATATAGAGCTTGAATCGACTCTTTGCTTTCAATATCAACAGTATAGTTTCCATGACTGTGCCCAACAGCGATCACTTCGTTGTCTTGTTCTAAGTTGCTAATAACAGCCTTTCCAATAACGCCGTTGGCGCCAATTGCTAGAATTTTCATGTTGTTCCTTAATACTAATATTGAGTTTTTGCTAACCAACGAATGACGTTGGAGGCAATTTCTTGAGATTGATCTTCTTGCAGGAAGTGTGAAGCGTTCTTAATCGTGGAGTGGGGCTGACCTTGTGCTCCTTGAAAATTGGTCTGAAATTTAATGTCATAGCCACGCTCGACTAAGAAAGGATCCTGATCGCTAAATAGCGTGAGGACGGGTTTATGCCACTGTTTAAGCTTGTTCCAATCCTGATTGACTTCATCTAATTCAGAGGCAACGAGCTCGGGCATTTTTCTTGGGCCTGCATAATAATCAGCGGTTGGAAATGGCGCATCGTAAGCCTGCATCTCGACTCTACTGAGCTGTTTGGTGGTCAGGATTTGAAGAATTTCGCCAATGTCTAGTTTTTCGGAATGTTTAAAGTAGCCGGCCCAGTTCCCGTAATTTATGTTGTCAGAAAATTTGGTGATACTTGGCTTACCTGCGACGGCTGCCATTAGCTTGAGAACTTTCGGTACAAGAAATTTCTCCAGGTTTTTCATTTCAGACAATGCCGTATTTGCAAGTACGAGCCTATCTAACCATTCTGGTTCTTGAGCCAACACTCTTAGACCAATCATGCCTCCCCAATCTTGCATAAATGCACTGGCGTGTTTGATTCCAAGTTGGCGCACAAAACTTGTCATCCAGCGCACATGATTACCATAGGAATGGGTGTCGCTATTTACCGGCTTGTCTGACTTGCCAAAGCCAATCAAATCAGGAGCAATAACACGATATCCGGCTTCGACAAACAGTGGGATCATGTGCCTATATAGGTAGCTCCAAGATGGCTGACCATGAAATAGAAATATGGTTTTGCTGTTACTGTCACCTTCATCAACGTAGTGCATTCGCATGCCATCGACTTCGATATAGTTCGCTGCAAATGGATAGTCTGCTAGGTTTGAAAATGCTTCCTCCGGTGTTCTAAGAAATTGTTGATTCATCTTAAACTCCTTTTGGGTCTACTATTTTGACCATGTTTTTACCCCTCATATGTCAATGCTAGGGTTCGTTGTGGCAGTGGATGTGTTTACTTTAGATAATTAAGATGGTCGAAAAAAGCATATATTTTGTACCAAAATGGTCATATAATTAGACCATGATTGCATTGGAACATTTGCACGTTATTAACGTGATTCATCAGGAAGGCAGTTTTCGCAAAGCAAGCGAGCGGCTATTCAAAGCACGATCAGCGGTGTCTTACTCGGTTAAGCAGGTTGAAGAGTATTATCAAATAGAGATATTCACTCGTAACACCTACCGTCCTGAGCTCACACGCAATGGCAAAATATTGGTCAACAAAATTCAGCACTTACTGAATGAAGCCAATGATTTTGATACGTTTGCTCGGCAGATGAACAGCGAGGTTGAAACTGAGCTGAGAATAAGCTTTAGCGCTATATTTCCAATGGATAAGGTCACTCAGTTACTGGGAAAATTAAAGCAAGAGTTCCCTAAAACGATAATTCATCTGGACATTGAGACTGCCTCAGGTGAGCGGATGCTATTGGATGAATTAGTCGACATCGGTATTTATGGTGGCCTAGAACAAGATCCGAGGGTGCAGTACCGAAACATTGAATTTTGTAAGCTGCCCATATTCATCTCGGATAGCTTTCCATTGGCGGATGAACATGAGATCAGCCAAGCAGACCTGACTAAGTACCCTCAAGTTGTCGTTAAGTCTTCATATAAGACCAGCCCTGACTCGGGAATTTTGAAGGAAGGTATTCAGTGGTACGTCTCTGACCATAATACCAAGAAGTCGTTAATATGTAGTGGCCTTGGCTGGGGACGTTTGCCTATGCACGAGGTGAAGCAAGAACTTGAGCAAGGAAAACTCACCCAACTCAATGCGTTAAATACATTGGAAATCCCTGTTTATGTTGCCAAACTTAAGAATAAAACCTTAGGGCCTGTGGGCATGGCTGTGTGGAATTTTTTCCATGATTACCAATAATTTGTGTTGAAATTGAAGGTTAGTCTGGAATAAGAGACGAGCTCTTCTCTCCCCACTCGCGCACGTTTTTTATACTGCTCACGCACGGTTTTGACCACTCACGCCTCAGATTGACCGTTTGTCGCATTCACAAAATCCTTTTCATCAGTCGGTTTAACCTTTCATCATCAAAACAGGAAAGGGAATACCACGATGAAAGCAAGCCATACTCCATTCAATGCACTGCAGTCGATTAAAACGTCTCTCTTTGTCTCGACACTCGCTTTTGGGCTAGCGGTAAGTGCGCCTGTATCAGCTAACCCAACGCCACAAGCACTCTCTATGTACAACCAAGCGGCTCAAGGTGATGAAGATATGGTTGAAGCGGCGCATGATGTCCTTCAATCGATTCTCGACAAGGAAGGTGCAACACCGCTGACCTTGGTCTACTTGGGCAGTACTGAAACCCTTCAAGGGCGCGATGCTTTTCTGCCTTGGAACAAGATGAAATATGTCGAAAAAGGGCTCGCTACCATTGATAAGTCTTTGACTCTATTAAATAGCGTCGAGCAGCCTGTGGCTGAGCAGGAGAGAGTGCAAGGCTTGCCAGAAGCCTACCTCACCCGCGCAATGGCGGCGACCACCTATACCTCTCTCCCAGATATGTTTAACCACTTTGACCGTGGTTATGACCTCTATTTAGACCTGCTATCTGAAGACGAATTTGCACATCAGAACTTCGCCGCGACAGCGTGGATCTACCGCTATGCGGTCACCGCCTCGATTCGAGCAAAAGACTTCGCACAAGCACAATCATGGTTGGCTGTAATGGAAGAGAAAGATAGCAGCAACATTGAAACCATGACGGCGAAGGCACTCGTCAGTCAGGCTCAATAATATCCGTTCGAACAAGGGAGGTAATAAGATGATAGTGTTCGAAGCCATTAAAAAGCGGTACAGAACAGGTGAGCAGGTAGTGCATGCCCTTAATGGAGTCTCTGGAGCGATTGAGCAAGGCGAGATGGTGGCGTTATGCGGCCCCTCAGGCTCAGGCAAAAGTACCTTGCTCAATATCCTAGGAATGTTGGACCGAGATTACCAAGGGATGATTTCTATAGAAGGGCAGCCCTACCCAGAACAAGCTATTCCCGCTGCGCGTTTTCGTCGCCACGCTTTAGGTTTTGTATTTCAAAAATTCAATCTGGTGCCTGTCATGACTGCACTGGAAAATGTCGCTTACCCTCTGATGCTCAATGGTTTAAGCCTTGAAGAGCAACACAAGCAAGCGCAGCAGATGTTGATGCGTGTTGGCTTAGAGCAGTACGTTCACCATCGACCAGATAACCTTTCAGGTGGTCAGCAACAGCGCGTCGCGATTGCTCGAGCTTTGGTCCACAAGCCTAAGTTAGTGATTGCCGATGAACCGACAGCAAGCTTGGATAGCCACACTGCTAATAAAGTGATCGACATTATGCGCGAGCTTGGCCACGAGTTTGGCACCACATTTATTGTCGCCACCCATGATCCAAGAATGGCTAGCCGCTGTGATCGAGTGATTGAGCTGGTGGACGGCAAGATCGTGACCTCAACAATGAATCAGGAGGCCGTCTCATGGGCAAGTTAATGCAGTTTGGGTTTCTACATTCTCTGCGCCTAGCGTGGCTCAATCTCCTGCGTAATGGGCGTCGTAGCTTGTTGTCAGTTTTGATCGTGGCGATTGCCGTGTTCGCACTCACTTCCGCAGGTGGGTATGGACTTTATACCTATGAATCTTTGCGAGAGTCGACCGCGCGCGATACTGGGCACTTAACACTGAGCACACCGGGTTACTTTGAGCAGGACGAAGATACGCCATTAAGCAACGGTTTAGAAAACGCAGATGAACTGACAAAGATGATCATTGGCGACAGCGATGTGCGCGGTGTTCAGCCACGAGTCTACTTTAGTGGCCTTGTTTCCAATGGTTCTAAGTCGACCATCTTTATGGGAACAGGCGTTAACGAGCGTGAATTCGACATGAAAGGGCCGTTTTTAGATGTTCGACAAGGGCAGACTCTAACCAGTGTTGATTCACCAAGATACGACGATTCTGAGCCGCAAGTGATGCTGGGGAAAGACCTGGCGCGTAATCTCAAGGTGAGCATTGGCGATTGGGTTACGCTGCTCGCGACCACTAGTGATGGGGCCCTTAATGCCTTCGATTTTAAGGTGCAAGGTATCTACTCAACTGGCGTTCCTGAGCTAGATAAACGCCAGCTGTATGTTCATATCAGCCAAGCACAAGAGCTGCTGGCTACAGATCGAGTTAGCACACTGTCAGTATTCTTATTTGAGACTCAATTGACAAGTCAGGTTGATCAACGCTTGCAACAAAAGCTGGCACAGCGCAACGGCGATGCGGACAGCTCGCAGATCGAGATCACTCCGTGGCAAGATCGCGCGTTCTTCTACGTTAAAGTTAAAGATCTCTACGATCGGATCTTCGGCATTATGGGTGCGGTGATGGCGTTGGTAGTTTTCGTTTCTCTGTTTAACACCATGACTATGTCGGTCACAGAGCGCACTCGAGAGATGGGAACGCTGTCGGCATTGGGTAGTTATCCATCTGAAATCATTGTTGGATTCTTGAAAGAGGCTGGCCTGTTAGCGGTACTTGGTGGTTTGCTTGGGGCTTTCGCCAGCGCAGCCGTGACAGTTCTATTATTGGTTGTGGATGTGCAAATGCCACCGCCTCCAGGCCGAACTGATGGTTATCCGTTAAATATCTACTTCTCATTTGAATTAGTGGCCTACGCCATGGCTGGTGTGACTGCTATCTGTCTCATTGCTGCTTATTTTGCTGCTCGTAAGGGCGTAAACAAACCTATCACGGAGGCGCTGACTTATGTTTAATGATCTAAATGCCATTTCGAATAGACGCGCAAGCCAAACTGTTTGGCATCACACAGTAATGACGTGTTTGTTGATGTTGTCGTTTTTGTTTAGTGGCTCGAGTTGGGCGGTTGATTCTGAACAAGTGACAGAGATGATTGCCAAAGCCGATCGCTACCGACTCAACAGTGAGCAAGCGTCTAAGGTGGTGTCGGTGGTGCATCTTTTTGATAATGATAAGTTGGATAAAACTCGCCAGTACAACGTCTACACACGTCCAAATCGTGAATCACTGGTGATCTTTAAATCGGCAGTGGAAGCTGGGCAAAAGATGCTGATGATTGAAGACAACTACTGGTTGCTCATGCCTAAGTCGCGCCGACCTATTCGCATCACACCAATGCAGAAACTTTTGGGTGAAGCCTCGGTGGGTGACATCTCAACACTGACTTGGAGTGAGGATTATCAAGGTGAGTGGGTGCAGCAAGAGAGCGTTGAGTTGGATAACGGTGAGCAGGTAACGACACATAAATTAAAACTGACCGCTAAAACCAAGGGAGCAAGCTATCAGTCGATCGACTTGTGGTTAACCACTGATCGCGCATTCCCAATCAAAGCCGATCTCTACTTAAGATCGGGAAAGCTAGCCAAACAGGCATGGTTTGATGAGGGAGAGCGTAATGGGCTGCCAAGTGTGGTTGCGATGAGTCTGCTTGATAAGATTCAGCCGAATAAGCGTACCCTGATTGAGTATCAAGAGATCAGCGAACAGTCACTGGCGGATAAGTACTACAACCCTGCGTATCTGTCTCGTAACAGTGTGTCTGGGCTATAGGTTGGTGGTAATGAACACTTTGGCTTGTTTGAAAACGAGAGATGGTAGCCCTAAACGCTGGTGTGCGCGAGTTGTCGCAATGAGCACCGCTGCAACTTCTCTATTGAGCGCGAGCGTATTGGCAGATGATAACCAACTGAGCCTAGCTTGGGACTGGCAGGTCAGCGCTGAAACGGTGCAATCAAGGGAAACGCCATGGTTGAGTGAGCCTGAATATCATCGCCAGTCTGTGAATGCGTTACTCGATCTTGAAGTGAATTATGCTCAATGGCTTGGCTTGTTCTCGATTAAGGGCGATGACCTTTACCACAAACAGAGCCGACAAGAGATCCCCGATAGTCACAGTGATACACAGCTGATCGTGCGAGAGCTGTTTTGGCAACACAGTGTTAGCTTGTCTAATTCGCTGTTCGGAGATCAGTATATCGATGTCACGCTGGGTAAGATGCGTCTCGATTGGGGTGTTGGTTACGGCTATCGGCCATTGGATGTGATAAAGCCCTACCGACAAAATCCGGTAGGTATTGTTGCGGAAGAGGGCGCGGGCGTCGCATCACTCTCTATGTTTGACGATAGCGGTGAGTGGACCCTGCTTTACAGTGACTCTTCGTGGGGTTCTCAAGAGGTCAATCAGCTCGAAAGAGCGAGTGAACAACAAGGTGTGGGAATTAAGCGCTACAACTTGATTGGTGACCATGAGTATCAATGGCTCGCCTACTATGACGATGTCAGACATGGGTTGCTTGGGGCGAGCTTAGTTTCGGTGCTTAACCTAGCGTGGGAGTTTCATGGATCCATGGTCTACCAACGCCACAGCCTAGGGTACAGTTTGCCTGATGATCAATATCAGCCAGTTCAACTAGAGGAGCAAGGTGACGCTTTTCAAGCTCTTGTCGGGCTGACATGGGCTAACGACACCGGGCACAACATCGTACTCGAATATTGGTATGACAGTCGCGCATGGAGTGATTCTGAGTGGCAAACCGCAATCGATAGAGCCCAAGACTTATCGCAGATGCCGGCCACTCAGCCTTTGGCAAGTGCTTACACGCAGGGGTATCAGCACGCCAATATTGTTGAGCACAACCTGATGGCGCACTGGTCATTGGACTCAAGTGGTTGGCGACACTGGTTTGCTGATGGCGCATCTACATGGGCGTGGCTGGATGATGTTACCCCAACTCTGGATCTGATGATCGCCCCACAAGACGGCGGAATCATCGCAACACAATGGATCAACTATCAAGCAATAGACAATGGCAGTGCGTCGGTTGAACTGGAACTTGCTGCACGCTTTTTAGGCGGAAATAAGGATTCTGCTTACGCTAATTTGCCCGATAGTCATATGATTCTATTAAATATTAAAGGACGATTTTGATGAGTGAATCTGGATGTAAACAGTACTCTTGGTTTAAGAGTTGGTTAGTGACCACCCTGTTTTGTGTCGCGATTAGCGTGACAACTCAAAGTATCTGGGGAGGGCCACTGTTCACCAGTGCCATGATTAGTTTTGGCTTTGGCTACAGCGCGGTGTTTTCTTCTTTTGTCCTCATCAAGTTGTTTCCTGATACGTCACGCTTATTGGAGATCGCCATCTCAATGGTATTTGCTCTAACGGTCGGAACACTCAATGCGCACTACTGGTTGAATGGCTTCTTTGGGGAAGGTATATCTGAGCTTAAGTCGGTGATCTTCCTTGGAGTCATTTTCTGTTCGGTCAGCTACTACTATTTCTACACCAGAGAGCAAAAGCTACGTGCAGACAATGAATTAGAAGTAGCCAAGCGTCGCCAAGCAGATCAAGAGAAAGTGGTTGTACTCAGTCAGTTAAAGCAGCTACAAAGCCAAATTGAACCGCATTTCTTGTTCAATACTCTGGCAACAGTCAGCGCTTTGATCGAGACTGACAGTGGTAAGGCAAAGCTGATGTTGGATAAGCTTACTGAGCTTTTGCGAGTTACACTGCGTAATAGCCGAAGTGAACAATCAACCGTTGCTCAAGAGAGTGACCTTCTGGATGCGTATCTGAATATTCAGAAAATTCGTTTGGGTGAGCGCCTAACCTTCAGCATCGACAAGAGCCAAATCGACTCAACACAAGTGATCCCGCCATTTTTGATTCAGCCCTTGGTTGAGAATGCCCTCACTCATGGGATAGAGCCCAAGGCTGAAGGCGGTGAGATCTCGATTAGATTCAGTGCTGAGCAAGAGTATCTAACGATCGATGTGGTTGATAATGGCTTAGGGTTGTCGAGCTCGTCCAATAGCGGCGGTCATGGTGTAGGGTTGAGTAATATCCGCCAACGTATCGCGATGTTATTTGATGAGCAGGCAAGCTTATCAATCAAAGAGCAAGCTGCTGGTGGGGTGGTGGCTCAATTAAAACTACCGCTCTCAGGCCAATAGAAATGGCGATTTACAGTGTGAATTTTAAGGAAGAATCATGGCGAATATGGCAAACAATAACGGCTTTACGGCCATCATAGCGGACGATGAGCCCTTGCTTCGCCATCACTTAGATAAGAGCTTGGCTGACGCTTGGCCAGAACTCGACATCCTTGGTCGGGCACAAAATGGTACCGAGGCGAAACAGATGATTGAGGCGCACCAACCGGATGTGGTGTTCCTTGATATTCGAATGCCTGAGCTTGATGGCATGGCTCTCGCAAAGCAGCTGCAAAGACAGACGAACCCACCACTGGTAGTCTTCATTACCGCGTATGATGAATATGCGTTGCAAGCGTTTGAGCGTAATGCCGCAGATTACCTACTCAAGCCGATCAACGAGGAAAGACTATTCTCATGCTGTCAAAAACTCAAAGATCGCTTGGAAGTACGCAAATCTAACGCCTCTCCCGTTGATATGGGATCGTTAATGGAGCATATCCAACAGCTCTCTCAAACGGTCGCCACACCACAATATCTCACGTGGCTCAAAGCCCATTCGGGTGATGATATCCATCTTATCGCAGTGGAAGACGTGCTCTATTTCAAGGCTGAAGATAAATATGTGTCAGTGTTTAAGCTTGGAGAAGCTGGCGCTGTTGAGGAATTTATTCTGCGCACGTCGCTCAAAGAGCTGCTCGGTCAGTTAGAGCCTGATGTGTTTTGGCAGATACATCGCTCGGTAGTGGTGCGAGTTGCCGCTATCGATAAGGTCAGTAAGAGCTTTTCTGGGCAGATGTCCGCATATGTATCTGGGGTGAAACTGCCGGTAAGCCGTTCATCACAAGGGCTTTTTAAAGGGATGTAAGTCGATTAGTCGTGGCTCTATTAGTAAAATAGAACAGGCTATGATATTAAACGGATAGTGTGATGAATTTTATAAAATGACGATCTTGATCACAAAGATATTCATGTGATTTAGTATTAAACGATAATTATTCACTCGGTCTGTATATTGTCACGCAATGACATGTAAGAGGTTGTTATGAAAAATTATTGTTTAGTGGTCGCATTGAGCGTGACCTTGATCGGTTGTAGCTCTATCTCTACAGAAAATCGAATCCAATCTGATCCTGCTTGGGCATCGGGGCAGCTAGAAAACGGACTGACTTATCACGTCTACCGAGATATTGAAGAACCTGTATCGGTTCGACTTGTGGTGCATGCAGGTTCGTTCCAAGAAACCGAACAACAGGAAGGCTACGCCCACTTTGTTGAGCATATGGCGTTTAATGGTAGTGAAAACTTCTCGCAAAATGATGTCATCAGCTTATTCGAAGATGCAGGCGTTAGCTTTGGTGCCGATTTAAATGCTTACACCTCTTACCAAGAAACGGTCTACCAACTCGACCTGCCAGACAACACACAATTAACTCAAGCTTTGACTTGGATGCGAGATATCGGTGATGGTCTTGATATTGCTGACGTTGAAGTGGAAAAAGAGAAAGGCGTGATTCTGGGCGAGTTTCGCTATGCAAGACTTGAAGACAAGCAATTAGCCGACAAATTTTACGACTACTTTATCGAAGGTGGTCAGTATGAATCTCAGGATGCGTTGGGTACCAAAGCATCGGTCTTGGCGGCAGATCAGCAAGGGCTAAGAAGCTTCTATCAAACATGGTATCAGCCTCAGCTCGTTGAAGTTGTCGTTGCTGGTGACGTCGACAAAGAAGACGCAGTTGAGCTTATCAAGGAGAAGTTTGCAGACTGGGAGCGTGGCCAAACGCCTCGACCAGAGAAGCAGCGAATCACCTCGTTTAACGAAAATGACTTTGTTGAGTATGTAAAAGGTGGGGAATCGCCAAGCCTCAGCTTGATGTTCAATCGAGGTTCAGAAATTGTCTACACTCATGAGCAGCAGCATCAACGCTGGTTAGATGACCTCTCTCAGCGACTTATCCAGCAGCGCTTGGGCTCGGTATTTAATGACGCAGCCCTGCCTACTCAATGGCTACTCTCAGAACGTTACTCAATGGAGTATCAACGTTACTCTTTGGCCAGTGTCGCCTTTCCTGTCGGATCCCGTGAGGTTTCCCAGCAGCAATTTATCTCTACACTGACCTCATTGAGGGATTATGGTGTCTCTGAAGATGAAATCGTTAGTGAGAAACAGTACTACATAGATTGGCTTCAAAATGTTGAGCGTGAGTGGGATGCCATGAATGGGCTTGATCTCGCTAACTATAAGGTTAGTAGTTTAGCTGTTGAAGCACCAATGCAATCGGCGAAAGATGAGAAAGCCAGCTTAGAGGCTTTTGTCGGGAGCCTTAACTTAGACACCATCAACGCCAATATCCGCAGTCTACTGTCTAGCGACTACTTCTTGGTTATTGGAGTTGATGGTAGTGAAGATAAGGATGCGCTCACAGAGACGACAGCTAGCCTAAAAGCCGCTTATGCCGCACCTGGAATTAAAGTTGCACAAGTTGCTAACGATCATGGTTTTGTTGTTCCAAACACTACCGGAGAAGTGGTGCTTGTTGAGCAGGAATATGCTGACCCCTACATCCAAAAGTGGACCCTCAGTAATGGCGTAGATATGTGGTACCTGCGAGACACCTATGCCAATGACGAAGTTGGAATCTACTACACCAGTCTTGGTGGAAAAATGGCGCTCGATCCGAGTCTATATCCGGCGACAGAAATTGCTATTGCTACCATCGCACGTAGTGGCCTAGGCAGCTTCACGGGGTCTGAGCTTGAAGCGCATCTCGATAGAGAAACGATTGAGCTGTACTCGTTTATCGACTCAACCCGCCACGGTATTGAATTCAAACTCTATCAAGACGGTCTTGAGCAAGCCTTTGCCGCGCTTTACTCGATCGCCACTTCACCTAATATCTCGCCAAAGCAGTTAGACGCGGTAAAACAAGAGTTTATACAGGGAAGAACGGCCTTTCTTGAAAGTCCTATGGGGCAATTTGAACAGGCGATGAACCACAATACCTACCAAGTAAATAGCAGCCATTACTTGATTGATGGTAGTGCGGTAGAAAATGTGTCGGTTGAACAAGTTCGTCAACTTCACGATACCTTGTTTAGTAAAGATCGTCGCAACCAGTTGGTGATCGTTGGTGATATTGATCCGAGCATTTTGAAGCCATTAGTCAGCCAGTATGTGGCTTCGATTCCTTTGCAAGAGGCGTCGATTCCTGACTTTTCAGTGCCTTATAAACTGCCCAATAAAGAGCGTATCGACTTATCGGTCAACACAGAGAATAGCTCGGAATATATCTTACGAGTGATCTCAGATATTCCAGCTGCAGTGACTTCGAACTCTCAACCTGAGGTTGGAGTAACTGCTAAAGAAGTGTTTATGACGGATTTGATGCAACGTATCTTAACTACACGCCTAGACGCTTATGTTCGCGAAGAGTTGAGTTTGGATTACTCTCCTTATAACTACTGGATTTCACAAGATGGCGAACGCAGTTACGATTGGTTTATCGGCGCGTTAATTGCTCCGGACAACGCGGACAAAATTGAGACTGCGATTGATAAGGTCATGGCCGACCTACTGAAAGGCATCTCTGACAACGAGTTAAGGGCAGCGGGCAAACAACTCGTGAATGACTTCGCACCACTAGAATCGGCGCCTGTCGACCAAGCTTGGTTTGTGTCTCGCTATAATATGCATGATTTTGGTATGGAGGCGTTGTTTTATGTAGAAGGGACGGTGGATTCTATCTCCCGCCAAGATATGGATGCGCTTGCCGAACGTCTGTTTGGTGAGAATAGCCGCCACTACAAGAATATTCTGCGTCCTAAAAAGTAATGCTGTAGATAGCTGAGCAGATTTGCCTCAGCGGGTAAGCAACAGAGTTAAAGCCAAGCGTATTATGCTTGGCTTTTTTATTGGTTCGAGATTGTCAGCGTTGTGTCAAATATGAATAACGCCGCTTTTAAATCAATTGTATCTTTCATTGCTGTTATATATTGTCGTCGTTTCTACCATTTGGGATTGTTTTGAATTGTTGAAGTTAGGCGCGCGTTTAGTGTTGATGCTGTTTATACTGAGTTTTGGCTTAGTGAACAGTCATGGCTATTCGTTTCCCGCAAAGCCTTTTCAAACCGCGACGTCAAGCAGTCACTTGTGTCAGCAACTGGCGCGAGCTTCTCAAAAAGATACTTCTGAAGCACGGCATGCGTGTGAACAAACCAAGTTGATTCCTCCCATGGAGGACGGCTCGCACTATCACGACTCTGAATCGAGTCTACAAGCCAGCACGTTTCGTCGAATACTCAGCAATGAACAAGACGGTTCAAGTGATATTGAGCCCGTCTATCACCTGCTGATTGACTTCTCTCCCCCTTCTTTACTGGCTTCGTTGTTAGCGACAACCCCGATGTTGGACCTCAAACAGCACTGGACCAGTATTGTTAGCTCTCCGCCTTCCCGTTTGTCGGGGTGGAAAGAGGGCAATATTCAATATTCACACTTTCGAGAACTTCTTAGCTAATCGTTTGACCCTGATTGGTCGTATCGATGGCCCCTACGTCCATTGATCTCGCCAATCCATAAAACAATTCGCGAATGTGCTCTGCTGCCGTTCAATCAGTTTGCTCTGGTTGCGGTTAGCCATCGATCTCGTTCGCAAGATATTAGCCAAAATAAGAGATCTTGACTGTGAATAAACGCATTCCAAGAAAACAAATCAACCACTACGCAAAGTGGAAATACGTGGTACTTATCACCACCATCATCATCATGATTCTGAGCGCTTTACCTTCTTGGTTTGGTGAAGATGCCTCGGTTCAAATCAACAATCGCTCTGAGAAAACCATCGACGCGACGCAGGTGACTCAATACCTTGCGAGCGAAGGCATCCAAGCTAAATCGGCTTATCAGAAAGACAAACGTTTAGTGGTGATCTTAGAAGATGCCGAGCAGCAAGCGAAAGCCAAAGAAGTGCTTAATGAACGCCTTCTAGACAACGCGACGGTAGCGCTAGCAATGGAGCCAGCAGCACCAAAATGGTTGACTGATATGGGCTTTGCACCGATTCAGCTTGGCCTTGACCTACGTGGTGGTGTGCAGTTCTTACTCGAAGTAGATATGGCTCCGGTTTACCACGCGCAAGCTCAAGCTATGGTTGACGAGATCACAAGCCAAGTACGTTATGCCCGCGGCAAAGTGGTCAACAACAAAGTGGAATTTAACTTCCGTACCGATGCGGATTTTGAAAAGGCGCAAAAGCTGATTCGTGAAGAGTTCCCGCAATGGCTACGTGACCGTTTAGACAAAAAGCTGACCCTGACGCAATCAGAAGACGAACAACGCACGCTTCGCAACCTAACGGTTCAACAAAACCTACAAATCATGCGCAGCCGTATTGAAGAGCTAGGTATCACCGAAGCTTCAATTCAGCGCCAGGGCGAAAGTCGTATTCGTATCGAGCTTCCGGGTGTTCAAGACCCTGCAGCCGCGAAAGACGTAATTGGTGCGACGGCTTCACTGGCGTTCTACTCTGTCTACGATAACCCAACACGTAACACTCAAACGCTAAAAGACACTGACGGAAATCGTGTTGTTGTCGCTCGCAAAGCTGTACTTAGTGGCGAACACATTATCGATGCACGCAGCGGCATTGGTGAGATGGGTAGCGCAGAAGTAAACATCACGCTGGATTCAGCCGGCGGTAAGAAAATGTCTGAGTTCTCTCGTCACAACATCGGTAAGCCAATGGCGACTGTGTACAGCGAATACAGCCGCGACAGAGCCGGTAACAGCGAACAGACCAGCGAAGTGATCAGCGTTGCGAACATCCAATCTCAATTGGGTAGCCGCTTCAGAATCACAGGTGCAGGTACCATGGCTGAAGCGCAAGAGCTGGCTCTGTTGCTTCGTGCTGGGTCATTGACTGCGCCTGTGACCATCATTGAAGAGCGTACCATTGGCCCATCTTTGGGTGCAGAAAACGTGACTAATGGCTTTGCAGCTCTAGCATTGGGCCTTGGTCTTACTCTGACGTTTATGGCGCTATGGTATCGCCGCCTTGGTTGGGTCGCGAATGGCGCGCTTATCCTAAACATGGTGACGCTATTTGGTTTGATCGCATTGCTACCGGGCGCGGTATTAACCCTGCCAGGTATTGCGGGCTTGGTATTAACCGTTGGTATGGCGGTGGATACCAACGTACTTATCTTCGAACGTATTCGAGACAAAATGAAAGAAGGGCGCAGCTTCGCTAGCTCTATCGATCGTGGCTTTGATAGCGCGTTCTCGTCAATCTTCGATGCTAACTTCACCACCATGATTGTCGCTGTCGCTCTTTACACCATTGGTAATGGGCCGATTCAAGGCTTTGCTTTGACACTGGGCTTAGGTCTTCTAACCAGTATGTTTACGGGCATTTTTGCTTCACGAGCGATCATCAATTTGGTTTGGGGTCGTGACCAACGCCACGATGTAAGGATTTAAGCATGAGTACTTCAAAAATGACTATGTCAGACCGCTATTTTTCAGACAGTAATATGACTCGCCTGCGCAAGGTGATGTCGGTAATCTCTATCGTGCTGTTCATGAGCTCGGTAATGCTGGTGGCCGTGAAAGGGTTTAACTGGGGCTTGGATTTTACAGGTGGTGTGGTTGCTGAGGTTCAGCTCTCTGACCAAGTGACTAAAGATGCGCTTAAAACCGAGCTTGATACCGCTTTCCAACAAGACGTACAAGTGGTGGGTATGGCAGAACAAGACCGCTGGACCATTCGTTACAGTCAATTGACGGAAGCATCGCAAACAAGCCTAGTTGATGCCTTGGCATCGGTGAGTGACCAAGTGAAAGTGCTTAACAGCAGTGTGGTAGGCCCTCAAGTCGGTCAAGACATGGTTGACCAAGGTGGCTTGGCGGTATTGGTATGTTTCTTAATGATCATGCTCTACCTAAGTGTCCGATTTGAGTGGCGTTTAGCTCTAGGTGCTCTGGCTGCAATCATCTACGACGTGACCATCATCTTCGGTTTGTTCGCTTTGACTCAATTTGAATTTAACCTAACAGTACTGGCGGCGGTGTTAGCGATTCTGGGTTACTCACTGAATGACTCGATCATCATTGCTGACCGTGTACGTGAGATGCTGCGTGGCAACCCTAACGGCGATACTGACAACCTACTTAACGAGTCAGTCAAAGCAACGTTCTCTCGTACTATGGTGACCTCAGGTACGACGTTGTTGACGGTATCAGCGCTTTGGTTGCTTGGTGGTGCGGTGCTACAAGGCTTTGCGATTGCATTGGTTGTGGGTATCGCGAGTGGTACATGGTCTTCAATTTCGGTTGGTATCACTCTTCCGAAATTACTTGGCTTACAGCCTTGTCACTACCAAGTAAAGCCGGTTGATGAGCTGGAAGATAGCCGTCCTTAATCCAATATGCTTCGCATTGAGCATTTAGAGTTCGACACAATAAATGGCCCCAAGACTGGATTCGGTTTTGGGGCCTTATTTTTAGTGTGGTCAATAGGTTAGATAAAGTGACTCTATTTCAAAAATCTGCACATTGGCGCAGCACCTCTATCCAATATGACTTATGTTTATAAGATGTTAGTTGGAAATGAGGCAAAGCAATGGAATATCGACATCAATGTCATGTAGGCGATCACGGGGATGCACTCAAACATCCAGTATTGAGTGAGTTCGTTAAAATGCTCATGCAGCAGCACTCAAGTTTGACCGTGATTGACACGCACTCAGGGACTGCGCGATACGACCTAACCACAGCGCCGAGCAATCATGCGGGCGAATTTGCCGAAGGCGTCGGGTATCTATGGCGCAACAAGGGTTATCTACCAAGTGCTTTCTCATCATTTATCTCGATCTTGGAATACTACAACCCTAATCAACTGATAACTGACTACCCGGGATCGGCAGCGATTGCTTATCAGCATGGGCGCAGCCAAGACAGCTTCTATTTTTCGGATATTCAGCAATCTGAGGCGGATTTACTGCGCGCCAACATTGAAGAAATTCAGCAGCAGCGTGGCGTTTCAAGTGCGTTGCATGTCAGTGCTGGAGATGGGTTGAAAGCACTTCCAGAAGTCGTCGCCAAGAGTGACAGACATCAATTGGTAGTAATTGATCCGCCTTATGAGAGCGACGATGAGTATCTTGCGGTTATCGATGCGCTGGCCAAGGCCTATCAGAAGTCAGATAAGGTGTCGGCGTTAATTTGGTACCCGCTGTACACCGAAGATAAGAGCTCGCTGATCCTCAGCCACTGCTTTGATGCAATGCAATCGGAAGAGTTGCCGAACCCAATTAAGGCTGAGTTAAGATTGCGAGATCCGAAAGGGGATGACCGCCTGATAGGTAGTGGGCTGCTATTGTTTAATCCGCCACAAGGACTTGCAGGCAAGGTCGCCGATATTCTGGAGTTTTTGCATCGAGATCTGGCAACCCATGGAGAAGGGTATTGGCAAATGCGTGGCTTAGCATAACTAAGTTGATATAGCTTAGCGAACACTGTGTTAATAAGTCATTGTAAAAGATAAGGTTTTAATTGACCTAGCTCTAACTTATAAAAGTTGATTAATTCTTGTTAATCATTTAAAACTGAGACTTACAAACGGAGAGTTGCCCAAATTCAGCTTTGAATTGCGACACACTTAAACAAATAATCTCCATTTCAATCTATGCAGTTTACCCCCTAAACAGCATTAGGCTCGCACTAGTCACGCGAGCCTTTCTTTTGCCTATCGTTTAGCTTTTACACCGTTTGAAGCTGTTTTAACGTAGGATAATCGATATAACCTTTTTCTTTGCCGCCGAATAGAGTGGCGCCATCGAGTTGTGCTAGCTCACTGCCGTTTTGCAGGCGTGATACCAGATCGGGGTTGGCAACAAATGGGCGACCAAATGCGACGAGATCCGCGTAGCCTTTGCTTAATACTTCTTCGGCGCGCTGTGGCGTGTAGCCGCCTGCGACGATAATGGTGTTAGAGAATAATTCTCTTAGCTCGACTCGGAAGCTTTCAGGGATAACCGGTGCATCATCCCAGTCGGCTTCTGACAAGTGGAGATAAGCGATATCACGAGCTTGCAGTGCTTTTGCAGCCTCTAAAATCGTTGGCACTATGTCTGGGCAGTTCATGTCTTTGAAGGTGATGAATGGCGCCAAGCGCACGCCCACTTTGTTTGCACCAATTGCATCAATGACGGCATCCACCACCTCTATTAAAAAGCGAAGTCGGTTCTCACGGCTTCCACCATAGTTGTCGTTGCGCTTGTTTGAGTTGGTTCTTAGGAACTGGTCAATCAGGTAGCCATTGCCACCGTGGATCTCGACACCATTAAAGCCTGCTTCGATGGCTTTCTTTGCTGCGTTCGCAAAATCTTGAACCACTCGATCGATGTCTGCTTGGGTCATCTCTCTTGGTTGGATGCAATCGACCATATTGCCGTTGCCATTCTCATCAGAAATCCACACCTGAGTTTCTATCGGAGCTAAAGCTGACGGTGCTATCGGCAGTTCGCCTTTTTGAAAGGTAGGGTGAGACACGCGGCCGACATGCCAGAGCTGACAAAATATTGCTGCGCCTTGTTCTTTGGCTGCTTTGGTTACTGATTTCCAACCTTCAATTTGTGCATCGGTGTAAACGCCGGGAGTGAATGAGTAACCTTGAGAGTCATCAGAGATCTGCGTCGCTTCAGTGATGATAAGCCCAGCGCTAGCACGTTGTCGGTAATAGGTCGCCATCATGTCGTTGGGCACGTTTCCAGGTTGGCTAGTACGAGCGCGTGTCATGGGTGCCATAACGACACGGTTTTGCAGTGCTAGGCCTTTGAGTTCTGATGTTTCGAATAATTTGTTCATGGTCTCTACCTTGTTTTAATTCGGTGTTCTTTAATTCTGTGCTTTTTAGTTTTGTATTCGGGTTATAGAGCGGATTACTTGCTTTCAGCTGGGCTGAAAATCGAGTTGCTTTGTGGCTTATCAGCTCGGTTGGCTTTGGCGATAAGTAGCAAGCCAATGATAGGAACAACAATGGCTGCGAATGGAATCATGCCTGCACCTAGCTGGCTGTCGAGTACCATGCCACCAAGGAATCCACCGAAGGCATTCGCTAGGTTAAAGGCTGAAATGTTGGCTGTAGCAGCAAGTTCTTGTCCTTCGCCACCGTGGTTCATTACTCGAAGTTGCATGGCAGGAACGTTCGCAAATGATGCAATACCAAAGACAAATGCAGCTGCGACGAATAGGATTTTGTTATCTACCACTAGGCCTACCACAACCAGTGAAGCGATCATCGCGATTGCCCAAAACATGGAAGCTTTGCCTAAATCTTTATCGGAAGAGCGGCCGCCCAATGTGTTACCTATGATTAAGCCAACACCGACAATGACTAAGATCCAAGTGACGGAGTCTTGACCGTAGCCGGTGATGTGCATGGCGATAGGCGCAAGGTAGCCGTAAAGCGTCATAAACCCAGACCAAGCAAAAGCGGTGATCGCCAAGCTTATAAGCAGCATTGGATTTTTAAATGCCATTAGTTGAGTCTTGATGTCTTTCGCTTCGCTATGACCGCTTGATTTAATTGACGTTAGGATAGAAATCATTGCGATGGTGCCAAGTGCAGCAACGGTAAAGAAGGTGGTGTGCCAGCCGAACTGCAAGCTAATCCATGTACCAGCAGGAACGCCAAGAACGTTAGCCAGTGTTAAGCCTGCGAACATTTGACCAACCGCGCGGCCTGCCATTTTTTCCGACACTAGGTTGGTCGCGACAACCGCACCGATGCCATAGAAGGGGCCTTGAACTAAGCCAGCAATCACACGGCTAGCGAGCAGTAATGGATAGTTAGGCGCTAGGGCTGACAAGACATTACCAATAATGAATAGCGCCATTAATCCAATCAGTACCATCTTCTTATTAAAGCGTGCAAGGTAGATGGTTAAGATTGGCCCGCCGATAACGATAGCTAACGCGTAAGCACTGATTAGATAACCTGCTTGGCCTTCGGTGATCGAAAGGGATGTGGCAATTTGTGGAAGGATACCGGCGATAACAAACTCAGCGGTGCCGATTGCAAATGCTGCGAGTGTCAGTATCCAAACTTGGAATGGGATCTGTTCTTTTTTCATGATGATATGCCTATGTAAATTCTGGTGTGTTAGGACGCTTCGGTACACGTCCTAACGGTTGTTCTTTATGTCTTTGCGAGGTGTTTTAGCCGAGTAGCGCACCGCCATCGATGTCGATAATTGAGCCAGTCACATATGAGTTGTTAATCGCGAACAGGTAGCCCATGGCGGCCTCTGAAGCATCACCAACTTTGCCAACAGGTAAGTTATTCTTGGCGTTGTCGTACATGGCATTACGAGATGAGTCGTCCATATTCTTGTAGGCTTCGGTCATGGTTAAGCCTGGGCTGACGGCGTTCACTCGAATAGGCGCGAGTTCTTTTGCAAGCACTCTAGTCACGCTCTCTAGTGCGGCGTTGATAGCGGTTTTTACGTAAGTGCCGGCGACCACTTTGCGTGACAACATGCCTGTGGTAAGCGTGATAGAACCCTTGGGTTTGATGTAACGTGCCGCATGCTTGGCGACGTTCAGACTGCCCCAAAATTTGGTATCAAATGCCGTTTTTGCGTCTTCAAGAGCAACGTCGGTCACCTTTCCTGCGGGAGCAGATGAGCCAGCCGTGACCACCAAATGATCGAAGGGACCAATCGATTCGAAGTACTCGCAAATCGACTTTTCATTGCTGATATCAACGCCTGTATGTCGGCTTGCAATGTGTACTGTGTTGTCTTCGTTTCTCAATTGCATCGCTAATGCTTTACCAATGCCTGACGTGCCACCAATGATGACGAAAGTGCTTTTTTCTTGGTTCGTTACTACGTTGTTCATGTTCTGAATTCCTGCGTGTTCTGCTGATGGTTGCCATTATATTTATTCGATTAATTTTGATAATTGGCTAAAATATGAATTCATTATTCGGCTGAGATGAATGGTTGGCGAGGAAGAAGTAGCATGGATAAGTTTTCAGACATGGCGATGTTCGTCAGTATCGTGAAGCATCAAGGGTTGGCTGCAGCAGGGCGGGAGCTAGGTTTATCACCTGCGACCATGACGGCAAGGCTGCAGGCACTGGAAGAGCGATATGGCGTGAAGCTGTTGAATCGAAGTACTCGACATGTGTCTTTAACTGACTCTGGCGAGCTGTATCACAAGGCGTGTTTGGAGATATTGGATAACGTTAGCGAAGCCGAAAACCTGATTCAAAATGGCGTCAAAGAGGTTAAAGGTCCATTAAAGATCGCCGCACCGAAAGATATCGGCAAGCAGTACGTTTTGCCAATCTTGTCGGAGTTCTGTCAGCAATATCCTGACGTGATCCCTTACCTGTATTTGAACGATAACCTGTCGAATATTGCAGAGTCGGGCATGGACGTGGTGATTCGCTACGGAGAGTTAGTCGATAGCAGTTTGATATCAAGACGTTTGTCCCCGAGCCGACGTGTGCTGTGTGCTTCTCCTGAATATCTTGCGAAGCATGGTACGCCATTAACGCCGCAAGATTTAGCAGACCATGATTGCTTAGCAATGCTGCGCAGCAATGAAGAACTGAAAACATGGCACTTTCAAGATCACGATATGAAGAAGTCGATTACTGTTGTGCCAAAGCGATTCTCAGACGACGGTGAAGTTATTCGCTACTGGGCATTAAAAGGCGAGGGCATTGCGTTAAAATCGGTGCTGGATGTGCAAGATGACATCAATAACCAACGCTTGGTTACTTTGCTCAATGGCTATATGAAAAACTTCAATACCTCGACCTCAGTATCGAGTGCTGATTTGAATGTGGTGTACATCAGCAAGAAGTATCAACCTAAGCGAATTCGACTGTTCTTGGACTTTCTAATCGATAATTTTGGTCGTTTGACTGATAAATCAATTGATTAACGCGATATGACAAAACTCTCGAACTGAAAACGGGACTGCGGACAGAACTGACTGAACTGGTTATGATGTGAGCAATACATGGATGTTACTGGAGAGAACAATGAAAATAGTTGGCAACACGGTGATCAAACCATTTCATAAAGCGACCTGTCACTGCGGTGCGGTGGAGTTAGAGCTCAGCCTACCCAACGGAATCGAAAAGCCGCGTCGTTGTGATTGCTCTATCTGTCGTCGCAAAGGGGCGATTGTTGGCTCTGTTGCGCTGGATGGTATCAAGATCCTCAAAGGCGCAGAGTATCTTAAGTTATATCAATTCAATACCAACACCGCGAAGCACTACTTTTGCTCAAACTGCGGTATCTATACCCACCATCAACGTCGCTCTAGCCCAAATGAATACGGGTTCAATATTGGTTGTTTGGAAGGGGTGAACCCTTTTGATATTGGTGATGTGGTGACTAACGATGGTGTGAACCACCCTGCGGATCGCTAAGGAGAAAAGTATGTCTGATTATGGTGCTCTGATTCGCTGGCAGAAAGGCGAAGATGAGGTATTTAGCGATAACCAATACAGTCGTGGGCATATGTGGGAGTTCGACGGTGGCGTTGTTGTACCTGCGTCGTCATCGCCTCATGTTGTGCCACTACCACTTTCCGTTGAGGAAAATGTTGATCCCGAAGAAGCCTTTATTGCGGCGATTGCCAGTTGTCATATGCTGACCTTTTTGGGGATTGCAGCTAAGCGTAAGTACGTGATTGAGTCTTACGTTGATGATGCGATTGGCGTTCTTGAAGAAGATAAAGCGGGGCGAGCTTGGGTGAGTCATGTTACGCTTAGACCTCAAATTCAATTTGTTGGTGATAAGCGCCCGACGGATAAACAGCTCGAAAAGTTGCATCATCTGGCGCACAGTAACTGCTTCATTGCCAATTCTGTAAAAACCGAGATCACGGTAGAGATAGACTCGTAACCCACACTATGTTTTCAGTTGTACTAAATAGCTTTGTCCACCGCGTGCCAGATAAGGCGCAGGTGATCGCCTTAGCAGCCGAGAGTGGCTGTCAGTTAAAACGCATTCGACGTTCTCGGAATTGGATGCTGACGGGTGAAGAGGCGCAGCTACACAAATTAAGGGAGAAACTTAGCGATGTTCCCTTACTTTGGGTGGTGACTGCGATTGACAAAGTATTACCTAAGCCAACGGTTTGTTTGCAACAACTGCTTCAAAACTCGCCTTCGATGACCGTCGCTCAACTAGTCAGTGAATCTGGCTGTTCACTCGCAGAAGCGCGCATCGCTATTGATGAGTTTGAAGGGCTGTAAGCTCTCGATTTCCAGCCCATACTGTCTTGTTGTCACTGATTGAGTGTACAGTTAACCCAAGCCCCATTTTGATTGTGCGATTCTACCGTTGCGTCAGAGAAGCGAACGCCTTTGGCTCCGGCTTCAACGCGCGGAAACTGAAGCCAATCTGCGGGCGTATCTAAACCATCTTTATGCGCAGCGACAGCAAGCGCAAATTCAGTGTAAAGGTTCGCCCAAGCTTCTAATGCACCTTCAGAGAAACCGCGAGCTAAACGGGTTAAGCGTTCAACTTCTGGGAAAAGTTCGCCGCCTTGACCACGTGTTAAGACTTTATCTGCATCGCCAAACTTACTGTATTTGAGGCGTTCTGGGTATTCCATATCCCACTCTAATCCACCTTGATCACCAAACACACGTAGCCTCAGGCCGCCGCGATTACCTGAAGCAAGGCGTGTTGCCATTAAGGTACCCGGAATTGCACCATCGTATTTGGTCATCATAATGACGGTATCTTCGAGCTGTTTTGGGGCACCACAGACGTGCATTTGCGCCAAAATATCGGTCATTTCGAGTCCTGTTACGAAGTTAGCGAGATTCTGGGCATGAGTGCCGATGTCACCAGTACAGCTTGTTGAACCACTCTTTTTCGGGTCTAGGCGCCACTTAACATGTTCTGCCTGAGAGATATCTTCGTTCATCATCCAGTCTTGCATGAACTCAACATGCACTTGATTGATTTTGCCGATGTAACCCTTTTCGACCATTGCCTTTGCTTGACGAATCATCGGGAATGCCGTGTTGACGAAGGATACGCCAAATACCAAACCTGTTTGTTGTGTTAAGCGCATAAGATCCATTGCCTGATCAATCTCGTTGGTCAGCGGCTTATCGCACAATACGTGGATCCCAACCTCTAAGAATGCCTTGGCTGCATCGTAGTGCAGGTGGTTTGGGGTGGTTATCATTACAGCATCGACACCATCTTCACGTTGAGACTCTTTCTCGGCCATTTCGGAAAAAGAGCTGTAACAACGATCTTCATCGAGGTACCACTGTTGCCCTTTCTGTTTGGCCTTAACTGGGTCGGATGAGAGTGCTCCCGCGCAAATCTCCCAGTAATCGCTCAAACGAGCAGCTGAAGATTGAGTTACCGATATTCGACCGCCACCCACGATACCGAGGCGAAGTCGTCGAGATAGTTTTGGAAATGGGCCTGCAAAAGTTAAATCGCTCGGTAGCAATTTAGACGTCATGGTGTTCTCCTATGCGCTGATCGCGTCTTGTTGTGATTGCTGTTCTTTCGTTGGTTCAAGTTCCATCTCTATTGCCATGAATACGCCAGGAGTGATGGTTTCGTACTGATGCCAAGGATATTGACCTTCTTGGTTGTACATCGGCTTGTGGCTAGCTCCCGGTGCGAGAGTATCTTCTAAATAGAGGGTTGAGATATCTTTCTCAAAGCATTGTTGCATCTTGCCGAAGCCGACGATTTGAGTATGAATCTCGCGTAGGTGATTGAAGCCGACGTGCGTCTGATGCAAGCCTACTGTCAGTGGAACGCTGCCTGCGTGATACATCGAGAAAGCGAAGTTGCCAACTTTCTCTTTAGGCGACATCCAAAACTGAATGCCCTTCAAACGCTCTTCTTTGCGGACATCATAGGCAAGCGGCCAAGTTTGCTGGATGTTTGAAAGCAGAGCCTGTTCATCCGCGTAGGCGTCAAACCCTTCAATTAAAATCACACGTTCGATATTGGTTAATGTAATGTTCTGTACAATTTTGGACTCGTAAAAGTCCAGTGCTTGGGTGTTCACTGTAAACGGTGAGTCGGCAAGGTTGAGCAAAATTGCTGCGTTATCAATAGCAAGAGCGGCCTCATTCTCGACCAGTGTTGCTTTAAAGAAGGGTTTACCAAAATTCATTTCTCTTATTGGCATGACTAAGATCCTTTTATTCTGTCGTTGCGGGTTGCTGTTTGTTTTGAACGTTGGTGGTTACGTCAACACCTTCTGAGTATGGAAAGTCGCTTGGTAGCGCAGCAGGCACATCACAACGAGTCTCGATATTCTTAAAGGTGCGACTGTCACTCGATTGAATGATGCTCTCCATCACTTCGCAGACGTGAAGGGCTAGATCACCACTTGCGCGAGGTGCTCTTTGGTTGATAGCTGCATAAGCTAGGTCGACCAAGCCGAGTCCTCGAGAATCTTGATCGTGATTATGGAGGTTTTCTGCAACTCGCCAGTTTTCAAGCCCTTGCACTCGTGGTCGATAGCTCCAGCGAGCATCTTGACGTGTTTTGTAAAGCACTTGTCCGCCAAAAATATTGGTCCCATCTGTCGGATCTGGGTCAGCAATGCAGAGAGTACCTTCAGTGCCATAAATTTCTAAGCGAGGCAGCTGTGAATCCCAAATATCAAAGCTGGTCATCATGGCGCCAGATAAACCACTCTCGAAATCGAGCAAACTGGTGATGTGAGTATCAACTTCAACATCAATAAACTCTCCAGCTCTAGGCTGTGACTCAATCTCACGCTGCGGGAAAGAGCGTTGAGCGAGCCCTGCCACCTGCTTGATTGGACCAAGTAGCGCTATCATTGCCGTCAAATAGTATGGGCCAAGGTCGAAAAGTGGGCCGCCGCCTGGCTTGTAGTAGAAGTCAGGGTTAGGGTGGTGGCGCTCTACGCCATGAGTTCCTACAAATGCGTTTACCCCAATTGGTCGGCCAATCAGCCCCTCGTCAAGCAAACGCTTACAAGTCTGTACTCGGCTGCCAAGGAAGGTGTCAGGTGCATTGCCGACCAATACGTTATTGCGCTTTGCTTCCTCAAGAATGAGTTGCCCTTCAGCTAAATCGGTAACGAATGGTTTTTCAGAGTAAACATGTTTTCCTGCACGAACCGCTGCTAGTGAAATCTCGCCGTGCACAGCGGGAATAGTCAGGTTGAGCACAGCATCAATGTTAGGGTCTTGAATGATTTCCTCTGGAGTACATACCTTCGCAATATCGTATTGTTGCGCTTTTGCTCGTGACTCTTCGATATTTAGGCTTGCACACGCAACAATATCGATAATATCGAAACGTTTGCTGGTTTTTAGGTAGATATCACTAATGACACCACAGCCGATTAGGCCAATACGCAGTGGGCGAACTTGTTTATTTGTCGTCATGATTCTGGCCTCGTGTTATTGGTTGGCTGTTGCAGATTCAACAGATTGTTGCGCTGAGTTCATCCACTGCTTGTCGATTTTGGTCGAGAGCCAAGAGATCATTTTTGGTTGAGACGCTTGGCGGAAGGCGTCTAGCTCTTCTGATGTCAGTGTGGTGACTTGCATACCGTTCTTAGTTAAGGTTTCTAGACCCTGCGCAGAGTTAATCTGTTGAATGGCGCGGCCCACTGTCCCTGCAACTTTAGATGCTCGAGTGATGATGGCTTTGTCGCTGTCACTTAACCCTTGGAATAGGTCATCATTGATTACGAGGAAGTCGGCACTGTAAACATGGCCATCAAGTGTGATGTGATCTTGTAGCTCGTAGAGTTTCTTTTCGACAATGACGCTGACGGGATTCTCCTGACCATCAATCACGCCTGTTGTTAGGGCTGCTGGAAGCTCAGGAGCTGATATTGGCGTCGCATTTGCGTTCAGAATCTTCATAAACTCAATGAAAGACTGGTTTGGCATTACGCGAATTTTCATGCCAGCTAGGTCAGTCGGCTTCTTGATGACTTTCTTTGAGTTAGTGAAGTGACGAAAGCCAGTTTCGCCATAAGCTAGGGTTCGCAGGCCTGTCTGTTTTAAACAATGTTCAGCGAGCTTTTCGCCAAATTCACCGTCGAGCACCTTCCAAGCGATAGGTGAGGATGGGAATAGATAAGGAACTTCAAGTACAGCGGCTTCCGGACACACTTTAGAAAAAGATCCCGAAACGATCGTCATCCCTAGCATACCTTCTTGGACTGATTGCAGTAGTTCGGTTTCACCGCCCAGTTGTCCTGATGGGAATATTTTCACACTGATGTCACCACCAGATTCTGCCTCGACAAGATTTTTAAAGACCTGCGTTGCGGCCCCTTTTTTCGAGACTTGCCAGTTTTGCGAATCAACGTGGCCGATGCTGATTTCAGTTTTCGCTGCTAGAGCAGTATGAGAGAAGCTAAGTGTTGCAAGCAAAGACGCTGCGGTTGCCAGTGCTGTTTTACGAAATTCCATTATTGAGTTCCTTATTATTTTGACAGCATTTCTATTTGTAGGGTTGTTAACGTTTGGTTAACAAAATCAATGTTGGGTAATTAAGCTGAAAATCGGAAATTCAAAAAAAGAGTCGGATATTCGGTTTGTGATTAGACGTACTGCATGAGGCCAGAAAAAACGGGGCACAAGGTGAGGAGAAGTGTGATGACCAAACTCTGAGTGGCTAATTTAGGTAGGGTATTCAGTTTTGTTGAAACATTAAAAAAGGGGCTCGAGAGCCCCATGGAAATCTAGTTGGTATTACTTATCTAACAAAAAATCCAAAGCTAATTTGTAGCCTTTTGTGCCCATACCTATGATGGTGCCTGCAGCGACAGGTGAAATGTACGAGTGATGGCGGAAAGCTTCACGTGCATGCACGTTTGAGATGTGTACTTCAACCACAGGTACTTCAACCCCTTTAATTGCATCGTGAAGAGCAATCGATGTATGCGTGTAAGCACCCGGGTTAAACACCACGCCAGCGCATTCACCTTGAGTAAACTCACGGCCCGCTTTGTGGATGGTATCAATTAGGCTGCCTTCGGTATTGCTTTGAAAACACTCAGCGTCATAACCGTACTCCGCTGCGACTTTACGGCAGTTTTCTTCTACGTCAGACAGTGTTTCGTAGCCGTATTGTGCAGGCTCACGTGTGCCAAGTAGGTTCAGGTTAGGTCCGTTGAGTATTAAGATTTTTTTCATTGAGTCATTGTCCTTAACGTAAATTCGCAAGCTGTGTTTGCTTAAAAGTATTGAGTTGTTGAGTTGAAACTTGGGCACCTGTGAACAGGGTGAACGCATCATGTGCTTGATGGAAAAAGAGCTCAAAGCCACTCAACGTATTGATAGATTTCTGCTGTGCGGCTTTCAGAAATTCTGTCTCTCGCGGTGTGTATACGGCATCAAAACACCAAGCCTGCTCCTGTAACCAAGAGGTTTCAATTGGGCAGCCGGGTGTTTGATAGTGACCGATGGGCGTGCAATTGAGGACACCTTCTGCTTTCTGTACCGCTGTTTCTAGCGTCGTTTCATTCAAACATACGGTATCTATATTCTCAGCCGCAAGCAGCTTCGCTAGGCTATTCATTTTTGTTAGATCCCGGTCATATATTGCGATCTCTGTCGCACCGAGATCGGCAAGTGAAAAGCAGATTGCTTTGCCGACACCACCACAACCAAGCACTACTACTTTGCCCGGCTTGTGTTGACCAAATTGGTTAAATGCAGCGATAAAGCCACTGTAGTCTGTGTTGTAAGCGATGACTTGTTGGTCTCGTTTAACCAGCGTGTTAGCTGCACCGACTCGCTTGGCACAAGGCGCGAGCTGATCGGCGACCGATAGTATTTGTTCTTTGTAGGGGTAGGTAACGTTGGCTGAATCAATCTCGTTGTCGAACAAGTCTGTAGTGTACTGGTGGAGTGCTTCTGCGTTGTTGATGGTCAGCTCTTCGAGTTGATAGTGCAGTTCAATATTAAGCTTTTCAGCAAGGGCATTGTGAAAATCCGGCGATTGAGAACGTTGGATGTTCTGCCCTATGAGTCGACATTGAATCATGATTCACTCCTTATCGTTATTTGTCACTACGCTAGCAAAACCCTCTTTCTCGCGATAATTGTTTTTTCCTAACACCCATTCAATTTTTGAAGATTACCGATAGCGCAGGGCGCAGCACCTAAGCGGCAACTGGTGTAATTGCACTCCCTATCTCAAAATCTTATACCTTGCGAAATAATTGAAATATCGCGTTTGTCAGCACCTCTTTATAGTGAATACATCAGCGAGCAGTAACCACCTTTGAAGGGATTCACCTGCCGAGATCTATTAAGAGGGAACACAAATGCAGAACAACGTCGTAGTACAAAATATTCAGCGCGCAGACAAGGAGCTTATTGAAGGCCTGCGTCAATGTGGTGTAGCAACCATTCATGAAGCTCAAGGTCGTAAAGGCTTATTGGCTCATTACATGCGCCCAATTTTCCAAGGCGACGCGGTTGCGGGTTCTGCATTGACCATCTCAGGTGCAGCGGGTGATAACTGGATGATGCACGTAGCGATCGAGCAAGCAAAAGAGGGTGACTTCTTAGTATTCGCACCGACTTCCCCTTCTAATCACGGTTTCTTTGGCGACTTGCTAGCGACATCGGCGCAAGCGCGCGGTGTGGTCGGTCTTATCATCGAAGGTGGCGTACGTGACACTCGTGACCTGCGTGAAATGAATTTCCCAGTATGGTCTAAGGCGATCTTCAGTGAAGGAACCATCAAGGAGACACTGGGTTCAGTGAACGTGCCAATGAACTGTGCAGGCGCTCTGGTTTACCCTGGTGATGTGATGGTCGCGGATGAAGATGGCGTTGTGGTTGTGCGTCGCGAGGAAGCGGAAGAAGTTCTGCATGAATCACTAGCGCGTATTGAACGTGAAGAAGCAAAGCGTGTTCGATTAGCGAATGGCGAGTTGGGTCTGGACATCTATCAAATGCGTGGCCGCCTAGAAGAGAAAGGACTGAAATATGTCTAGTCATCCCTTCAGTGCACCATGTATGTGGATGCGCTCTGGTACATCAAAGGGAGCTTATTTCCTGCGTCAGGATTTACCGGAGAACGAGCAGGCGTGTGAGCAGTTTTTACTGTCGATGATGGGCACCCCCGACCCAAGACAGATCGACGGAATTGGCGGCGCAGACCCACTCGCCTCTAAGGTTGCGATAGTGGAATCGTCAAAACGTGAAGGCGTCGACGTTGACTACCTATTTCAACAGGTATTTGTTGACCAAAAGCTTATTAGTGGCAAGCAAAACTGTGGCAATATTTTAGCGGGTGTTGCACCGTTTGCGATTGAACGTGGATTGGTAGAAGCACAAGAGGGTCAAACCTCGGTTCGCATCTTTATGGAGAATACACAGCAGGTAGCAACGGTTACCGTGCAAACCCCAAACAAGCAAGTGACCTATGCTGGTGACTGCCATATTGATGGAGTCCCTAATACATCGGCTCCGCTAGCGGTCTGCTTTGAAGACACGGCTGGCTCTACCTGCGGTGCTTTATTGCCAACGGGGAATGAAATCGACGTGATTGATGGCGTGAGCGTAACCCTGATTGATAACGGTATGCCTGTCGTGGTGCTAAGAGCGCAAGATTTTGGCCTTACTGGTGACGAGTCTCGCGAGCAATTGGACGACAACGCAGAACTTAAGCAACGTCTGGAGTCGATACGCCTGCAAGCTGGGCCAATGATGAATCTCGGCGATGTTCGTGAGCTAAGCGTGCCGAAAATGACACTGGTGAGCGCACCTCAATATGGTGGTGGTATTTCAACGCGTACTTTTATCCCTCATCGCTGCCATGCGTCGATCGGTGTGTTGGGCGCAGTGAGTGTCGCGAGTGCCTGCATCTTGAATGACGCCCCAGCCAAGCAACTTGCTGAAGTCGAAATAGAAAAACAAATACATATCGATGTTGAACACCCAATCGGAAAGATGAGCGTGGTGCTAGACGTTGAACAAAATCAAGTGAAGTCCGCCGCGATCCTTCGCACAGCAAGAAAGCTGTTCGATGGCACCGTATTTGGACTGTAAGCCTGCTGAAAATAACAAGGAAGAAACATGGACGCTGATTACCTACCGTTCCACCCAAATCCAAGCAAGCCGAAGTTTGTGGTGCCAGAAGGCGCAGTGGATAGCCACTGTCACGTTTTTGGTCCTGCGGCTAAATTCCCTTACTCTCCGGCGCGTAAGTACACCCCGTGCGACGCGTCAAAAGAGCAGCTTTTTGCCCTGCGTGATCACTTAGGCTTTAGCCGTAATGTGATTGTTCAGGCTTCTTGCCACAGTACCGATAATCGCGCGCTTGTTGATGCGCTAGAGACCGCTGGTGAGTTAGCTCGTGGCATTGCATTCGTTGACGAAACTGTCACAGACGAAGAGCTACAAGCGATGGACAAAGCTGGCGTTCGTGGTGTTCGCTTTAACTTTGTGAAGCGCTTGGTTGATACGGTACCAACTGAAAAGCTTAAAGCGATTGCTGAAAAAATCCGCCCATTGGGCTGGCATGTTGTGGTCTACTTTGAAGCGCAAGATATCGATGATGTAACGCCGTTTTTAGAAGAGCTCAACATGACGGTAGTGATTGACCACATGGGTCGTCCTGACGTGACAAAAGGTGTTGATAGCCAAGAGTTCGGTAAGTTTATTTCCCTGATGGAGCGTAACCCAGATATCTGGTGCAAAGTGAGCTGCCCAGAGCGTTTGACTCAAACGCCGCCTGACTACTCTGATGTAGTGCCGTTTGCTAAAACCTTGGTTGATCTGTTTCCAAACCGCGTACTTTGGGGCACCGACTGGCCACACCCAAATATGAAGTCTCATACTCCAGATGATGGCCACCTAGTGGATGTGATCCCACAAATCGCTACTACTGTTGAGCAGCAGCAAGCACTACTTGTTACTAACCCTATGAAACTTTACTGGCCGGAGAGCGTGTAACATGACTTACCTAAATAATAAGCCGATCCCCGGCACAACCATGTTTGATGGCGCGATGGCGCGTAAAGGCTATGGCTTGAACAAGATGTGTCATTCACTTAACGAACAAGCGGGGCGTGATGCATTTTCAGCCGATGAAATGGCTTACTGTGACAAATATGGCCTGACGGAAGCTCAAAAGACGGCAATCAAGGAGCGTGATGTTCTAGGGTTGATCGCAGAAGGTGGCAGTATCTATTACCTTGCCAAATTCGTCGGTATGTTGGGACTCAACATGCAAGATATTGGTGCGATGCAAACGGGTATGACAGTTGAAGAATTTAAACAGATGTTAGTAGAGGCAGGGAAATAGTTATGGCAAAGATCGTTGGCGGAATTACCACTTCCCACATTCCTTCAATTGGTAAGGCAATTGAGAACAATCTACAACAAACTGAATACTGGAAGCCTCTGTTTGATGCGTATCCACCGATTCACCACTGGCTAGATGAAGTTCAACCAGATGTAGCAGTCGTTTTTTATAACGATCACGGCCTAGAGTTCTTCCTTGATAAGAAACCGACCTTCGCCATTGGTGCCGCGCCAAGTTATAAGAATGCCGATGAAGGCTGGGGTATTCCAACTATTCCAGAAATCAACGGTGACCCAGAGCTGTCGTGGCACATCTGTAACGAACTGGTTGAGAACGAGTTTGATATTACCATCTGCCAAGAGATGAAAGTTGACCACGGTCTAACTGTACCAATGCAGCTGATGTGGCCAAACTTCAGCTACGGTCACATGAAGGTGATTCCGGTATGTATCAACGTAGAACAGCACCCAATGCCATCACCTAAACGTTGTTACGATCTAGGTAAAGCGATTGGTAAGGCAGTAGAAAGCTACGATAAAGACTTGAAGGTTGTTGTGCTTGGCACTGGTGGTCTTTCTCACCAGCTAGACGGTGAGCGTGCTGGTTTTATCAATAAAGAGTTCGACCTTTACTGCATGAAGAAGCTGATCGACAACCCAGAAGAGCTGACTAAACTTTCGATCTACGACCTAGTAGAGCAGGGCGGTGCGCAAGGTGCGGAATTTATTATGTGGCTTGGTATGCGTGGTGCATTGACTGGCGAGCTTAACGTGCTGAAAAGCAGCTATCACGCCCCCGTGTCGAATACCGGCGCTGGCACCATGTTGATAGAAAACCGTTAGATCAATTTCAGATTTAAGCTTTCTAAAGCCCTAGAGTGTCGTGCTCTGGGGCTTTTCTTTGCCTGGGTAATACAGCTATAAAACCGTATTTCTTTTTGGCTCTCCCGCCATAAAAATCTCCGAAACCCCTAAAAGTATCAAATGTTGCTTAAATTAAACTCAATGTGATACTTATAAAGATATTGTGCGATGTTACTGACGATAGACTGATTCCGAACTCACAAAAGGAATCGAACAATGAAACTACCAACACTATCTCTACTCGCACTAGGTCTTTTTAGCGCAGGCTCAACTCAAGCATTTGAGCTGGTTAGTCAAGACGTTCAGGAAGGCCATCCAATGGCTAAGACGTTTGAATATCAGGGCTGGGGTTGTGATGGCGAGAATCTGTCGCCGCAACTGATGTGGAAAGATGTACCGGAAGGCACCAAGAGTTTTGCTATCACTGCTTATGATCCAGACGCACCAACAGGCAGTGGTTTTTGGCATTGGGTCGCGTTTGATATTCCAAGCAAAACAACGGAGTTAGAACAAGGCGTTGATATCGGCAAGCTTGGTGGGAAAGAGGCTCGTATCGATTACGGAAGTACAGGTTTTGGCGGTGCTTGTCCTCCAAAAGGTCACGGTATGCACCGCTATCAGTTTACGGTTTGGGCACTGCCAAAGGCGACCTTAGGCCTCGATGAGAATACGCCGCCGGCCGTGGTAGGCTTTACACTTAACAGCATTGCTATCGACAAGGCCACACTAACGGCAACTTACACACGTTAGTCGACCAATTAGGAGGCGTAATGAGCGCTCAGTATCAAGTGACTCTGTTTCGAGCCGAACAACTTCAGAAACTCAGAAATGTGCGAGTCCACTCTCCAAGTATTATTCAAATCATGGCTGGGAGTAAGCGACTTTTTTGGAAAGACTCTGT